>JBBQPM010000140.1:0-17787 GCA_038217425.1 Gemmatales bacterium
GCACAACTACACGTCCAAATCGGTCGTCTACACCGGCACGCACGACAACGACACGACGGCGGCGTGGTACGCGGGCGCCAACAGCCATGAGAAAGATCACGTACGAAGATATCTCTCCTGCGACGGCCGGGACATCACCTGGGACATGATGCTGGCGGCCTGGTCCTCGGTCGCGCAGATCGCGATCGCACCGTTTCAGGACATCCTCAACCTCGGGACCGAGGCCCGCATGAACTACCCCGGCAAGGCGATGGGAAACTGGACCTGGCGTTACCAGAATCACCAGGTGAGCGACTGGCTCGCCGGTCGCCTGGCGGATCTGACGATGCTGTACGGCCGAGCCCGCGGGACTTAGCGTCGAAAAAACAAAAGCAAGCCACAGAGGGCACAGAGGGCACAGAGAAAGAAAGAGGAGTTTGCCGGCCGTCGCATTTTTGCTGATTTCCCTCTCTGGGTCCTCTGTGCTCTCTGTGGCAAATTTCTTAGACGCGAAAGGAGCACGACGATGCCGCTTCGATTTGGCATGCTCGGCATGTGGCACACGCACGCCGACGGCATGGTTCGGCAGATCGCCGCCAATCCCAAAGAGTTCTCGCTGGTCGGCTTCTACGATCGCGATCCGCAAGAAGCCGCCCGCAAGCAGAAGGCGTGGGAGCCGCTCCTGGGCAAGATGCGCCTTTTCGAAAAAGCGGAACAGCTCGTCAGCGAACCGCTCGACGCGATCGTCGTCGAGGGGCGCGTCTATGAGAACGTCGCCCTGGCCCGGCTCGCCGTCGATCAGGGCAAACCGGTGCTGCTCGAAAAGCCGGCCGGCGACAACCTGCACGACTTCGCCCGGCTCGTCGAACTCGCCCAGCAGAAGCACGTCCACGTGCAGATGATCTACCTCTTCCGCTACATGAGCGCGATCCAGGCGGTCCTCGAACGATTTCGTAAGGGAGAACTCGGCAGCATTTATCATTACCGCGCCCGGCTTCCCAAGGACGTCGCCCTTTACGCCCGCTACGTCGAAGAGCTGAGCCGATACCGCGGCGGCATCTTCTTCGAAATGGCCGGGCACGTCGTCGATCTGATGGTCGCCTTGCTCGGCAAGCCGCGACAGACAACGCCCTTCCTCGCCCATCACCACCGCGAGAAGCCCGAGACGTTCGTCGACAACGGACTCGCAGTTTTTACTTATCCCAGTGCACTCGCCAGCATCGAAGTCCCTGCCCTGGAAGTGGCGCCTCACGCGCGCCGCATCGAGATCTTCGGCACGGAAGGCGCCATCGTGGTGCCGCACCTGGGGAGCGGACATCTGGCGAATAAGAACGTGCAGCCGATCGAGGTCTATCGGCGCGGACAGGCGGCCTGGCAGACGATTGAGCTCCCGGCCAATCCGCTGCAGATCTCGGACCTGCGCGAGTTCGCGCAGGTGGTCGCGGGGAAGAAGAAGCCCGACTTCACGCTGGAGCATGATCTGATCGTGCAGGAGACGTTGCTGCAGGCGAGCGACATGCTGCCGAAGCGATAAACCATTCTCGTTCCCGGGTTCTGCCCGGGAACGCACTGCCCAGAGGCTTTGCCTCGTTTTTGATTGCGGGTGGACAAGGAGTTGTTCGCAAGAGATACTGGCGCCGAGGCAGAGCCTCGCAATCAGTGCGTTCCCGGGCAGAGCCCGGGAACGAGAGTTCGTGTTACCGCAGAATTTCGTGCACGACGTTGCCGTAGACGTCGGTGAGGCGGAAGTCTCGGCCCGCGTAACGATAGGTCAGGCGTTCGTGATCGATGCCGAGCAGGTGTAGTAGGGTTGCGTGCATGTCGTGCATGTGTACTTTGCTGGAGACGGCGTGGTATCCGAAGTCGTCGGTGTCGCCGTGGCTGATGCCGGGTTTGACGCCGCCGCCGGCGAGCCAGTGGGTGAAGCCGTAGGGATTGTGATCGCGCCCGCTGACGCCGCCGCCGCGGCCTTCGCTGACGGGCGTTCGCCCGAACTCGCCCCCCCACCAGACCACGGTATCTTCGAGTAACCCGCGCGCGTGCAAGTCCGTGAGCAGTGCAGCCACCGGGCGATCGGTCGCCAGGGCGTTGAACTCCAGGTCGCCTTTCAGGTTCGTGTGCTGATCCCAATCGGAGATGCCGCGCAGCTTTCGGCTCGTGTAGGTGAGCTGGATGAAGCGCACGCCCGCCTCGGCGAATCGGCGGGCCATCAAGCATTGTCGGCCGAACTCGTCGGTGGGCTGAGTGCCGATGCCGTAGAGCCGGAGCGTGGCACTTGTTTCGCGGGTAAGATCCATGAGCGCCGGGGCGGCACCCTGCATGCGAAAGCCGAGCTCGAACGAATGGATCGAGCCTTCGAGCTGGCGGTCGGCGGTCGCCCGCTGAAGGTGGGCGCGGTTCATCGACTGGAGCAAATCGAGCTGGAGCCGTTGCACGTCGGCGGGGAGTCGGGGGTTCGACAGATCGCGGATGGTCGCCTGCGACGAAGGAATCTCCTCGAAACCGATGGGCGTGCCGCCGTACGCCGCGGGGAGGAAGGCGCTGCCGTAACTGCGCGTGCCGGCGTCGCTGCGGAGAGGACAGATCGTGATGAAGCCCGGTAGGTTCTGGTTTTCGCTGCCCAGACCATAAACGACCCACGAGCCGAGCGATGGCCGTACGAACGACTCGGCGCCGGTGTGGAGCTTGATGGTCGCCTGGCCGTGATCGACGCCTTCGGTGTGCATGCTCTTGACGACGCAGAGTTTGTCCATGTGCTGCGCGGTGAGCGGGAACACTTCGGAACACCAGAGCCCCGACTGCCCATGCCGGCGGAACTTGAACGGCGAGCCCATCAGCTTCTGCAGATTGCGACGCTGCAGGACTTGCAAGCGCGGCAGCGCGAACGGCAGATCCTTGCCGTCGTCTTGTTGGAGGCGCGGCTTGTAATCGAAGGTGTCCATGTGCGACGGCCCGCCGCGCATGTAGAGGAAGATGACGCGCTTGGCCCGCGCGGGAATCATCGGCGTGCGCGGGGCCAGCGGGGACTGGGCCGCGAGCAGATCGGCGAGCGCCAGGCCGCCGAAGCCGCAGGCGGTCGATTGCAGGAACGAACGGCGTGTTGGCTGTTGCATCGTGAGTGTCCTCAATTACCGAGCCGCGCCCGACAGGAAGCGGGTCAAGTTGCGATCAAAACATCTCGTCGCCGCGAGGCATACGGACCCGCTTCCTGACGGGCGCGGCTCGGGTGTCTCACTCCAGAAACAAGAACTCGTTGCTTGCCAATACCGCGTGACACAACGTCGTCCAGGCCGCGAGTTCGGCATCGGCGCGGCCTTGCGCCTTCAAGGCTTTTTCGCACTCGTAAACGAACGGCATGCAGCGATGTTGCTCCTCGGCCGACATTTCGCGTCCCAGCGCCAAACGGTGCAGCATGTTCAGGCGAATCACCGTCTTGTAATCGGTGCTGGAAATCGCCGCCAGCAACTTTTTCGCGACCAACTCGGATTGTTTGGCCATGAACTCGCTGTTGAGCAGGAAGAGGGCCTGCGGGGCCACGGTGGTGACGTTGCGTCTGCCGGTGATCAGGCCCGAATCGGGGAAGTCGAACGCCTGGAACAAATCGGGCACGTAGCCGCCGCGGTAGATCGGCAGGTACACGCTGCGCCGCCTCTTCGGGTCGACATCGACCTTCTGCGCGAGCGATTCGAAACCGAGCCGGCCGGTGTTGGTGTTCGTGCTCCCCCCCATCTTTGGATCGAGGTCGCCGCTGATGAAGAGGATCGCGTCGCGGATCTCCTCGGCTTCCAGACGCCGACGGCTGTGCCGCCAAAGTAGACGGTTGTCGGGGTCGAGTTGAGCAGACGTTTCATCGTGCGTGCTGGCCAGTTGATAGACCCGCGAACGAACGATCTCGTGGATCAGCTTCTTGGTCGACCAGCCCTCCTCCATGAAGCGAGCGGCGAGATAGTCGAGCAATTCGGGATGCGACGGCGCGTCGCCGCGGATGCCGAAGTTGTCGACGGAGGCGACGAGCCCGGCGCCAAAAAGCCAGTGCCAGACACGGTTGACATACACGCGGGCAGTGAGCGGATTGTCGGGCGAGACGATCCATTGGGCCAGTTCGAGTCGGCCGCTCTGCGTGCGATTGACCGGCGACGCCTTGATGTCGAACGCGGTCCTCAGGAATCCGCGCGGCGCCTTCGGGCCCTTGTTATTCAGGTCGCCGCGGATGAAGATTGGTAGATCCGCGGGAGTCTCTTCGAGCACGCTGAGCACCTTCGGCGTCAACGTTTCGACCTTCTTGCGCAGCCCCGCGATTTGGGTCTGCAAGCCATCGACCGTCGCCGACAGCTTCGCCTGCTCCGGCCCCTTGAGCTTCTTCAGCTCGGTCTGTTTCGCCTTGAGTTCGGCCTGCAAGGCCTTGAGCGAATCCGCCGCCGCCTTGCCCGCCTTGGCATTCTCCGCCGACACCGGCAGCCCGCGCCGCAGAACCTGCGAGATTGGCCCCGCCTTGTCCGGGCCGAGCGCCGTCGTGCTGCGGAAGATCCCGGCCAGCGCGTGATACTCCGCCGTCGGCACCGGATCGAACTTGTGATCGTGGCAGCGGGCGCAACCGAGCGTCAGCCCCATGAACGCCCGGCCCACCGCGTCGACCTGTTCGTCGGCGATGTCCATGCGGAGGCGTTCGACGTCGTACTCCGCGAGTTCCTTGGGGCCCATCTGCAAAAACCCGGTTGCGAGAATCCCTTGCCCCTGCGGAATTAAGTCGCCGGCGATCTGCTCCGTTACGAACTGATCGAAGGCCAGATCGCGATTGAAGGCGTCGATGAGCCAGTCGCGGTAGCGCCAGGCGTCGTCCAGGACCCAGTTGGCGCCGCCCCCCGTTGAGTCCGCGTATCGGGCGACGTCCATCCAGTGCCGCGCCCAGCGCTCGCCGAACTCCGGCGACGCCAGGTAACTCCCGGCGGAAGCCGCCTTGTCTTTCGGCGGCAGCCCGGTCAGATCGAACGCGAGTCGCCGTGCCAGTACGGTAGGCGACGCCTGGCCCACGGGCTTCATCCCCTTCTTCTCGAGTTCCGCGAGGACGAAACGATCGATGTCCGTGATCGGCCAATCGGCGTCCTTCACCTTCGGAACCGCCGGCTTGCGAATCGGCTGCAGCGACCAGTGATTGACGAGCGAATTCGCCTCTGGCTTCTTGAGCTGCGACGACTGCGGCACGCGCGGGTCGAAGGCGCCGGCCTTGATCCACTTTTCAAAGTCGGCGATGACGGCGTCGGGCAATTTTCCCTTGGGCGGCATCTTTAAGGACTGATCTTCGTAACGGATCGCGTTCAGAATGAGACTTTGCGCGTCGCCGATCTTGAGGACGGGACCGCTGTCGCCCCCTTCGTGCATCGCATCTCGGCTATCGAGGTAAAGGCCGCCACGCTTCTTGTTCGCTTTCTCGGAATGGCACGAATAGCAGCTTTCGACGAGCACGGGCCGAATCTTCTTCTCGAAGAAGTCGCTCGCCTCGTCGGCATGCAGAGGCGCCGTGAGGAGACTGCAAAGGAGCAGGGCGGAAGTGCGAAGAGGGTTCATGAGGTAGCCCGAAGCCGGAATTTTCGACCCGCGTATTGTACATCATGGGTCATCAGCAGGCACGCTGGAAAATTCGTGGGGCACGTTTTTAACGTGCCGCGATTGCAGAGCCTCTTGCCGATTGGGTTTCGACGACGACGATGCACGCCTGTCGCTGCCGCGGCACGTTAAAAACGTGCTCCACGAATTTCCGAGTTTCTTTTCGGCCGGTCCATCTGGGTCATCAGCGGGCACGCTGGAAAATTCGTGGGACACGTTTTTAACGTGCCGCGGTTGCAGAGCCACTTGCCGATTGGGTTTCGCCGACGACGATGCACGCCTGTCGCTGCCGCGGCACGTTAAAAACGTGCCCCACGAATTTGCGAGTTTCTTTTCGGCCGGTCCATCTGGGTCATCAGCGGGCACGCTGGAAAATTCGTGGGGCACGTTTTTAACGTGCCGCGATTGCAGAGCCTCTTGCCGATTGGGTTTCGACGACGACGATGTACGCCTGTCGCTGCCGCGGCACGTTAAAAACGTGCCCCACGAATTTGCGAGTTTCTTTTCGGCGGGTCCATAGAACAAGGGGACGTCAGATTGCAACGCGATAAAACGAAGGAGCCGAATCGTGGCACATACCCTGAAGCCCCGGACCAAGAAAAAACGCCTGCGCATCAAGAGACGCCGACAACGCAAGTTGGCCAAGCAGTAACCGACATTCCCCCCAGGAACTCCCATGCGAACCACCTGGACTTTCCACAGCGCGGGTCAGCTCCTCTTCGGCGCCCGAGCGAGCGAACAGCTCGGCGACGTCGTCAGCCGGCTCGGTTGTAAGCGCGCCCTGGTCATCACCGATCCCATCTTGGTGCAGGCCGGGCTGCTGGAACGCGTGCTGAGTCCGCTGCGCGGGCATGCCATCGAAGTCGAGGCGTTCACCGGCGGCGAGCCGGAACCCTCGACGCGCGCCGCCGAGGCATGCATCGAACAGGCCAAGCCCTTCCGTCCCGACGTCCTCATCGGGCTCGGGGGGGGCAGCAACATGGACCTCGCCAAGCTCTGTGCCGCGGCCCTCACGCATGGCGGCACCGTTACCAGCTACTTCGGCGAGGAGAAGATCCCCGGGCCGGTCATGCCGCTGGTCTGCGTGCCGACCACCGCGGGAACGGGCTCCGAAGTCTCCGCCGCCGCCGTCGTCACCGATACCGCAAATCACATTAAAGTCGGCATCCTGAGTAACTATCTGCGCCCCAGCGTCGCCGTCGTCGATCCGCTCCTGACGGTTTCGTGCCCGCCCAAGGTCACCGCCGACAGCGGCATCGACGCCCTTACGCATGCCATCGAAGCCTACACCGCCGTCGACAATCCCGAATTTCCGCTGCCGCCGGGGCAGCGGAGCGTCTATCAGGGGAAGCATCCCTTCGGCGACATGCTCGCGGAGAAGGCGATCACGCTCATCGGCAAATTTCTGAAACGCGCGGTCAAGGACGGCAACGACCTCGAAGCCCGCGAAGGCATGGCCCTGGGAGCCACGCTCGCCGGCATGGCGTTCTCGAATGTCGGCGTCGCGGTCGTGCACGCCCTGGAGTATCCCGTCGGCGGCGCGGTCCACGTTTCGCACGGCGCCGGCAACGGCTTGCTCCTGCCCTACGTCATGCGTTTTAATCTGCCGGCCCGCATTGAAGCCATGGGCGACATCGCCCGCTGGCTCGGCCAGGAGACGCATGGCCTCTCTCCCGCGGAGGCCGCCGAGCGCGGCATCATCGCCGTCCAGGAGCTGCGCCTGGCCATCGGTATCCCCGATCGACTCCGCGAGATCGGCGTCGATTCCGATCAACTCCGCACCTTTGCCGAGAAGTCGTACGCAATCAAGCGCATCCTCCGCGTCAACCCGCGCCCCGTGACAGTCGACGATCTATTTGCTATCCTGCAATCGGCATATTAAAAGAAGCGTCGGTCAAGGCGGCCGTCAAGTGCAGGCTTCTTCGATCGCCGACGTTCGGCTTTCGTATAAGTTTCTCGTATCGCTGCGGAGTGTTTTCATGTCAATCGAAGGTTTGCTTATTTTCTTGTTGATCGGCGCCCTGGCCGGTTGGGCGGCGGGCACATTGATGAAAGGCGGTTCGTTCGGCCTGGTCGGCAATATCATCGTCGGCGTCGTCGGCGCGTTCATCGGCGGGTTCCTCTTCCCGCGCGTCGGCCTCTCCATCGAGGGGTATCTCGGGCTGTTCGTCAGCGCAACGCTCGGCGCCTGTTTGCTCTTGCTCCTGCTCCGCTATCTCCCTCTCAGCAGGTGACCATGTGGCCCGCGAATCCTGAAACGGAGCAGCTCCTCGCAGAGGCCCGCGCCGGCGACGGCCGGGCCGTCGAGGATCTGCTCACGCGCCACCGCGAAGCCATTCGCCGAATGATCGACCTCCGGCTCGACCCCGCCATCGTGCAGCGCGTCGACGCCAGCGACGTCGTGCAAGAGGTGATGCTCGAAGCGAGCCGTCGACTGCAAGATTACCTACGCAATCCCGCCATGCCGTTTCACGTTTGGCTCCGCCATCTCGCCAAGGATCACCTGATCGACGCGCATCGCCGGCACCATCTCGCCAAGAAGCGAGGCGTCAACCGCGAACAGCCGCTGGCGCGTCCCGCCTGGGCCGATCAATCGTCGATGGATCTCGCGGGGCAACTGGTCGATCCCGACCGGACGCCCGCGTCGGAAGCGGTGCAGCAAGAATTGCAGAAGGCACTTCATCAGGCGATTGCAAACCTCGAAGACGTGGACCGCGAAGTTATCTGGATGCGGCACTTCGAACAGCTCGGCAACCAGGAAGTCGCCCAGGCGCTGGGATTGACGGAGGCGGCCGCGTCGATGCGCTATTTGCGCGCGGTGCGGAGGTTGCGCGAGTTGCTGGCGCCGGGCGTGCAGTGAAAAATCCTTAACCACAGAGACACAGAGGGCACAGAGAAATGCACCGAGTAGTAAGTTAGAGAAACGGGTTTGCGAATTTTCCTCCTCCTCCTTGCATTTCTCTGTGCCCTCTGTGTCTCTGTGGTTAGGTATTCTTACGAAAGAATACCCTGCACCACATTCCCCGCCACGCCGGTGGCGATCTCGTCGCGGCCATTGTGCAGGAAGCGCAGATGTTCGTGGTCGAGCCCCAAGAGATGCAAGATCGTCGCATGGACGTCGCGGACGTGGACACGGTCCTCGACCGCCCAGAGGCCCAAGTCGTCGGTGGTCCCGTAAGTCAGGCCCTTCTTGACGCCGCCCCCCGCGAAGAACATCGTGAAGCCGTACGGATTGTGATCCCGGCCGTTGCCGCTCTCGCTCATCGGCGTGCGGCCGAACTCGCCCCCCCAGACGACCAAGGTCGAGTCAAGCAATCCGCGCCGCTTCAGATCCTTGATCAGCCCGGCGATCGGTTTGTCGCTTTCGCCGCAATACTGGGTGTGGTTCACTTCGAGATCGTTGTGAGCGTCCCAACAACTGCCGACGCCCATGTACATCTGCACGAAGCGGACGCCTCGTTCGACGAGTCGGCGTGCGAGCAGACAGTTTTGGCCGTTCTTCTCGGTGGCCGGGTTGTCGATGCCGTAAAGTCGGCGCGTCTCGGCCGTCTCACTGGCGAAATCGACGACTTCCGGGGCGCTGGAGAGCATGCGGTAGCCGAGTTCGTAGGAGGCGATCTGGGCTTCGATGTGGTCCTGCGCCGGTCGGTTTTGCGCCTGTCTGCGATTGAGGTCGTTAATGAAGTCGACTTTGCCTTTTTCGCGCTGCATGGAGACGCCGGTCGGCGGCGCCGCGTAAAGGATCGGATTGGAGCCGGGATTGAAGCGTGTTCCCTGGTAGGGGACGGGGAGAAAGCCGTTGCCCCAGAGCGACGGCCCGCCGGGCGGATCGTAGTTATTATCGGCCAAGACGACATATCCAGGTAGATTGTCGCATTCGCTGCCGAGGCCGTAGACCGACCACGCTCCCAGGCAGGGCCGGCCCGGGAGCAAACTGCAGGTATTCATCTGCAGCAAACTCGTGACGTGCGTGAGCCCGTCGGCCACGCAGCTGCGAACGATGCACAGATCGTCAGCACACTGGGCGATCTCGGGATACCAGTCGCTGACCCAGGCGCCCGATTGTCCATGCCTGCGGAATCGGCGGTTGGACGCCATGAGCGGATTGTGCGCGGTGACGCCCATCGCCGTCTGGGGCCGATCGAAGGACGCCGGCAGCGGTTGGCCGTGCAATCGAGTGAGCAGCGGCTTGGGGTCGAAGAGATCGATATGGCTCGGTCCGCCGTCGAGGAAGCACCAGATAACGGACTTGATCTTGGCGGCGTGATGTCCTGCCCGAGGCGCGAGCGGATTGCGGGCGTCGGCGACTTGTTTGCCGACCAGTCCCGCCAGGGCGACCGCGCCGAAGCCGGCTCCCGCTTTGAGTAGGAAATTGCGCCGGGAGGTCGAGGGATGTCGCATGGAGAGTTCGCGGGGGGAGGATTTTTGCAGGGCAGAGCACAGCTTGAATTCTAACCGCAATTTTTGGCTTGCCAAGGCGAGTACCGCCGCCCCTTCGAATTTGAACGCGACGTGCAGCTATTTTTTGCCTTGCCGACGTTTGGCGGCGAAGAAGTCGGTGAGGATCTCGCCGCACTCGTTCGCCATGACGCCGCCGACGACCTGGGCGCGATGGTTGAGCCGGACGTCGCCCAGGAGTTGGAAGAGCGAGACGCACGCCCCCGCCTTGGGATCGACGGCGCCGAAAACGACCATGGGGATGCGTGCTTGCACGATGGCGCCGGCACACATGCTGCACGGTTCGAGCGTGACGTAGAGGACGCAGCGTTCCAGTCGCCAGGAGGAAAGGGCCTGCGCCGCCTGCGTGATGGCGATCATCTCGGCGTGAGCGGTGGGGTCTTTGAGCGTTTCGCGTTGATTGTGGGCGCTGGCGAGGATGCCGCGCTGGAGGGAGACGATGACGGCCCCGACAGGGACTTCGTCCTCTTCCGCGGCCGACTTCGCCTCTTCCAGGGCCATGGCCATGTGTTCGAGGTGAAATGGATGGCGCGGATCGGTGAGGGGCAGATCGAATGGGGACCAGTCATCCACGCGGAGCCTCGCAGTTTCGCAAATCACTCATGCGAAGACGTCTATCGCGTCACCGGGTTGAATCGTGCTGAGTGCCATCAGGGTATTCGGTACTAGCGGCAAGAGATCGACAAGCTGATTGGTGGCGCCGAACATCACTATCATCGAAACGCCGTGCGCTCGCAGATTTTGTTGGAAGCGAATGCCTTGGTCGACCGTGAGCAATACCTCAAAACCCTCGGCGGACATTAGCCCCAACAACTCGCCGTTCTTCTTCCCGGCCCAACCCTCCTGTCGAACCGTCCGTACGAAGTGCCCGGTAAGTTCGCGTCCGAGTTTCTTCGGAACGCATTCGTCAAGCAGAATGCGCATTGTCCACCAAAGCAAGGAACGCCGATCTGATTGCCGCGGTTGCTTGCTCGGCGGTAACCGTTGGAAAATCGTCGAGGAATTCGGCGAGCGGTTGCCCTCCGCAAAGATAATCGACGAACGCGCGTACGGGCACGCGCGTTCCGATGAATACTGGAACGCCGCCCAAGATTTCCGGATCACAATGGATGACGGAATCGGTTGCGATCATGATCAGCCCTCCTACTTCATTCTATCGACTACCCCGCCGCTTGCTTCGCCTTTGCCGTCGCGATCTTGTCCAAGAGCTCCGGCGAAATCTCCTTCGTGCCGCGGCACTTGGGATACTTGCTGCAGCCCAGGAAGAACGTGCCGCCCCGGCCGGTGCGCAGTTTCATCGGCCCGCCGCACTGCAAACACGTGTCCGTGATCTCCAGCTCCAGCGCCGGCTTCTTGGCCGCGGGCGCCGGCAGATGCTCCTTGAACTTTTCCTTGAACTCGTCCGTCATCTTCGTCGTACTTCGGCACTTCGGGTAGCCGCTGCAGCCCAGGAACGGGCCGCGCCAGCTGTTCTTGATGACCATCGGGCTGTTGCACTTCTCGCAGAAAAGCCCGGTGTCGATCGGCTTGACCGGTTCGCCCTTGTCATCGACTTCGAGCAAGTTGCGGCACTTCGGATAACCCGTGCAGCCCAGGAATTTGCCGCGCGGCCCGTCGCGCAGGGCCATCGGTTTGCCGCACTTGGCGCAGACGTGTTCCGTCGCCTTCGCAGTCTGCACCGGCTTCCCGTCGGCATCGTAACTCATCGTCACTTTGCACTCGGGATATTTGCTGCAGCCCAGGAACGGTCCGCGCTTGCCCTGGCGTTCGAGCATCGGCGCCTTGCACTCGGGGCACTCGATGTCGGTCTGCTTCGGAGGCTCGCGCACCTCCCCCTCGGCCGCCCCTTTTTTCTTGATGTACTTGCACTCGGGATACTTGCTGCAGCCGAAGAATTTGCCGAGCTTGCTGAACTTCTCCGCGAGCGGCGCGCCGCACTGCGGACACTTCTCCGCGTCGGCGAGCATCTTCGTTTCCGCAAGTTTCAAGGCCTGCGAGAACGGCTCGTAGAACTCGGCCAGGACGTCGTTGCGTTTGTACTTCTTCGTCTCGATCTGATCGAGTTCCTGTTCCATGTGCCGGGTGAACGAGAGATCCATGACGGTCGGAAAATAATCGACGAGGGTATCGGTGACCTTCATGCCGATGTCGGTGGCGAAGAATCGGCGTTCCTTGAGTTCGACGTAGCCGCGCTCTTCGATCTTGGAGATGATCGCCGCGTAGGTACTCGGCCTACCGATACCTTCTTTTTCGAGGGTTTTGACGAGCGAGGCTTCGTTGTAGCGGGGCGGCGGCTCGGTGAAGTGCTGCGTCGGGTCGAGGTTGAGCAGGTCGATGGCGCCGCGTTCGTTCATCGCCGGCAGGAGCGTGTCCTCTTGCTTGCCGGCGGGGATGAGGACTTTGCGGAAGCCGTCGAACTTGAGCGTCTTGCCCTGGGCGCGGAAGATGCCCTTGGCCGCCGAGATTTCGACGTTGGTGACCGCGAAGATCGCCGGTTTCATCTGGCAGGCGACGAAGCGCTGATAGATCAGGGTGTAGAGCCGCAGCTGATCCGCGGGGAGGAATTTCGCGACGCGTTCCGGGGTGTAGGCGACGTCCGTCGGCCGCACCGCTTCGTGGGCGCCCTGCGCGTCGGCCGACTGGGCGTACCGCACCGGGTTTTCAGGGAGATACGCCTTGCCGAAGGCATCCAGAATGTGCGTGCGTACCGCGGTCAGGGCATCATCGGAAATGCGCGTCGAATCGGTACGCATGTAGGTGATGAGCGCAACGGGTCCGTCGGCGCCGAGGTCGACGCCTTCGTAAAGCCGCTGGGCGTTCATCATGGTCCGCTTGGCGGTGAAGCGAAGCCGTAAACTCGCCTGTTGCTGCAAGGTGCTGGTCGTGAAAGGAGCCGGGGGCTTTTCTTGACGATCCTTCTGCTCGATCTTCGAAACGACGTAGGTCGCCTTTTGCAGTTCCGCGACGATTGGGTCGACCAATTCCTGCGTATTGGCGGCGAACTTCTTGCCGTCCCATTCCGCGAGTTCCGCCTCGAACGCATGTTCGGGGAGCTTCGGCGTCTCCGGAGGCGCTTCTTCTCCCTCGAGTTCGTCTTCGTCCTTGGGCTTTGCTTTGGCCTTGCGACCCTTGGCCTTCGCCGGCGTGACGGATTCTTTCGTCGCCAGTTCGCTGGGGCGCAGGAGCGCGGAGATCTTCCAGTATTCCTCGGGCTTGAATGCCGCGATTTCGCGTTCGCGTTCGACGATCAAGCGAACCGCGACCGACTGTACCCGGCCGGCGCTCAGATGCTGTGCGAGGCGTTTGCTGAGCAGCGGGCTGATCTTGTATCCCACGACGCGGTCAAGAAACCGGCGTGCTTCCTGGGCGGCGACGCGGTCCATATTGATCACGCCGGCGTCGGCGAACGCGCTTTGCACCGCCTTCTTGGTGATTTCGTTGAACGTCACTCGGCGAATCTTTTCGTCCTTGAGGCCCAGCGATTCCTTGAGATGCCAGGCGATCGCTTCGCCTTCGCGGTCGGGGTCAGGCGCCAGGTAGACCATGTCGGCTTCCTTGGCGCGTTTCTTCAAATCCGCAATGAGGGCCTTGCGATCGTCGAGAACGCGGTAGGTGGGCGTCCAATGATCTTCGATGTCGATGCCGAAGCGGCTTTTGGGTAAGTCGCGGACGTGTCCTTTACTTGCCACCACCTCGAAGTCGGGGCCGAGATATTTATTGATCGTCTTGGCCTTCGCAGGAGATTCGACAATGACCAGGCTCTTCTTTTTCCGGGTAGCCACGTCCATGATCCTCCAGAGAATGACGGGGCGAAAACGGACTTCGCCGGCGCCGAATGCGTTCAGGGGCACTGTTCTAGGAAACCCCGCGCGAAAAGCCAACCCGCTTCGCAAGCAGGATGGCCGAGCGCGGGGAAACTCGTAAATTGCAAACAGACCGCAAATGTTTTTGCGGGTTGAGATTATTCCTCATAATCCGTAGAATCGACTTTTTGATTTCCGTCGCTTCCCCTCTTCCATCCTTCGCGGCCAAGTCAATAGGGCCAATTGCGAATCATGGGCAGGAAGTCCTAGCTGAGGTAGGTCATGGCTTTCAATCCGTTTGCCAATTTCCAGAAATACAAGCAAGTTTACATGGGAGCCGTCTTCCTGCTCACCATGGGCACTTTCGTGCTCTGCACGGGCACCCAGGCCGACATCGGCAACCGCGTCATTGAATGGTTCAGCGGCAAGGGGACGCCCGTCTGGTCGATCAACGGTTCGACCTATCGCGATGAAGACCTGCGCGAACTTTCCACTCGCCGAAAGGCGGCTGACAAGTTCATGAAGGTGACCTTCGAATTCGTCAAAAGCGCCCTCGAGAAGAAACGCGAAGAAGGCGCCAAGAAGGAAGAGACCGACCCGGCGCAGGAAGCCGAATACGCCGAAATCATCTTGAAGAGCGACATGGCCAGCAAACAAAAACGGTACTTCCCCGGCGGCTACGCCAGCAAAGACCTCATGGAGTTCCAGCTTTGGCTCGCCGAGGCCGATCGGCTCAACATCCATTTCGAACCCGAACAGATCGAATTTCTTTGGCGCAAGGACACGCTACAGAACCGCTTCCCTCGTCTGTTCGAGAAGGATTGGGCCGTCAACACGACGCTGCGCGAATTCCACAAAATGCAGCCCGCCGCCCTCGAGAAAGCCCTTACCGACGAATATCGCGTCCTTGCCGTCAAACTCATTCGCGAATCCTCGTTCAACGAACCTTGGGACAAGGTCTTCGCCGACTACAAGGCCAAGACGTCCTACTCCACCCTCAAGATGGTCCCCGTCGTCGTTGCCGATCTCGCCAAGGACGTGACGATTCCCGACGACGTCAAGGACAAGGAAGTGGCCAAGGTCATCGAAGAATTAAAAGGCAATGCGTTCGACCCGACCTCGGAGAAATGGTCGCTGCAGTTCCCGGCGCGGGCGAAATTCAAAGTCCTTTCCGCCAATGCGAAGGATCGCCGCTTTACCGATCCGGCCCGGGCTGGACTCGTGCTGGGAACCTCGTCCCTGCTCACCGTCAATCCGCTCGACGCGTTCTCCGCCGGCATCCTGATCGCGGCCGCTCCGGAAGTGGAGCGCGGCTTCCTGCTGGCGAATCTCGAAACCCCCGGCGCCGATCAGCGAACCCCCGCGTTCGTGAATCAATACCGCACCCTCAGCGTCTTCGACAAATCGTATCCGCTGCACCTCGCCCAAACCATCCTCGTGCATGGCGTCCCCGGATCCAATGAGGCCGCCAGCCCGCTCGCGGTCCATTCCCTCGTCGCTTCCATCGCCTCTGGCCCGTCGCTGGGCGCTCTCAATTCCTACTGGAACTTGCCGCTGTACGATCTCAAGACCAAGAAGTCTCACGAGAAGGAATTTAAGAAACTCGTCGATCAGGAGTTTCGCCGCCGCGCCAAGGTGTTCGCCACGATGCTGCCGGCGTCCTCGCCCATGGAATCGCTCATCGCTTTCGCCCAGGTGGCGCACGAGGAAAACCACTTCTTTGCCCCAGGCCAGGGCAAGCTGCAAGCGTACCCCAAGGATCTCCCCTTCTTGTCTTCAGATCTCATTCGCCGGCCTCTCGAGAAACTCTACGTGGAATCCAAGGCCAAGGGCCTCACCGCCGCGTTGATGGTGAAACTCCGCGACTATCTCAACAGCCCGGAACTCGCCAACGTGAAGCTCGACCTTCGCCTTCATGATTTCAAGAGCCTGCGCAAGAACGATCGGCTCGGCAAAGACAGTGACGGCTGGCTCGAAGAAAAGGAAACCAAGGACTTCCATTCGTACGCCACCGTCAAGGACGCGCCGGAACTCGCGGCCCTCAAGAAGAGTTTCGAATCGTCGGGTGTGCGCTCCCTGGTGAACAACGTGACGTTCCCGATGAAGCAAGAACGCGTGCTGGGCGACGAACAGTTCTTCCGCCTGTTCTTCGAGCCGCGCGACGCCGCTCTCAGCCTGGACCTCAAGGTCCCCTTCACTGCCGCCGAAGTGAACAAGGTCACAACCTGGCCCCCCACCGTCTCCATCTCCAAGGAAGATCGCGTCACCATTCGGCTACAAGAATCCGCCGTCAGTAACGAACCGGACAAACTGAACGCATTCCGCGAAAGTCTCAAGATCATCGACCTCGACCGGCCCATGGATCTCTTTGCCAAGGCCGACGAATCCTTCATCTTTTGGCGCTCGGAAGAGAAAAAGCAGCGCACCGAAGCCGAACTGCAAGAGAAAGCGCTGGAGACGGCGAAATTGATCCGGGCGCAGCAGGAGGCCTACAAGAAGGCCAAGGCGCTCGGCGAGAAATTGATCAACTCGAAGAAGCACTACTCCGAAGCCTTCGAGGAACTCTCCGCCGACGAAAAGAAAGGACTGGGCAAGGCGTTCACCCTCCCTCGCGTCGCGCCCTGGGTGCCCGTCGGCAACCAGTACGCTCCGTTCAAAGTTCCGGCCAACACCTCCAACGCGCCGTCGGTCGAGTATCCCCCCAAGGACTTGGCGAAGGATTTGCTCGAACTCTACAACCTCAAGGAAGCCAAGATCGACGGTGAACATCACGACCTCAATACCCTCAATCGCGATCTGTTAGACTTGGCCGGAAAGCACTACGCGGTCGCTCCCGGAAAAAAGATCCAGGTCTACGCCAATAGCCCGCGGACCGTCTTCTATCTCACCTGGGTCGAAAACCACACGGAGCGAACGGAGTTCGACTTCAAACAGGAGGCGGTCAAGGGGCCGAACTTCTTGTTCCGCATTCAAGAAGTTGCGAGCAAGGAGTTCCAGGTCCAGTACATGGATCAGCTTCGTACGCAGTACAAGTTCAAGGCCATCATGCCCGAGGAAAGGATTGCCAAGCTCTTCGAAAGCGAAAGCTCCGCCGCCGATGCGGAACGCGACGAGTAACGGTTTCTCAGGATCAACGCAAACGGCCGGCGGCATCGTGCCCCGGTCGTTTGCATTTGGGGATCCTGGCGAATCGCTTCCGGGATGCTACTAATGTCGCATGCTATGGACCGAACAACTCCTCACGGGCGGCGTGGGACTCGTCCTGCTCATGACGGGCCTGTGGGTCGTGCAATGGCTCCGCACCGACGCGACGGTCGTCGACGTCGGCTGGGCGGGCGGGCTCGGGCTCTTCGTCCTCTTCCTGAGTGCGACCGGCGCAGGTAGCGGAAGTCATCGATGGCTCGTCACGGCGCTGGCGGGACTCTGGGCGCTACGGCTCACCGCGTATCTCCTGGCAAACCGCGTCTGGCGTCGAGGCGAGGACGGCCGATATCAGAATCTTCGTAAGTATTGGGGCGACCGCGCGCAGCCCTATTTCTTCCTCCTCTTTCAACTTCAGGTCGTGCTCGCCCTGATCTTCGCCGTGCCGATCTGGATCGCGCTGACGAACGAACGTCCGCTCGGCTGGCTCGACCTCGTCGCCGGCGCCATCTGGGCGGTTTCGATCCTGGGCGAATCCGCCAGCGATCTGCAACTCGCCCGTTTTCGAGCCGATCCCGCCAGCAAGGGAAAGGTCTTAGACCGCGGCCTCTGGCGCTACTCCCGGCATCCCAACTACTTCTTCGAGTGGATGCACTGGTGGATCTATCCGCTGCTCGCCTGGGGCCATCCCTGGTGGCCCCTCACGCTCGTCGGCCTGGGGTTCATGCTGCTATTCTTGTTGTTTGCGACGGGCATCCCGGCCACCGAAGCCCACATGCTCCGTTCGCGCGGCGACGCCTTT
>JBBQPM010000141.1:0-17780 GCA_038217425.1 Gemmatales bacterium
GAACGTGCGGATTACTTGGTGCCGCGGACGGTGAGTTTGAAGGCGCCCGTGCCGAAGAGCCCGCTGGCGAGGATTGAATACTCTTCAGTCTTGGTCGGGGTGAAGACGATCCGGGCATTAGGATAGCCGGCGCCGTCGTCGTTGCTCTGCAAGATTTTGCCGCCGCCGTCTTGCAGGTAGAGGTACGGGTCGAACGAGTTGTTGGCGACGGTCTTGTCGATGAACTGATCGATGACATAGGTCTTGCCCGCGATCATATTGAGCTTGTATTCCCTGTAGCGTCGTTGGGTGTTCATGACGACCGGATCATTCATGGTGGTGGCTCCCGCCTCATCCAACACCGGGGCGCCGAGTTCAATCGATTGCATGCGTAGCGTGTAATCCAGCGGGCCTTCCGCCTTGTCGAGATTGAATGGGTTGGGCAACACGATGACAATGTGCTTTTTCGCCTCGGACGGGATAAAGCTAAACTTGTTCGTGCCGCCCGCGAAATTGCCGCCCTTGAACTGTCGGTCGATAAAGACGTCGGGTTGAAACCCCTTGCCTTCGACCTCAAACTGATAGAGCATGCCGAGTTTGAGATCGACCAGATGTTTGCCGATCGCGATCTTGCCGGTTTCCTTGACGTCTTGAGCCCAGGTCGCGGGCGCGATTGCCAGGATGAGGGCGAGCGCCAACCAGTTTTTGCACATGCGAGTTCTCCCGTAAGAAACGAAGACGATGTGAGGTTCCACCAGCGATTATGGTAGCTCTTTGAGCAAATCGGGCCAGCCGGCGAGGCGCGGAATCCCCACAGCGGATTCTTGACTCGAAAGCAGGATCGGCGCCAGGAACTTGTGCTTCTGATACCAGCGCGCCGCCTCGAGACTGCCGGCGAGCACGTAACGCGGGCCGGTGAACTGTTCCTTGAGCCGATCGACGATCCGCTGCTTGCGTTCCTGCGGCGACGCCGTGGGCGCGTGAGCTGGATGGAAGATGGGCCCGACCGGCAAAAGGTTCAGGCCTTGTTGCGTTCGGTACGGCCGGCGCTGCGCGAGCAAATCGTCGGTGAGGTAAACCATGCGGTAGTTGCGCTTGGCGAGTTCCTTGAGCGTTTCGCACGCATCGAGCGGAAGCCCGTCCTCGGCCGTCGCCAAGTCGGCGTCGAGCAACAGGATCTTGGCGTCCGCGGGCCAGACGAAGATCGTCGCCCCTTCGAAGATGTACCCCGCGCGATCGCGTGGGATGTGCTTGGCGAAAAACTCCACGTCCTGTTGCAGCTTCTCAATGGGACGTTCCGCGCGCCCCGTGGCGTCGCAGACGCTGGTCCGTTCTGTTTCGCCTGCGCGAAACAGCGCCGCGGTCTTGCCGGCGAACGACGGCTCCTTGCCCGGCTCCTCGGGCACCAATTGACCGACGAGCACCCCCTGACCGCCCGCCGCGATCACATCGTCGAGCGCGACCACGGCCAATCGCGCCGGCATCGCTTTCGTTGCCCACTGATACCAGGCGACTCCGAAGCCCCCCGCGAATGCCAACAGCGCCAGCCCGAACAGCCAGCGCGACGGGCGCCGCGTACGCAGCGTCTGCTGTAATGAGCGAACCAGTTCATCCCGAGGGAGTTTGTCGGCCATACGCTGAGTGTAGCCGAACGAATTTCGGATTTCGAGTCGGATTCTTCTTTCGCTCGAGTAAAGGCCGCGTTACATTTGCGTGCATCTACTCTTCTTTCGCGGAGGTCTCCGATGTTCGAACGCCTCTCTTTCTTGATGGTATTGCTGCTCCCCGGCCTGCTCGTCGCTCAGGAAAAGAAGACCAAACCGATGAACGTCTTGTTCATCGGCTCGGACGATCTCAACACCAATCTCGGCTGTTACGGCCATCCCGTCGTGAAGACGCCGAACCTTGATCGGCTCGCCCAGAAGGGGATGCTCTTCCAGCGCGCCTACTGCCAGTTCCCGCTGTGCAACCCGAGTCGAGCGTCGCTGATGACGGGACTTCGGCCCGATACGACCAAGGTCTTCGAGAACGCCACCCATTTTCGCGACGTCATTCCGAACGTCGTCACCCTTTCGCAATTCTTCCGCGGCCGGGGCTATTTCGCCGCCCGCGTCGGCAAGATCTACCATTACGGCGTCCCCGCGCAAATCGGCACCAGCGGCCTCGACGACGACAAGTCCTGGGACAAAGTCGTCAATCCTATTGGCCGCGATCGTAAGGAAGAGGATCTGCTGACGAACTTCCAGCCCAAGAACAAGGGGATCGGCGCCTCGCTCGCTTACCTCGCCGCGAAAGGAGAGGACGGCGAACAGACCGACGGCAAGGTCGCGCAGGAAGCGCTGAAACTTCTTGCGGAAAACAAGGATCGCCCGTTCTTCCTGGCGGTCGGGTTCTATCGGCCCCACGTGCCGTGGATCGCGCCGCAGAAGTACTTCGACATGTATCCCCTCGACAAAATCAAGATGCCCGACGTCCCCGCCAACGTCCGCGACGGCGTTCCCCCTGCGGCGTTCGCCGTCAACCCGCCCAACTACGGGCTCGACGATGACAAACTGCGCCAGTGCATCCGCGCCTACTACGCCTCCACGACCTTTATGGACGCCCAGCTCGGCGAACTCCTCAACGGCCTGGAAAAGCTCGGCCTCGCCGACAATACCATCGTCGTCTTCTGGGGCGATCACGGCTGGCTCCTTGGCGAGCATTTCTGTTGGCAGAAACGGCATCTCTTCGAAGAGTCGGCACGCGTCCCCATGATCATCTCGGCGCCGGGCTCGAAAGCGCCTGGACAGAAAACCGGGCGCGTGGTCGAGATGATCGACCTCTATCCGACGCTGGTCGACCTGTGCGGTTTCGACGTTCCCAAGAGCCTCGAGGGCAAGAGCATGCGGCCGCTACTCGACAATCCGCAGGCCGCACACATAGCGGGCGCCTACACGCAGGTCTTGCGCGACGGCGGCAAGGGCAAAAAGAGTTTCATGGGCCGATCGGTGCGCACGGAGCGTTGGCGCTACAACGAATGGGACGACGGCAAGCTCGGCGCCGAGCTGTACGACCACGACGCCGACCCGCGTGAGCACCGTAATCTGGTGAACGTGCCGGAACACGCGAACGTGATCGCGGAGTTGAAGAAGCTGCTCAAGCGGTAGCGAAAAAACCGTGTGCTTGCCGAACGCATGAAAGGATCATGATCGGGCTGAGAGCGCGGAATGTCTAAGAATTGCTCTGCATCGCCAATAGATTATCGACTTTTGGAGATTCATCTAATGCGTTCACCGTGCGGTCTTCTTCCGAAATCCGCGCTGGCATTCTTCCTCCTGCTGGCGTTGCAGCCCGCCGCGCACGCCCAGAAGATGGTGCTCGCCGCCGGCGTTCCGAATACTGCTAAGATCAATTCTCCCTATGGTATCGCCTGCGATGCCGCGGGCAATCTTTATATCGCCGAGGCGTTCGGCAATCGCGTCCTCAGGATGGACGTCAAGGGGAACCTCACTGCGATCGCGGGCAACGGCAAGAAAGGCGATGGCGGCGACGGCGGGCCGGCGCTCGAAGGCCAGTTCAACTACATGCACGATCTCATCGTCGCCAAGAACGGCGATGTCTACGTCGCCGACAGTCAAAACTACCGCGTCCGCAAAATCGACGCCAAGACCGGCATCCTCAGCACCGTCGCCGGCGTGGGCAAGAAAGAATTCAGCGGCGATGGAGGGCTCGCGAACAAGGCGGGGCTCGACGGCGTCGCCAGTATCTTCTTCGATCCGAGCGAGAAAAAGCTCTACGTCGGCGGGTTCACCAATCGCGTCCGCGTCATCGATATGGAGACCGGCGTCATCGATACGGTGAAGGGCCTGACGGGGGGCCGAAGTCTTGCCGTCGACTCCAAGGGGAATCTCTACGTCGCCGGCGGCCAAACGCTTCGCGTCCTGCGTCCCGACGGCGCCATCGAAACGCTCCTCGACGCGAAGAACACCGGCGGGGCCACGACTCCCCTCTCCTCAAATCCGAAGCACCTCGCCATCGACGCTCAAGACAACGTTCTCCTTGCCGAGGATCTTGCCCACCGCATTCGCAAGTATGTCGTTGCGGAGAAAAAGCTGGTCGATGTCGCCGGCGCCGGCAAGAAAGGCGCGGCAGGTCTCGGCGGTCCCCCTACGAGTGCGGAGATCGCCGCGCCCCACGGCATTTTCGTTCATCGTCCCACCGGCGTTCTCTATATCGGCGACACCTCGAACCATCGCGTCGTCAAGATCGAACCGTGAGCGTTCCATCCCTGATCCCACCCCTATTTCTGGAGTGAATATGCGTTTCCCGCTCGGCGTGACGTTCGCGATCCTGACATGCCTGACTCCGGCCGCCGTTTCGGCACAGGTCGATCCAGCCAAGCCGGAACGCATCGGCCTGTGGAGCAAGAAGGCGCCGACCGGCGACGGGACGTTCGAAGGCGCCGACGCGTTCATTACGCTGCATCGTCCCGAAAAGCCGAATGGAACGGCGATCGTCATCTGTCCCGGCGGCGGCTACGGCGGGCTGGTCGTCGGCGCCGAGGGGCACGGCATCGCGAAGTGGCTGAACGGCCATGGCATTACCGGAGTGGTGCTCGAGTATCGCCTGCCCAAAGGTCGATCCCATGTGCCGTTGCTGGACGCTCAGCGAGCCCTTCGAACGGTTCGCGCTCGGGCGAAGGAGTGGAACCTCGATTCGGCCCGCATCGGCATCATGGGTTTCTCGGCCGGCGGGCATCTCGCCTCCACGGCCGGCACTCATTTTGACGCAGGCGAGTCGGCGGCGACGGATCCCGTGCAGAAAATGAGTTGCCGACCCGACTTCGTGATTCTGGTCTATCCCGTCATCAGCATGGGACCCAAGGGACATCAAGGTTCGCGAAACAATCTGTTGGGCAAGAACGCGGATGCCAAGCTCGTGGATCTGTTCTCGAACGAAAAGCAGGTAACGGAGAATACCCCGCCCACGTTCCTCGCCCACGCGAAAGACGATCGGGTGGTTCCGCCCGAACATAGTCAAATGTTCTACGAGGCCCTGCAAGCCAAGAAGGTGCTCTCGCACTACCTGGAACTTCCGTCCGGCGGACACGGCTTGAACGGCTACAAAGGGCCGATGTGGGACGCCTGGCAACAGCGATCCCTGGCGTGGCTGGCCGAGGCGAAACTTGTGCCCTCGATGAAATAACGGGCGATTGCGTCCGGCGCGGGCAGGTAAATTACTTGAGCAACTCGCGAACGATCCAATCCCCCTCGGCAATCGCGCGGGTCAAGGTTTGGCCCACGACCTCCGATTCCCGGCCCGGCTCCAGGCCTCCTGCGGGTCGTAGCCAGGTCAGGTCGTCCCATGTCACCACGTGCCCGGCCGGCAACGCACGCCGGGCCGAGATCGAGCGGCGCACGGCGGTCTCCAGGCTCCGTTCGCCGGCGCGCATCGATTTCACGCCGTCGCCCAGCAGCACCTCGGCACGGCGAATGCGCTCCACCATCTCCTTCAAATCGCTGGGGTCGGCGGAGAGTTGATGATCGCGGAAGCTCGAGTGGGTCTTGCTGATCGTGAAGTGTTTCTCGACGATACGGGCGCCGAGCGCGACCGAGAGCACCGCGGCCTCGATGCCGAGGGTGTGATCGGAGTAGCCAATCGTGCCCCCCAAATCGCGGCGCAAGGTAGCGATGGCTGACAGGTTCGCGTCGCCCGGTTCGACCGGATAGCTGGTGACGCAGTGCAGCACTGCCAGCTCGCGCACGCCCTCGCTGCGTAAAAAATCTCGCTGCGCCGCGAGCACCGGCGTATCTGCGAGGCCCCCCGAGAGAATCACCGGTCGGCCCGTCTGGGCGACGGCGCGCAACAGCGGCACGAACGTGTTGTCGCCCGACGCGATCTTCACCGCGTCCGCGATCGTGCCTAGAAATCGGGCGCTGGTCAAGTCGAGCGGCGTCGAGATGAAGAGCAACCCCGCGGCCCTGGCCTGCATGCTGAGCGCCGTGAATTGTTCGTAGGTCAGTTCGAAGGATTTGAGCCGGGCGAAACGCTCGGCGTCGCGCCGGCGCACGAAGTCCTCGGTGCGGAACGTCTGGAACTTGACCGCGTCGGCGCCCGCCTCGGCCGCCTTGCCGACCAAGTCCTGCGCCAGCGCGAAGTCCCCCTCGTGATTGTTGCCGACCTCGGCGATGACCAGCACGCGCCGCTCGGCGTCCAACGATCCGATCTTCATGACGGGCGCCTCACTTCTGCCAACTTTGGTCGCGGGCGGCACGGAACTCGTCGCCTGGATTCCAGGTCGGCAGCGCCGCAGCATTGGCGGCGTCCTGCGCGAGGTCGAGTGCGAACCGAATCAGTACCGGATACCCGGCGAAGTTCCACGACTCGCGATACTCGTCCGCAGGGGTGTGATAGATTTTGCCGATGAATTCCGCGCGGGCCTGCTGCACCTGGGCGGCGGTCATCCCCTGGATCTTTTCGCCCAGGCTCACGGAGAAGGCGGGGACGCCGTGCCGCGCCAGCGCGAAGTGGTCGGAGCGGAAGAACAGCCCCAGATGCGGCACGCGGTCGGCTTCGATTTCGAGACGATGCTTCTTCGCGGCAGTTTGTACGAGCGGCCAGGCGGTGGTGCGCTCGGCGCCGGTGACGACGATCGATTCGGGGACGCCCAGCGCGGGGATCATGTCGAAGTTGAGGTTGAGCGCCGTCTTGCCGAGCGGGATCGACGGATGCCGGGCGTAGTACACTGCACCGAGCAGGCCCTGTTCTTCCGCCGTCGTCGCCAGGAAGAGCGCGGAGCGTTTCGGCCTGGGCTTGAGCGTGCCCCAGAGTCGAGCCATTTCCATGAGCATGGCGGAGCCGGTCGCATTGTCGGCCGCGCCGTTGTATATGACGTCGCCCAGACCCGCCTTGCCGACGCCCAGGTGATCCCAGTGCGCGGTGAAGATGACGGCCTCGGATTTCAGATTCGGGTCGCTTCCTTCCGCCAGGCCGATGACGTTCTTGCTGGCGATTTTGCGGACCGAACTGGCAATGTGTCCCTGGATGCGGACGCCCAGCGGCACGGCCTTGAAGCCTTTCGTGCCGGCAGCTTTGAGGGCGCCGTCGACGTTCAGACCCGCGAGTCCGAGCAGCTTTTCGCCCGCTTGCCGGGAGAGCCAGCCGGCGAATGCCAGGGCCGGCGCGTCGGGCGCCAGCGGGATCTGCGAGCCTTCGAGTTTTTTGACGACGGAGTAGGGGTAACCCGCGGTTTCGTTGGTGTGGATGATGAGCACCGCCTTGGCGCCGCGCCGGGCTGCTTCCTCGAACTTGTACGACCATCGGCCGTAGTAGGTCAGCGTCTTGCCCTTGAAGAACGCGGGATCTTCCGACGGCGGTTCGTTCGTAAAGACGACGACGACTTTTCCTTTGACGTCGACCCCAGCATAGTCGTCCCATTGAAACTCGGGCGCCGTGATCCCGTGGCCCAGAAAGATCGCTTCGGCGTCGAAGTCTTCGTTGCCCTTCTGCGTCTTGCTCGTCCCCGCGAACTCGGTCTCAAGCGCGAAGTCGATCTTCTCTTTGCCGAGGGCCGAGAGCGTCGAGTCTTTGCCGGTGGTGACCGTCAGGAGCGGCACGGTCTGGAAGAACGTCCCTTTGTCGCCGGCCGGTTTGAGTCCGGCCCTGGCGAATTCCTTGGCCAGGTGTTCGATGGTCAGTTCTTCGCCGGAGGTGCCGGGCCCTCGGCCTTCGAGCCGATCGCTGGCGAGGAACTTGACGTCGGCGCGCAGGCGTTCGGCGCTGGGCTCTTGAGCATGCAGCGTGGAGGCGAGTAGCAGGAGCAGGGCGGAGGGACGTAGCATCGGCATGGTTAATATCCCGGAATGATTTCGCGTTCGAGTTCGTCGAGGCGTTGGAGTTGGATGTCGCGGGCGCCGCGCTTCAGGTGATAGATACCGGGGGATTCAAGCGTTTCACCGGGCAGCACCCGGCACAGGTCGTGCTTTTGCAGGCTGAGGGCGAACTCGGCGGGGAGACATTCGGGACAGCACAGGGCGTAGGTTTTGAGATCCTTGTGGGCGCCGTCGCTCCACTGGGCGGCGATCTTGTGGGTCGCCAGGTTCTTGCAGGCCTTGCTGGAACAGTAGACGGGGTAGGACGGCATCGGCATGAGAGTTCCAGCAATAAGGATCCTGCGGCCCGCGTGTGACTATCCCAGGGGTTCGGAGTACCTCACCCGTTGGGCTTACATCGTTCATGAACGTCAATCAACGCCGTACGGGGCGGGGTCGCCGTTGATCGCGGCGAGGGCGTTCATCGCCGCCTTTTGCTCCGCTTCCTTTTTGGTTCGGCCCCAGGCGGCGGGGTAGTGGAATCTGCCGATCAGGGCCGCGATCTTGAAACACTTGCTGTGATCGGGGCCCTTCTCGTCCAGCGTCTCATACTGCGGCGTCGAGTCGAACTCCTTCTGCGCGATCTGCTGCAGGAGCGACTTGAAGTTCCCCGCGTGCGACGCCTCGGCCACCAACTCGATCTCCGGCTTCAGATAGCGAAGGATGAATTCCCGCGCCGCCTCCAGACCGCCGTCGAGATAGATCGAGCCGACCAGCGATTCGAAGACGTCGGCCATCAGGTTCCCCGGCATCGAGTGATGCAGGTTCATGCCTTTGCCGAGGAAGAGGAACTTTTGCAGCTCGAGTTCCTTGCTGAAGCGGGCGCAGGTGCGCCGGCTGACGACGGCCGACTTGATCTTGGTGAGGTCGCCTTCTTCATACTCGGGAAATCGGCGATAGAGTTCGTCGACCGTGACGAGCCCGAGCACGGAGTCGCCGAGAAATTCGAGGCGTTCGTTGGAACCCAGGCGGGTGAGGGCGCCCGAGGTATGGGTGAGCGCGGCCTTGAGGAGGTCGAGGTTCTTGAAGCGATACTGGATTTGCTGCTGGCACTCTTCGAGAATTTCCACGATGGATCCGTAGCGTCAGGGACGGGAGCCGCTGGCGGAAGTGCCGCGTACGCATCGGCAGATCCGCGAACGGCTCGCGTCCCGGGAAGCAAGACCTACGTATCCTAAATTTTCCAGACTGCCGCGACAAGCCCAATCGGCACTACCGACGTCTCTCCGGAGTGATCTTCCATGACGTCATGGAGAGGAACACGCCGCTGAGGGGTTCCGCGCTCACCGCCCGCGTCCCGGCGGGGCCGTACATCGCCTTCTGCAAGATGGCGCCGAACGGAGACTTCAGGCCGCGCTCCGAGGTCGCACGCGGCTTCGCATCCAGCACCGGTTGTTCCAGGCTCACGAAATCGGTCGCCGGGCCTTCGCCCTTCACCGCGATCACCACGAGATGCTCGAGCGCATCCTCATCCGCGGCGATGTCCACGGTCACCGAGTCGTTCTGCTTCGGCTCGAGCCGATTGAGCCGACCTTTCGGCGGATAGAGCGCCTTGATGCCGTACTGACTGTCGATGTAGAGGATCGTGACGTCGATCGTGTCCGTGCCTGCGTTCTTGATGCGGATGGTGAGCGCATCGTCGTCATGCACCACGAACCCGTCGGACTTCCAGGCGAGCGGCGTTTGCTTGCCCCCCTTGTCTAACTGAATTGCGATTTCCACCTTCAAGCCGCCCGGCTGAGCCGATTCGCTCGCATCGCGAACCATGCGCTTGAGCATGTCCGCACGCACGATCCGTTGTAGCGAGGCATCCACTTTCTGCGCCAGCTTCGCGTCCTCGATCTTCCCCATCGCGAACGCGGTCGGCGTCTTGCCCGCGTGCCCCGTGCCCGGGACCAAGAAGACGCCCTGGGCATCGCCGCGCAGCACCCAGTCGGCCTGGCTCAGCGTCGGCGCCACCGCGAACAACGACCCTTTCTGCGCGCTCGCCTGCTGTACCAACTCCGCCAATTTTGTCTTCATGGCCCCATCGGCGCTGTCGGCGGCAACTTTGAGACGAACGTCGCCCCAGTCCGCGAGCGCCATCTGACAGACTCCTTCCTCGGGTAAGTCCTTGGCCAGGGGCGTGCCGTCGTGAGCGATCGGCTCGACGTCCGCCGCCAAGGTCGTCACGGCACTCACTTTGACGTGTCCGCGAATCTTGTCCCCCTGTCCCAACGGCGGGTAAACTGCCAGGATGCTGCCGCGCGTCAGGCCCTGGAGCGTGCCGGCGTTGACGCGATACTGGTTCGCGGATTTCGTCAAGAGCCAGGCCGAGCGCCCGGTCCAGGCCTTGTTCCCCAGAATCTCGCGGTTTTTCTCCTCGCCCTCAATGAGCGGCGTGGGATACGTTCGGCCCCAGCCCATGTACTGGTTGAAGACTCCTTGCAGCAACTCTTCGTAGGTCAGCGGACGCGTTTGATTCTTCGCCGCCTGCGTCAGCATCTGGCAAATCGTATACGAGAAAAGCCCGTAGACGACGGTCCCCTGCGTGCGCGGCGGCATCACCCGCTCGAGCGTCACTTCTTGAGGCTGGGCGGCGTACAGCGCCACGATGCCCCCGTCCTGCGCCGCCTTCACCGGGCCCGTGTGGTTCTCTCCGCCCCGCGCCTTGATCTTCTTGCCCGCGAAGCGCGCGTCGGCCTTTTTCTGCGCCGCCAACAGCACCTGGGCCGGGATCTTGAGCCCCTTCTCCGGCGACACCGAACGCGACACTTCCTCCTGATCGCGGATCATCGTCCCGGAATGGCAGCAGTCGAACAGGATCCAGATGAACGCGTTCTTCGCCCGGATCGCCTTCAGCCAGCCCGCGATCTCGTCGTCGACGATCGCGTTCTCGATCTTGCCGATGCTGCCGTCCCACGTCCCCGCGTCGCGCGGCAAGAAGATCTCGTCCAGGCCGTCGGGTTCCGGGTCGGTCGGGTTGTCTGGCTCCGGCTGCTGACTGCCGTGCCCCGCCATGAGAATGACGACGTGATCCCCCGCCTTCGCCTTCTGCGCCAGCGCCTTGAACTCGCGCTCGATTGCCGAGCGCGTGGGAAGATAGTCTTTGCCCCTGGCTTTGCCGTCGGCTTCGCTGAGCGCGACGATCTGGGATTTGTCGAAGCCGTAGAGATCGCCCAGGACTTTGGCGAAGATCGGGATGTCGTTGGCCGGGCCTTTGAGTTGGAACTTGTCGTCGAGATTGGGATAGTGGGTGCAGCCGATGAGCAGCGCATGCCGACCGCCGGCAGACTTTTTGTCGGGGGCGAGGTTCTGGCCGTAACAAGCAAAGGTTGCGAGGAACAGGCCGAGGAGCGAGGACGAGACGGTACGTGGATTCATGGCGCCTCCGAAATGCGATAAGCCCAGCGGGTGAGGTACTCCGAACCCTTGGGATCGTGCGGACCGCGTGCGTTTATTCCCGGGGGTTGGGAGTACCTCACCCGCTGGGCTTTCGTTTTGCTTGACCGCGTCGAGTATAAACACGAAAGCGGGGCAGGGGGGCCAAAATTCCGGAAAAATGTCCCCGATCGCGCCGAAACGGTCTTTTGCCTTGATCTTGCGCAGAAAGACGTTAAACTAAAACGGCTTGCCTCGACCTGCCTTGCCTCTCCCCTTGCGAAACTCTAGCGGTTCCGCGGGGTTTCATGCTGCGAACAGCCCTCGCCTTCCGGAGACGTGTCTCATGCGCCATCTTGCCCTCGCCCTTGCCATGCTGGTTCTGGGAAATGCCTCGCTTTTCGCGGACGACTTCGAAAAACGCCAGGCGGAACAACGCGTCATCAAGGACCAGACCGATCGGCTGATCGGCCAGCTCGAAGGCAATCTCAAAGTCATGGAGTTCTACTCCGCGGCTTCGCCCGCCAGCCAGAAACAGCTTCGTCAGCTGCAGGAAACGCTCGAGACGCTGAAGTCGCTGAGCAACAAGCAGATGAGCGACGTGGTGCTGCATCTGGAAAAAGCCGCCGCTGCCGCCGACGATGCCCAAGCGGAGAAAGAGTTGCTCAGCGCCCTCGATCGGCATCGCGAAGTGGTGGTGGCGCTGCGGCAAATGCTGCTCAACTTCGACGCCGTCGCTTCGCTGGAGCAGTTCGCCGATAACCTGGAAAAGTTCTCCGAAGACCAGTACGAGCGCCAGCGCAAGACGGCGCTGTACATCAAGGATGCTTCGGAAATGGTCAACGTTAGCCGACGTCTGGCCCGCAACACGATCTCGGTTCGGCTTTTGGGCGATGCCCAGGCCGATCTCAACCTCGAAGTCGCCAAGAAGTTCGTCACGGCCCAGGAGCAGCTGGCGAAGAATCTGATCGGCGAACAAAAAGAACGCTTCGACAAGGTCATGAACGCCAAGGGGCCCGTCCTCGAAGAAATGGAAGCGGTCGTCGGCAAGATCCGCAAGACGGGCTACATCGAACTCCGCCTCAAAGCCTACGCCGAGGGGAATCGTCAACAGTTGCAGGCGGCGCAGAAGCTGCAAGACCTGGCGGCGATCCTCCGCGGCGACATCGACAAGATGTCCACGCTCCTGGACGCTCAGAAGCGTCTGGAAGGCGTGATTCAGGAGCAGCGTAAGCTCAACGCCGAGACCAAGGAAAAGGGCGAAAAAAAGCAGTCGCCCATCGCCGACAAGGCGGTTCGCGATTTGGCCGAGCCGCAAGCCAAGCAGCAGATCGACGCGCTCAAGGTTGCCAATCTGCTCGACCGTCACGCTCCGGACCTGGCCGACAAACTCAAAGTCGCCGAAACGGTGTTGCAGAAGGCCCAGGACGAACTGAACAAGGCCAAGGCGAAAGACGCGCAGGCGCCGCAAAAGGATGCGCTCGCCAAGCTCGAGAACGTGCAGAAGGAACTTGCCGAGTTGATTGGCAAGGAGAAGGAGAACGCCGCCGACCCGCTGGCCGCGCTCAAGAACGCCCTGGAAGAAGTCGAGAAAATCGAGAAGGAACAAGTTGCTCTGAAAGACAAGACGAAAGAGGCAGGGCAGCCCGAGAAGCTGGCGCCGCCGCAGAAGGAATTGGCGAAGAAGACCGATCAGGTCGCCCAGCAACCGCTGCCCAGCGAGAAGGCCAAGGAGGCGCTGGCCAAGGCCCAGGACGCCATGCAAAAGGCGGCCAAGGATCTCAACAAGAAAGAGCCGGCCCCCGCGCAGACGCAGCAACAGAAGGCGCTCGACGCCCTCAAGGAAGCTCGTAAGGAGTTGGCCGAGGAGATCGCCCAGACCGAGAAGCGTCGCGACGATCTTGCCAAACTCGAACAGGCGGCTCAGAAGCTCGACGAGCTTGCGAAGGAACAAGGCAAAATCGCCAAGGCGGCGGACGCGGAGGCGAAGAAGGACGCCCCGGCCAAATCCGATCTTGGGCAGAAGCAAGAGAAATTGACGCCCCCGACCAAGGAAGTCGCCCAGGAGATCAAGGACGCCGCACCCAAGGCAGCGCAGAAGGCTGACGACGCCGCCAAGGCAATGGAGCAGGCCAAGAAGAATCTCGATCAGGCCAAGAAGCCCGAAGCCGCCAAAGACGCCGGCGAGGCCAAGAAGAACCTCGACCAGGCCAAGGCGGAGCTCAACAAGAAGATCGAAGATCTCAAGGGGAAAGAAGCCGCCCAGCAAGCCGCCATGGAAAACAAGCAAGGCGAGCTGAACGAAGTCGCGCAACAGCTCAACAAGGCGATCGACAAGGCAGAGGCAGCCGCGGCCAAGTCCGACGAGGCCAAGCAAGCGGAGATGAACAAGGCGAGTCTGGCACAGTTGCAGAAAGAGTTGGGCCAGAAGGCGGAGGCGTCGAAGCTTCCCGAAGCGGGCGAAGCCGCCAAGAAGGCCGCGGACGCGTTGCAGAAGGGCGACTTGGGCGAAGCATTGAAGGAGCAAGAGAAGGCGCTCGCGAAATTGGAAGGCGCCAAGGCCGAGCCGGCTCCGATGGGAACGCCAAAGGCCGACGCGAAGGCCGACGCTCCGATGGCTCAGGCGAAGGCGAAACCCGACGCCGCTCAGCCGAAGGCCCAGGCGAAGGGCGAACCCGAGCCGAAGGCGAAGATGGACGCGCCTCCGGGGCAAGCGAAGGACAACCCTCCAGCAGCCGCCGACGCCAAGCCGGCGCCCATGGCTAAAGCCGCCGAGCCCAAGGCGAAGCAAAATGCCAAGGCAGCGCCGGCCAAGGCGCAGCCCAAGGATGCGAAGGCAGCCGGCAAGGCGAAAGAGGAACCCAAAGCAGGCGCGATGGCCCAGGCAAAAGAGGCTAATCCGCCGATGGCCCAGCCCAAGGCCGAAGGAATGGGACAAGCTCAAGCCAAGGCCGAGCCCAAAGAGAAGGGCGAGGCGAAGGCCGATCCCAAGGGCATGGGCCCGGCTCAGGCGAAAGCCGACCCCAAGGGCATGGGCGAAGCGAAAGCCGATCCCAAGGGCATGGGCCCGGCTCAGGCGAAAGCCGATCCCAAAGGCATGGGCGAAGCGAAAGCCGACCCCAAGGGCATGGGCCCCGCTCAGGCGAAAGCCGAGCCCAAGGGCAAGGGGGACGGCAAGGCAGAACCCAAGGCAAAGGCCGACGCCAAAGGCATGGGAGACGCGCCGCAGACCGCGAAGGCGAAGGACAACGGCCAGGCGACCGCCGAGGCGTTGGCGAAGGATCAAAAGGCGCTGATGGAAGCGACTCAGAATCTCGTGCAGTCGCAGCTCGCCAATCAGAAAGCACAGGCCGCGCTCGCCCAGGCTCAGGCGCAGGCCCCGAAGGGATTGCAGGACCAACTCAAGGAAGCCGCGCAGAAGTTAGGCGAGGCCGATAAAAACCTCGCCCAGGGCAAAGCCGAGAAAGCCAACGACGCGCAGAACAAGGCGCTGGACGAACTCAAGAGCGCTGCCAATGCTCTCAAGGCGGCCGGCGAACAACTCGCCAAGGCCGAGGGCAAGGGAGAAGGCAAAGAGCCCGGCATGGGCATGGGAATGGGCGAAGGGGAGGGCGAAGGCGAAGGCGAAGGCGAAGGAATGGAGCCCGGCAAGGGCAAATCAGACAAGCTCGCCAAGGGGAGCGAAAAGAACGAGGGGGAAGGCGAAGGAAATCGCATTGCCGACGGCAAGGTGACGAACGCCGCATCCAAGCTCGTGAACGGTTCGGCCGACGGGACCTTTATTCGCCTGCAAGAGCGACAGCGTGAGTTGATTCGGCAAGCCTCGCAGGGCCAGCTGCCGGCGGAATATGTGGAGCAAATCCAGCAGTACAACCAGAACGTGACCCGCAATCAGGCGCTGCAGGCGCCAGCCCCGCCGAAACAATAGATTCATCAGCATCGAGAACTCGTCGCGCGTCACTGGGTAAGCCGCAAATGCTTACCCAGTGACGCGCGCGGCAGATACCAAGTCACTCGTGATTTCTTCACGAAGTCGGAATGATGCATCAAATCGAGGCGCTCCAATGATGCGAGATCATTTTTTGTCCATCATGCTACTTGCGGGATTTCTTGGGTTGCACTCAACTGCTCCGGTGCAGAGCCAGACGGAGAAGGAACTCGCCCAGCTGGCGCGTGGGTTTCTGAAGGATTATTGTTCCAAGTGCCACAGCGGGGCGAATCCCGAAGTCGAAGATTATGAAGTACTCAGCTACAAGAATTTGACAAAGAAGCGCGTCAGCGATGGCACGGCATGGTACTACGTGCAGCCGGGACTCAAGGGAGAGGCGGCCTTACACGCCTCGACGCTCTGGAATCGAGCCGGTCTCAAGGGCAAGGCAGCCGCCGAGCAAGACATGCCGCCGAATGCCGCCGCCGTCAAGCCGACCGACAAGGAACGTCAGGAGATTCTGCAGCGCTGGCTCGAGGCCGGTGCTCCGGAGTGGATCGAGGAAAAAATCGTCGACCGCCCTCGTCGGCCCGTGAACCGGGACGAAGGGGAGTTGTGGTTCGACGTCCAAAACATCTTGGATACGAAATGCCTGTCGTGTCACGCCGGCGCCAACTCGACCAGCGGCGTTGATCTGCTGCTGGTGAGCAGCTTCGAAAGTTTGACGAAGCCCTGGACCCAGGAAGTCCGCAATCGAAATTTGCTCAACGAGAAGAACCCCTGGAAGAACGACGAGCCGTGGTACTATGCGAAGCAGGGAACTCGTAAGCAACAAGCGCTGGATGCTTCCTTGCTCTGGCACATGATCGACACAGAGAAGATGCCCAAGGGGGCTTCGAAATTGACGCGCGTCGAGAAGCTGATTCTGCGCGAGTGGCTGGAGGCAGGAGCCCCGCAACCGGTGCTGATCCCGGCTCGCAAGCACCTCTCGCCCGCCATGGTAGAGTCGGCAATTCTCAAGCATGTTGCCGCCGTTCCGCGGGAAGATCAACTTCACCTGAGATTCTTTTCGCTGACGCATCTGCAAAACAATCCCCGCGTGCGCCCGGCCGACCTGGTCCATCACCGCGCCGCCCTCTCCAAGTTGCTCAATAGTCTCAGCTGGCAACCGGATCTCGTTTTGCCGACGGTCGTACCCGAGACGGAAGAGGCCGTGCTGGCGGTGGATCTGCGGGCGTTGGGTTGGAAAGCCGCGCAGTGGTCAACAATCCTGGAAGCGTATCCCTATTCGATCGTGGAAACGACCTCCTGGCCGAAAGAGATGCTCCAGCGGACGGGGAGTTCCTTGCCATTGGTGCGTGCCGACTGGTTTGTGGCCCGCGCCTGTCGGCCTCCTCTGTATCACGCATTGCTCGGATTGCCGAACAACGCCCCCGCTTTGGAGGAGAAACTCGGCATCAACTTCATCGACAATTTCCGCAAGGGCAAATTGCTGCGGGCGGGCTATGAAGGCGCCAGCACCACGACCTCCGGTTTCCGCGTGATCGAACGGCAAGAGATCGCACGTTATCCAGGAGCATTCTGGCGCAGCTACGACTTCGGCAGAAAGCCGCTCGGCAAGGGCGAACCCGAATCCAACCCGCTTCGCGATCCGCTGGGCCCGCTGTTTACCAAACACCCTTTTCCGGACAAGGCGTTCAAACACGACGGCAACGAGATTATCTTCAACCTACCCAATGGGATGCAAGGTTACATGGTCACCGACGGCAAGGGCATCCGCATGGATGCTCCTCCCGAGTCGATTCTGATGGATAAGAATCAATTCTCCGGAACGACCGCGCTGCTGAATGGAATCTCTTGCATTGCGTGCCATGCCAGCGGCATGCAAAAGGCGACGGATCAGGTACGCAATGAACTCGATGCGAAAAGGGACTTCGGCGGCGGGGAAAATTTGATTCGCGCGATCTATGTTCCCAAGGCGATTCTCAATCAAAAACTCGAGGCCGACGAAGTGCGCTTTGTGAGTGCGGCCTACGATTGCACGTTTCCCTTTGACGGCAAGTTGCCGGATTCGCGTGAAGAGATCATTTTAGCGGCCCACAAGCGTTACCACGCCAACGTGGGAGTTGAGGAAGCGGCACGCGAGTTGGGATACGCCGACCCTGCCGAATTTCTCAAGGAACTGGCGACGGACAAGCTCAAGGGTTTGACACTGATCGGCCGGTTGCGCCAGGAGAACGGTCAAGTCAAACGCGGCGAATGGGCCGAGGCGTTCCGCGAAGTGGCCCGGCGCCTGGGTCGAGGTAGCGCGATTGTCGAACTCAAATAAAGACTCACGGCACTCGAAAATTGTCCGGCCCTCGACATGTCCCTCCTCCAGGAAATGAAAGTCACGGCATGAGTTTGCTTCGTCGAGCGATATTATTCCTTCTGGCAGCGGCTGGGCCGGTTCGTGCCGATCAGGCGGCCGACCTCGAGTTTTTCGAGGCCAAAGTCCGTCCGCTCCTCGTGGAGCATTGCCAAAAGTGTCACGGCGACAAGAAGCAGCGCGGCGGGTTGCGGCTCGATTTCAAGGCGGCGTGGCTCAAAGGGGGCGTTTCTGGCCCGGCCCTCGTGCCCGGAAAGGCGGACAAGAGCCTCCTCATCCGCATGGTCAAAGGGGG
>JBBQPM010000142.1:0-17738 GCA_038217425.1 Gemmatales bacterium
CATCAAGGTTCGACGGCCCTGGTCGTTCTCAGTGCCCTTCTGCTCCTGGCGTATCGGGCTAAGTAAATTGGGGATCGAAGGGCGCCGGCAGGAATACTCGGCACCTTCTGTACGCCTACCGAAGTAACGACCCGGCCGACACTCCAGTTCTCCTGAGCGGCTCTTTGGGCCTGACTCTGGAAGTGATCCCGAATCGCCGGCAATCTCAGTTCTCGCAATTGCTCGGTCAGCCGTTCCGTGGCTGGGGCTGGGGTCGGGGTCTGCGACTCGGGGTTGGATCGTGTCTTGGCCATGATTCTCCTCCGTGATGGTTAACAGGGCATCGATCTCGGTCAGATCCGGCAGTTCCACGACGACCGTCGTCGGGGCCGGAATTTCGGCGCTTCGCTTCGCCAACTCGATCACTGCATTCGATGACAACGGCATGTCACTCGTCAGCAACGCCCGCAGTGCGTCGTCGACGGCAATCTCGCTGTCGTGGGCTGCGTAGTGCAAGATTTTCAGATACTCCTTGGCGCCGAGCCGTTCGCCCTGGCCTTTGCAGAATCGGTCGTAGGCCAGTCGGAAACGCGTCGTCGGGAAGAGGTCGTCGCGATAGGCGTAGTTGGCAAACGCGCCCGGCTTGCGGATCAACGAGTCGATCACATGCCGATAATGCACGGCCGAACGATCGCGACCGACCAGCCGCGGCAACGTATCGACGTGCTGGTCGGCGTACCAGACTTCCACGCGGTCGGCGAAGAGCCGAGCTTCGACCTGCTCGCCGATCAGACGGCTATGCACTGAATAGACGTTGCGATGAATGTGAATCAAGCTCCCCGTGTCCACCCGGCACGGCACCTTCAAGCAGGACGACAGCCGCTGCTCGGGCAAGGGGTTGAGGGCCGCCAACTCCTCGGCCAGGCGGTCGCCGCGACCGGCGTTGCGGACCTTCACCAACTCCCTCAGAAAATCTCCATAGTCCTCGCGACTGGCGAAATCGCGGCTGCCGCGCAGGAGCAACGCCTGATCGACGGCAGTCTTGAAGTGCCCGTGCGACGACTCCGCATCGCCGTTCTCGTGCGCCTGACGCACGTTGATCCGCTGGCCCGCCAGGTCGTAATGCGACAGCAAATCGCGATAGCAAGTCTGGAACTCGCGCGTCGCCGAAAGATTGTTCACGGCGGCGCTGAGGCTGTCGCTGCGGTGCTTGCGCGGCACGCCCCCCAACTCCCACAACGCGTTCTGCAAACCGTCCGAAAGAGCCTCGAACGACTCGGAAGCGCAGAGCGTCACCGATTCCCAGTTCGAGTAGGTCAGCACGAAGTGATACGCCAGGTGCTCGAAACGTTGGCCGGCAATGGTGATGTTGAGCGAGTTCATGTGCGTGAAGTCCGACGCCGCCAGGTCGCCCGCCTCATGGACTTGGCGAAACATGACGGGCTTCCCCGATCCATGGGTCGCGCGCCACTGCCGCACCCGCCGTTCGAAAGTGCGAAGGTGCGAGTCGAAAAATCGGCCCGGATGCTCGCGCCGCAGCCAGTCGAACAGCGTCTTGGCGAGCAAGCGCGGCTCCCGTTGGAGACGCTCCGCAACCGCGGGCCAAACCGCCGCGAAGGGATCGGGCCGCGTGCGGTAGGCTCGCGGCGCCTGGGTTTTCTTTCGCACGCTGGGCAGCGTGCGGTGCTTGAGATAGGATCGAGCCGTCTTCTTGCTCATGCCGGTTCTCCAGGCCGCCAAGGCCAGGGAAGTTCCTGCGTCGAATTCACGAAACAGTCGTCGTACTTGGCCATCCGTAACCATCGCATTCCTCCTAGCTTTCCAGGAGGTGCATTCATGACCGAAAAGTCAAAAAGAGGGAATTCTAATTGTCGCGGGCCAGGAAAAACCATTTGACGCTACACACGATGAAATCGTCAGGGGTATGCTTGGTTGCTGGGCAGTTCGCGACATCATGGCGTCTCGGGTTGCGACGGCTGGTCCAACTTGAACTTGCGGTGGGTCCGGGAGAAGCCGTCCGGGTAGCTCTCAATCGCAGGTGGCTCGTTCTTCTTCCGCTTCCGCTCGCAGAAGGCCCCGATGTCCTCCTCCCGAGAGAGCAAGAACTTGAGGAAACTCGCACCGCGGTACTTGCACGTCTGCTGGACGCTCAGGAGAACGAGGAAGTCCGACAGCCCATCCTCGCTCAGTTGGCCATCGTAGAGCTCGCGAAAGCGAGCGAACGCCTTGATCGCGTGTTCCGCCGAGTTGTTGTTCCAGGGCACTCCGTTATGGTCCAGAAACGTGAAGAGCCTGCCCTCGTTCTTGCCGAGCCGCTTCTGGTAACCCTCCGCCAACTCGGAGCGGCAGACACGGGCAGCCAGATCGCGGAAGAAATCGGCGACATCAGCCTTGTGCTTGTGCAGGTGCCGGTGTTTGAGGCCATACTTGTCGATCGTCCCCACGATCGACCTCAGCAGTTTGCCGAACGCCGCTGCGATGGCCTTGAGTTCCTCATCATAGGGGTTCGCCTTCAGGTCGGCGTTCATGTCCCTGATGAGGTGGACCAGACACATCTGCTGCGTGCAGGGGAGCGACTCATAGCCGGGGTAAAAATCGGACACCAGGACCCCCTTGAAGTCGCGGAGCAGGTCGCGGAGAAAATCCGCCTCCCGGTTGGGCCGGAACATGTAGACCACATCCTCCAGGCTCGCGAGCACCCACACATACCCCTTGCCATTTTGCAGGTTGACCTCGGTCTCATCAATGTGGATCACCCCGCCGGCGACGATTTGAGCCAGGATTCTCTTCAGCGTCTGGCGATACCGTTTGGCCATGAGGATTTTGAGCATCATCACTTCCATCGCGTTCACACGCAGGCCAAAGCAGTCATCGAGCAGGGCCTCAACCTGATGAAGGCTGAGGCGGTGAACGACGATCTGGTACATGGCCCAACTCTTTAGACCGTGCAAGTGTTTGTCCCGCCGCTTGTAAGCTTGCGGATAGAAGGTCAGGCCGCAGTCCCGACACTTATCTTGGATCGCGGTGCAGCGGATCACCTGGCGGCGGATGCCCCCGGCCGTGAACTTCAGGTCGTAGGCCAGCTTCGAGCGGGCCTTGAGGGAGTGTGGCTTAAAGCGGGTGCTTTTGCAGCGCGGGCAGACATCGTTCTTGAACACAACCTCGCGGTTGGGCGGCAACTTGAGCCGTTTCTTCCGCTTCCCGGCTCCTCGGCAGGCCCTCCGGACCACCGTGTTGGTGCGGATGAACACCTTCTCCCGTTGGTAATCGAAATAGGCACAGCGGTTGACGTGGTTGAAGTCGTCCAGGGCGAAGTTCGGGCGGCACCACCCCCTGCGGCTTGACGGAGCCTCAACCGCGTCCGCCCAGGCGATGGCCGGGGAAGATGTGGCGGATGGCGTCTCTGCACCCCGGCTTCGTGCGGCCTCACTGGCGGCTTGAACGAACTCAGTGACCTTCTTCAGGGCAGCACAGTCTTCGGCGTTATAGGTGACCAGCTTGTCTTTCCAAACAGGTTCCCTGGTCTGCTCCCAGCATGCTCGCCACACCAGACTCTGGAGGCCCGAACTCTTCTCATCCGCCCACGTGCAACCGAGGTAACGGCCCACGTCCTTCAGCCCGTTGGAGTACGTCGGGAAATACACGTTGGTGTGGAGGACCGACAGGATGTTCACGGCCTTGTCCAGTGCCCGGTCGATGAGTTCCTTCCTCGTCACGACCTTCCGCATGCGCCGGAGCAACGCCTTCTCGTAACTTCCGAAGTGGAACAACGCGAAGTCCTCGTACCGGGCCAGCAGGTCCAGAAAGGAATCGAAGACTTTCACCTCTTCATCCGGGCCATTCGCCCAAAACGAGTGTATCGTCTGGGCGTCACCTTCGACCACGAGAACGCCGAGCAGATACACGAAACCAGCTCCCTCGACGCCCTCGGCGTCGAAGAACAGTTGCACCGGCTTGTGGGGTAGGTCGGGCGTCCCGTAGACGTGAACCTTCTTCTCGCGGATGGCCAGCGCCTGCAAGGCGGTGTAGTGGACATGGGCCGGTCGCTTCACCCGCTTGCTTCTCTTCCTGGGGCGGAATGTGCAGGACAGTTGGGTCAGGGTGAAAATGCCTTTGCTGTGATACCGCTTCAGTTCCTTCTCACGCACGCCCCCGAGCAGACTGATATCGTCGATCTTCTCGGCTTGCGTGTGACACCGCTGCCGGAACTCGCAGACGCGGCAGTGGCCGTTGAGCGTCAGTCGCGACGGCTCGCCTCCTCCCTGGAGCCGCTTTACCTCATCAAGAACCTGCTCCGCTTGGCGGTACAGCTTGCCGTCCAACCGCACTTTTCCGAGCCTCCCTTCGGACCCGCATGTGACCAGTCCGAGGGCGGGCCGCAGCCCCTGCACACCAGCGAGGGCGAGTCCGAACACAGCCAACAGGAGTTTCTGCTGTCGGCCGACTTTGTTCCCGTGGTTGTGAAGGATGGGCAGATAGTGGTAGTCCCCGAGTGCCGACGTTCCATCGACGCGATTCAGGCCATCGAAGCGAAGTGACAAGGCATCGTCATCGAGGTTGACGTCGATCAGCAGCGATTTCCTCTGCTTCAACGTTGCAACGGTAATGGTTGTTTTGGGGGTGGCGTCTCCATCGCTGAACCGGGCGGTGAGTTTGGCAAGGCCCTCCTCCCGCGATGCCCGACTCGCTTTGGCGGTCATCGCCTCGTAGTCCGATTTAGTCCCGAACTCCCCGGCGAGCTTGAGATACCCCTTGTACTTACAGCTTAGGTAGGACTTGATGGTGTCCAGCGTAATCTTGGTCGCCATAATGCTACCCCGGGGCGACGTTGCGTGACCTCCGTGCCACGACGGTTGAAGAAACGGGACCAACGGGAGAACAAGGCGCGAGCCTCCTTCTCATGGTCGTTGATGAGCCGTGCCTCGTCAACCCCGCGGCGAAGAGGATGGCGACGTCCAGTCACATTTTCGCGAACCATTGCCGGCCGGCCCCGTTGGCCCGCGCCATGCCGGCCAGTTGTCCGCGCGAACGTCGGTTACAACCCACAGAGCGATGAGCACACATGCGATTCGTTTCATAACGAGACCGAGCCTTTCACTTCGCACGGAAAGCATACAGGTAACCGTCATCACAACCGACGAGCAGATGGTTATCAGCCGTCACGGGAGTTGCGTGACAGGTGCCGCCGAGCGGATAGCTCCATCGTTCCTTTCCGTCCGGCTCCGTCAGGCACAGCTTGCCGCTGACGGTGGCGAAGCAGACGTGATCGCCGATGACAAGGGGCGAGCCCAGCGCGGCCGGCTTCGGATAGTTGTAAAGTGATTTATGCGAGAGGCGAAGGACTCCCTCCAACGTCGGCGCCTTGGCCATTTCTTTCCCGTCCTGGTCCAAATCGACAAAGGTTGCCCCCGAAGTGCCGTACTGGCTCTGGATGCCGGACTGGAACAGCTTGTTCCTTTGAAACGCGATGCCGCCGTAGCTCCACGAGGTGTTGGCAAGGCGAAGACGTTTGCCGGTAGCCGGATCCAGCTCGACGAGGTAATGCACTTTCCGGACCCAGAGCCGATCGCGATGGTAGGCCAGCGCTTCGACCGACACCGGCACGTAGGAGCGCCACAGCTCCTTGCCGGTAGTTAGATCGAGAGCGAAGACGCGTTCGGTCCATTGGGCGCAGAAGACGCGATCACCGTGGACGACCGGGGGCACGGAGACGCAGTAGTCGCCGGCGCGGAAGGCCCAGAGCTTCTTGCCGGTGTAGCGATCGAGGGCATAGAGATGGTGATCATTCGCGCCAAAGAGGACGATGCCTGCTTGAACGACCGGTGAAGCGCGCACCGGTCCGCCCGCCAGAAACGTCCAGCGATTTTTGCCCATGTTGATGTCAATGGCGTGAAACTCGCCGTTCTCGCAACCGCAATACGCCAGATCGTCGGCGACTGCCGGCGAACAGCGGACATCGGCGCCAAGGTTGACATGCCAGAGTGGCTTGCCCGACTTCAGCTCGACTGCGATGAGCTTGCCGCCGTTGGCGCCAACGAACGCTTTGCCGCCGTGGATCGCCGCCGCGCCGAGGATGCGGCCACCGACGTCGAGCTTCCAGGCGACCTCGAGCGGTAAGCGCATCGTAGGCAAATCGAGTCCGCTGCGATCGGCCGCCAGGCGGCGAAGACCAACTTCTTGTTGCATCGCTTGGCGTTCGGTGATGGCGATACGTTTTGTAGGCCACGCAGACGTGCACCGCGACTTCTTCGCCTTGGCGACGATGGGTGTGTCGGTACCATCCCGCCGGCATTTGCAAGAACGCTCGCCAACCGGTGTGCTTCTTGCCCCGGGCGGGCTTGCGGCCGCGAAAAACGACCGGCATGAGGAAAGGGATGTTTTGGGCCTTCAGGAAGGCCATGACCGCGACGCTGAAAAATCCGCGATCCAGCAGCAAATGGCGGATTTTGACGCCGCTGAGGGCCACGTCGGCCAAGAGCCGTTGCAGAAGGGCGACCGTCGTCTCGTTGTCTTTGACCCAAGTGAACGCCAGCGTATAGCGGTGTCCTTTCTCGACCAGACAGGCGGTCGCGTAGGCGAAGAACTTGGTGGCGCCCCCGCGCGGTTTCTTGTGCAGGACGTGGCTGCGCGGCGAGTTGCCGTGATAGGGGATCTCGTGCAGATCGATGGCCAGCGCGCGACGACGTCGGGGCGTTTTGGACGGCAACGGCTCGCGCAGGGCCGCGTTGAGCTTGGCTTCGAGCATCTGCCTTCGCTTGGGCAAGCGGTCGCGTAGGGCTTGTCGCGCCGTCTGATCGGACATGGTTCCCAGACGCAAGCAAACCCCGCACACGGAGATCATGTTCGCGGCGGCGGTCAGTACGACCTGCAGGAGAGACAGACGGGTGCAACGGAATCCTCCCTCGTTGCCCAAAACCGGGATCAACAAACGGAGTGCCTGTTCTTGAACCTGCCGAGAGGAAACCTTATGGTGTCTTCCGAAACGCATGATTCATCTTTCCATGGATGGGCTGTTGCTAACCCTCTCTCTCTGAAGCCGAGTCATGCGTTTCTTTGCAATACCTCATTCGATCTTGAACCACTGAATTTTGACGCTTTTGGGTTGGTATCCGGCAAACGGGCAGTTGGGCGAAGGGTTTTTCGAAAGCTTTCTCGTTAGAATGATTCCGCAAACTCGCGACATTCGACGCTGGTGCTACATGGAAACGCCAAATTTCGTTCGAGGAGACGCCGTCGTTTATCGCCCGAGCCGCGAAGGCGGCACAATCAAGGAGTCATTTCGAAGCGGCGGCGAGACGTGGTACGTCGTTCGCTTCGGCAAACGTACGATGAAGGTAGTCGAACATGATCTCGATCCGGAAGAAGAGATCGGCGACGTACTCGCCTTGGTTCGCGCCGGTAAATGGGGAACCTTGCAGTCCTTTCGGGCTGCGCTAACCTTCGAACGCCTGCAGCATACGAACCAGAACACGCTTTATACCTTCAAATCGGAGCGCATCCTTTTTCAGCCACACCAGTACAAGCCTCTTCTGCGTTTTCTGGAGAGTTCCGATCGCCGCCTGTTGATCGCGGATGAGGTGGGTCTTGGCAAAACGATCGAAGCTGGGCTGATCTTGAAAGAGCTGGAAGCAAGATTTCATCCGGGCCTCGACAAGGTGCTCGTCGTCTGCCCCTCTCGCCTTCGGGACAAATGGCGAGAAGAACTCAATCGCAAGTTCGATCAAAACTTTGAGATCTTCGACCGGTCTCGCCTTGAAGAGTACTTGAAGCAGTTGGCAGAAAACCCGCGTCGGGGCCGACTACGGGCGATCATTTCTATGGCTACCCTTCGCGCCGATGGGATACGTACTCGGTTGGCGGCCGAACTCGATCCGATCGATTTGGTCATCATCGATGAGGCCCATCACGCTCGCAATCGAGTGACCAAAACGCACGGCCTTCTTACCGAGCTATGCCGAGTCGGCGAGGCGATCCTGCTGCTCAGCGCGACGCCGGTGCAACTCGATCTGAGCAACCTGTTCGCTCTCCTGCAACCGCTTCGTCCCGAGGACTTCCGTTCTGAAGGCCAGTTCATACGAGAACTAAACTCCCACCAAAAAGTTCTACGAGCCGGCGCCTTGATTCGGCAGCAAGACGCGAATCTGCTTTCGCAGGCAAGAAACTTGCTGGCGGACGTCTTCCCTCCCGGCCGAGATCAGGACCCATTAGCCCGAGATGTTCTCGCCGACCTAATGAATCCACCCGAAGACCGAGCCGCTTGGGTCAACGCGGAACGGAGGGTCCAAGATCTGCACTACCTTTCCGGAGTCATGACGCGAACACGCAAGCGGGATGTTGATGTCGAACGCCCGCAAAGGCGCCCTCTCGATCAAGTCTGCACTTGGTCGGAGGAAGAGCAGGAAGCATATCGGGGACTTGTGGGGATCTCGAACGGTCTCGGCTGGTTGCGGGGCGACCTTTCGCTGGGGCAAATTCAGCGAGCCCGGCAGGCCGCCAGTTGCCTTCCCGCTGCGTTAGAAATGAACTCAGTCGTAGTGACGGACGATGAGCAGGCGGAGGAATTGACGGATATTCCGCCCAGCGAGATCGATGCCACTAACCAAACTGGCGTTTCGACCACGTTCTTGCCCGCTCTGACGCACGATTCGAAGTTCCTCAAATTTCGAGAGATTTTGGCGCAGATCAGCAAAGATGAGCCAAGTGCCAAAGTCCTGGTCTTTACCTTCTTCAAAGGAACGGCCCGCTACCTTGCGCGCGAACTTGAGAGACTCGGATTTGCAGCCCTCTACATCAGCGGCGACGTTCCTTCGAACCCCCGCAATCCGGCTCGAGACGAGCGGGGCCAACGGATCCGGGAGTTCAAGGAGAACCCGAAGGTTCAAGTTCTCGTTTCTACCGAGGTTGGCTCTGAAGGCCTCGACTTTCAGTTCTGCCACCACCTTATCAACTACGACTTGCCGTGGAATCCAATGGTTCTGGAGCAGCGAATCGGCCGAATCGATCGCTTTGGCCAAGAAGCGAAGGTACTTCACATCGTCAATTTGTACGTCGCCGGAACGGTCGAAGATCGAATTCTCCGTCGCCTTTACGACCGGATCAAGCTTTTTGAATCGTCGGTCGGAGATTTGGAAGCAATCTTAGGCGGAGTCGTGAATCAGTTACTTCGCGACTATCTTTCCGGAAACTTGACGCCGGAGGAAGCCGAAGCACGCGTCGATCAAGAAGCACGAGCCATCGAAAATCGCAAAGCCGATCTTGAAAACCTCGAGAAGCAAGCGGCAGATCTGCTTGGCTTTGAAGAGTATCTGCAGACGCAGCTCAATCAACTCAGCCGGCTGGGGCGACACCTCTCCGAGACCGCCTTGCTCGCTCTAATCGAAACCTATCTGAAGTCCTACCACCCCCAGGTGCAGATATGGGAAGAAACGAGTCCCCCAACTGCCGCTCCAGGAGCTCGGGTCTTTGGATTGATGATGACGGACGAACTCTTGATGTCCATTCATCAAGCCTGCCAGCGCTCTCAGCCTCAGGGCCCTTACTGGAACTCGCGACGACCGGGCCAACCCTGGAGATTCTGCTTCAACGGCGATCAAGCGTGGGTTCATTCGAACCTCGAACTCATCAATCCGCCCCACCCTTTCGTCAAAGCTGCGCTTACGAGCCTTGCAACTCAACTTGATTCGCCCCAAGCGAGGGTCGGCAAGGCTTCCCTGGTTTTAAACGAGGGGGAGAATTTCGGTGCGGGTGTTTTTGTGCTCTTCGTTTTTGTGCACGAGATCACTGGTTTTCGCGCTCGCAGACTCTTCGACGTCGTCGCATTTCGATTGCAAGACAATGGCATGGTAGATTCCGAGGCGAGCGAACGGCTACTTCACCTGGTGATCGAGAACGGAGTCGAATGGCATGAGTCCGCGGAACAACCAATTCCCGGCGAAGGGTTCCTCGATCGGTCGGTCGCGCAGAGTCTTTTGCGAAACAAGAATCTGGATGTTCGGGAGCAGTCGGAAAGTCGCGCCCGAGTTCTTCGGCGCCGGGGGAGCCTCGAAGCTCAGTTTCGCGACAAGATCGAGAATCTGGAGCGAAAGGCAGAGCAACATCGCCAGGATGGCCAGAACCGGGCCGTAGCACTGGTCGAAAGCCAGATCGACAAGCAGAAAGCGAGGTTTCTCACGGAAAAACGAAAGCTCGATGATCAAGATCGCAACTGCGGCGTTCGAACCGAGGGGCCCATCGCCGCCTGCCTCATCGAGGTACGCTACGCCAACAGACTTCAGGCTTGAGACTTGCCGGGTAATCAGCAGGTCCACATAATCAACGTCACCAGCCTTGGCATCTTTGAGATCCCGTAGATGTCCGAAGTCGCCCTGCAAACCTTATTGGATCAACTTGCGCCTTTGCGCGCGTCCATTAGTTCGTTTCAATTGCTCCTTCAGCAGCAAAAACATTCGCTTGAGCAGCAGCAAAACACGCTCGATCTCCTTCAGCAGCAACTGGAAGCGATCGAAATCCGTGCGCGATCGAAAGCAGAGCCGCGCCCAACGCCGCAACCCGAGCCTCCGACTCAACTCCCCCCGATACAGCCGCCCGCAATCAAACCGCCTTTACCAAAACGTCCGAGCCCTCCCCGGAATCCCTACATCATCGGCCTCGATTACGGTACCTATGCGACGAAGATCTTGATCCGGCGGCGGAATGAAAGAACGTGCAAAATCCCAGCTCTTGTAGGCATGGTTGAGGACTATTCGCCATTCACCGTTCCGTCCTTGGTGCGATTGTCGGAACGTCGGGCTCTTTACTTCGGCAAGCGGGCGCTTGAGGGGTCGTTCGGCCTGGTTCGGCACCTGAAAGGACATCTGCTCAAGCCCAGCTTCGGCGACCAAACGCTCCCTACCGATGAAGAGGACGCGACTGTTTTGGCGACCGCCTATTTGACTTGGGTGTTGCAACTACTCAAGAAAAAATTGGTAGGTCAAGAGGCCCATTTGCCACCTCTGCTGCATGTCGCGGCGCCGATGAACCATCTCGAAGATCGTCAGCTGAAGCTGAAGTACGCCCGCATTCTCAATGCCGTCTATGAAACGGTTTTCGGCGACCATCCTTTCACCGTTGCACAGGGAGTTGCTTACTCCCTAACCAAGGAGCATTTTCAACGGCGACTCACAGCGAAACTCCCTGACGAAGGAGAACGACGATTTCATATCTCCCCCGAGACCATCGCTCCGCTTGTCTCTTTATCGCTCGACCCGAAGGTTCAGCCCGGAATATTCATGGTGGTCGATCTTGGCGGCGGCACTTCCGAAGTCTCGGTAAATGAGTTCTTGTTTAACGGCGATGACGAGAAGGTCGTGAATTGCTACGCGGATCACTCTTACTTCTTTGGCAGTGAAAACCTGCCGGACAATACAGACTCCTTTGAGCTACTCAAGGGAGCCGTCTCCAAAACTTGGAGCGAGGGCTATCAAAAGAACTTGGATAGCCGAGTGCAAACGGAGAAGTTCAAGAACTTGCGAATTTTTGTAGTCGGTGGAGGCGGAGCGGATCCGGAATCTCGCGACTTCTTTCTGGCGAACCCTCCACACATTTTCCAGACGATACGAAACTCTCTGGACGTATCGAATGGCTGCATCCCGTTCGGAATGATGAACGACCTGGAGGCTCAGTCACAGTCTTTGACGCCGCCCGCGCGTGAAGGCTTCTTGAGACAATTTCGCAAAGACGCCGGACTTTTCCTCGTGGCCCATGGCTTGTCGCATTGGCATACGGAATGGCCCAAATTCCACTTCCCGGAAGAATACCAAACTGCGCAAACCCCAGTTCGAAACGGCAGTTCGCCGGGCGGTCGTTGGTACCATGAATGAGTTCGATAGCTGTTCTCAAAGGCGAGCGAGGAAACGCAAGGTCCCCAACCTCACACGCATGTTCCTGACCGGCGTTCCGGAGGCGCTCATGCGGCGAGTGCCATGGCTGTCGGCACGAGGTGGCGGTGCGGAAGGAGACGCTTGGCCTGCTCCGCTTGATGTCCTTTACCTCGCTTTGATCGTATTTTGAGGCGAATGTGGCCGAATTGTCATCTCATGTGAGGAGGTTGGTTACACCGAGAATTTGGCAATGGAGACGCAAAGGGGCTGGCTCACGGAGGAGTCGGCCGCCGAGGCGTGGGAGATCGCCTGGAAGGCCGTCGCGAAGATCGATCTTGACGTCCCGGGCTCGGAGGCGCGACACATGGCCGGCGTGCCCGAGGCGGCCGCCCGGACCATGCGGGCCTTCGGGCTCGTCGATCTGTGCTCGAGCAAGAGCCCGATCGGCGTGCTGCGCGGAAAGTTCATGACGATCTTCAATCAGCTTGCCGGAAAGGCGAGGCGAACGCCGTTGGCATGTCGCCGGTTCCGCGATCACCGCTGCCGTCGGTTGGATGACGATCGCCCTGGTCACTGCCGGCTGGCTGACGGTTCCCGGAATCGACGCCCGCTGGCTCTTTGTTGTCGGCGTGGCGATCACGATGACCGGCATGAAGTCGATGTTGCCGACCTTCTGGACGCTCCCCTCTGCGTTCCTCGCCGGGCCAGTGGCCGCCGGCGGCATCGCCCTGATCAACTCGGTCGCCAATCTGGGCGGCTTGCTGGGGCCGAGAATCATCGGCCAGGCAAAAATCGCTCCGGCAGCTTCACCCTCGGCTACGCGATCATGGCGATGGCGCTCTTCCTCGGCGGCGTCTTGGTCCTGACCGCCAAGATCTCGGCGAATCAAGAGGGGAATACGGTCGCTGGGGATTAAAGTCTCCATTGCAACGTTGCATTTGACGGCAACCCGCTCAGTCAATTCTTGGGGTCGGCGCAGTCAGGCCATCCGAATTTGACAGTCGACGGCTTCGGCGTTCTCAACGCCGATCCAAATACGTAATTCGAAACCTCTGCGCGGATACTTCAAGGATTCTTCGGCTAAACCTGACGGGAGGACGAGTCAGCTCACGAGTAAGTTGCAATTTCTTCCAGTTCGACCGCGTGGGGGAAACCAGACGATCTGATGAGTTGGCTTCCCGCCCCGTAAGGGGCGAACCGATCTTCGTCTCGCACGAACAGAAATCGAAGAAAAGGACCTGTGCCCCGCGTGAAAGTACGCATCCCCAAGGGATTCGCGGAGCGAGGCGCTTATGCCATGAGCCGAGCCAAGCGATACAAGGGCATTGGTGCGGAACCCGGCTGGACGCTGTCGCCATTGGCGTTCCCATTCCGATAGCGATCCCGAGCGATAGGGCCGCCATAATGTTTATTGCGAAATCCGAGGGAAAACTCTTTCGGACCGAGCGAGTTGACTCTTGTCTTATTGCGAGGATCGCTTAGGACTCGTTGATCCTGTTCCCCATGAAATGAGACTCGATATTTCAACTCATTCGGCACCATAGATCTCGATCTCGCGCAGCATCAGCGACCGCGCAATGACGTTGCCCCACGCTCGCGCCTGATCGTCGGCCACGAAGCCATGCGACGTGCCCCGCACGACGAGCCGAAGTTTCGCGGTCGAGATCGGCGCGAACTGGTGCAGGTAAAAGTTCGTGTCGTCCATCCAGATCGCGGCAATCGCGTCGGCGGTCTTCGCCGCCTCCGACGCCGGCATGCGGCGCTCGACGCTTTCGATCGTCTGCCAATCCTTGCCGTCGTGGTATTGCAGATCGTATGCGAGCAAGGCGCAGAAGGCGTTGTCGGCACGAATGCCGCGGACGACGAGCCGTTCGATGCGTCGCGGCTTGTCGAAGGTCATTTCCAGCGACGGCGGGTTCGCCTTCAGGTCTGCGGGGAGTTCGCCCGTCCAGATCTTCTTGCCGTTGGTGTCGCCGTTGGGATTGCCCGCATGGTACGTTTCGAGAATGCCGTTGCTCAGCCACTCGAGTTCGCCTTTGAAATTGCCGGAGTAGGCGAACTTCGCGCCGCCGGCGAGATTTTTGCCGAGGGCCCGCTTCGCGGCAATTAACTTGGCGCCGACCGGCAGACGGACGTAGCTGGGGAGTTGTTCGAGCGATAGCCGAGCTTTGCCTTCCTTGACGGGGATCTGCTGGGTATTGCCCCAGGCGTCGACGACGTCGAGAGACTCCGTGCCCTGAACCTCGAAGTCGAACGGCGTCGGGCTCGTGCCGAGATTGCGCAGTGCGATCGTCTCGCCGTCCTTGCCCAGGTAGCGGACGCCGAGGAAGAAGTCGATCGCGCTGGGCCCGAAGTCGAGTGTCCCGGCGTACCGTCGATCCAGGGCCGCGGTCAAGGCGTGGCGCGTGCGCAGGGCCAGAGCGCCGGGGTGGGGCCCGTTCTTGCTCCAAAGATACGATGGCACGCTCGAGTAGCCCCCCTGGTTGAGGTAGTAGTGATTGTTGTGCGCGCTTGGCACGCCCAACGTTTCCAACAGGTCTCGGTGCATCGTCGTACGGATTGCCTGGACGAGCCCCTGGAAATTCTGGCCGCGCACGCCGGCGATCGCTCGTTCCGTCTGCCAGATCTGCTTGTCGCCATCGCCGTACTTCGCGAGGATCTTGCGAATCTCGCTGAACTTCCATCGCCAGTGCTCCGGCGAGATGCTTTCGTGCCCTTCGTAATCGTGCAGCGTGACGACGTCGCAAACATCCTTGAAGCCGAGTTCGTAGAGCCGGGCGAGCCACTTGAGGTCAATGTTGACGGTCCCCGGCCCCAGCACTTGCGCCTTCGGATCGATCTTCTTGACGATGTCGTACGCTTGCTTGTGAATCTTGAAGTAGTCGTCGATCGAGCCGAAGAAATTGGGTTCGTTGCAAACTTCGACGAATTTCACCCGACCCTTGAATCGCTCCATGAAGGCGCGGACCTCGTCGGGCTTGAAGTTCTTGAGATTATCGACGAGTTGAGCGACGACGGTGGCGCCGTACTTCTCGGCTTGGGTGAGATCCTCGTCGAACTTGTCGAGATTGTTTTTGGGATGGAGCCGCATGTTGGGGAGGCCGGACCAGAGTTGCCGCGGGGCGTCTTCCCAACCCCCTTTGGATTCGCCTTCCTGGAGTACGGGCATGTTTGGCCAGCGCGGCGAGACGCCGACATGTTCGCCCAAGGAACCAATTTCTCCCTCCGGACAATGGGCGCGGGCAATGACGAAGTACGAACCGAAGGCCGGCGGCGTGAACGCGAAGTTGGCGCGGGCCTCCTGCCCGTTGGTCAGCGGCAGCGGAATCGCGCCTTTGCCGACGGGGCGTTTCTCGGCGTCGAAGGCCTGCCAGGAGACGGTCACCTCCTTGACGTTGCGATTGGCCGCCGTGACGACGTATTCCATCGGCACGGGCTTCCCCGTCTCGTAAGCGACGTTGTACGGCAAGGTGCAGGTGAGCCGAGGGCGAAAGCCGAGCGTGTGCGTCGGGGCTCGGCGAACGAGGCCCGGCGGATTGTCGAAGAAGTCGGCCTTCACGCGCACCACCGCCGGCACCGCACGGTAACGCTCGTAGTTCGGGTTCTTCGGGCTATGCACATTCGTGTTCGCCGCCCAGAGCCGATCGCTCGGATCGATGGCGAGCACGGCGTAACCGGAGTGAACGCTCCACGGATCGGCGAACTTGAATTGACCGCCGCGTTGGACGATCCCTTTGCCGTCGGCGTCGAAACGGGTCACGAGCCCCGGATTGCCCCAGGTGAATGCATAGACGTTTCCCTTCGAATCGACGGCGACCGTGTGCAGCAATTCCGAGCCGTCCTCGCTGCGCGTCGTCGGGTTGCCTCCGAGCGTCTTCAGCAGCTTGCCGGCGGGAGAAAACTTGTAAATGGCGTTCGGCTCCGCCTGAACGTAGAAGTTGCCGTCCCGGTCGGCGGCCAGGTCCATCACTTTTTCCAGAGGCTTGTCGACTTCTAGAGCAATCGTCCGCTCGACATCCCCCTTGGGCCCCAACACGCTGATGCGATCGCCGCCGAGCCACTGCTGCTTCCCCTTGACGACGCCGCGTCGGCTCGGGAGCACGGCGATGCGCTCGGCGTCGCCTCGTCCCCAGGTCGCGATCGCCATCGCTGCCGGCAGTTCCAAAGACTGCACGAACTTGCCGTCGACGCCGAAGCGTTGCACGCGATCGGCGCTGGGCTGAGTCACGAAGACGTTGCCGCGCGCATCGACGGCGAGGCGCTGCGGATCGTTGCGAACGCCGAGCATTTCGCCGCTCGCCTCGTCGCGCAGATCGATGTTGGTGAGCAGCTTGCCGTCGCTGGAGAATTTCTGCACGCGCAGGTTGCCGGTGCGTTCTTTGGTCTTTGCGTCGTACTTGGCGCCGTCCAGGACGTAGAGATTGCCGCCGGCGTCGAAGGCAATGTCGCGGAGCTCGAGGAACTTGCCCGGTGCGGCGCCCGGTCCGCCGAACGCAAGGTCGCCCCCTTCGTTGGACCTCGTATCTTGGGCGAGGGTCGGTCCCGGGAAAATCGCCAAACCAAGGAGAATCGCCACGGCTCGCGGAAGGATCGAGTGAATCATGAAAGCCTCAAGCTCAAGGACTTGTTGCGAAGATCATTCTATCATTCGGACGCTGCGGATCGGCCGTCACACCTCGTTTTTCACTTCGGGGGTCTTGAGCAGTAGCGCAACAAGCCGAAGCCGTTCTTCGGACGACAAGCCGAGCATTGCGGCGGCGAGGGCATCGAGGGAGCCCGCTTTCGGCTTTTTCATAGGTTTAGCCCAAGTTACGCTGTTCGACTTTTTTTCTAACGATTTTCGCCCCTGCGGCGTTCGCTTTCTCTGGTAATTTCCACGTCCGCCTCCGCCACTCGACGTGCACTGCGGCCATTGCAACCAATGTGGAAGGCATCTGCGTCGCTCCGCGTTGCAAGGTCGGCTCTTGGCTGAAATGCAGAATCCGCGGGTGTGTGCAGGTCACCGGCTCCTCCGACGGCATCCTTCCTTGGCCGCGAACGAAGGTCTCCGGCGGCTCCCCGCTGGTCGTCTGCGGCGATCTCGTGAAGGCGTTGCGGCGAGAGAGCGCCAGCGCGATTCGGGCCCACTTCGGTTCCGGCGTCAGCTACTACTCCGTGTGGGCCATGCGGAAGACCCTCGGCGTGCCGCGCATGACCGAGGGGACGACGCAGCTTTTCCGGGAAGAGTTCCCCGCAAAGCTGATGACTCCCGAGGCGATCGAGCGCACAGGGCATGGTTGCGGTCGCCAGAAAGGGCTGTGAAGATCTCGAAAGCCAAGACGGGCGTGAACGTCCCGCAGAGGTGATGCAAAAGCTGCACGAGCAGAACATCGGCCGGAAGCGATCCGACGAGGCCAGGCAGCGAATGAGCGAGTCCCACATCCGCGCCGCTGCCACCTGAGAGTCGAACGAAAGAAGTCATTGAAGGCATCCGGACTCACACACTTTGTGATGCACAGTATCGACGAATAGAACTTTCTCCGCTTCAGCGAACAATTTGTCGCCGAAGTCAAACAATTCGCGGACGTGGCCGGCTCCGCCGGGAACTTTGTCGTATAGGACAATGCCATGCTGCTTCCCCTCGGGTCCCACGGAACCGGAGTTAAAACGCTAATCTCACGAGGATCTAGTTCGAGTAGGTTACACCCCCCGCGTTGAAGCGCGATGCCGAGAGTCTGAATTGGGGCAGCGTCGGTCGCAGCTTCGCTGAAACCGCTGAACTCTAACGAGGCTCCGCCTCAGACCGACGAGGCGTGTTTGGAATAAAACGGCTCCGGTCGATCGCGGGATGTGCCGAAGCACTCCCAATTGGACCGCTCAAGGCGGTAGTGGTCCCGAGAGACCGATGTCGACCGGAGCCAT
>JBBQPM010000143.1:0-17665 GCA_038217425.1 Gemmatales bacterium
CGGCCCACCGTTCGGCCGCCGCTTCAACAAGCGCCAATGCCCGTAGCTCCTCCGGACGAGTAGATGAACAGTGGCTTCCCTTCGGCCGCGGCCATCTGGCGCGCTTCGTGCAGGTCAAGGAACCACGGAACCTCCATCCACCGCGATTCACCTGGTTGGGGCTTGATTTGCTTGTGGAGCTGAGGGAAGGTATCGGCATTGAGTTTCACCTCCGGTGGCGTCGGCTGGGCCAGGGCGGTCAGCGAGCCACCCCCCCACAACAGACTCACCAGCAGGATGCCGGCGACGGTTTTCAGCTTGGTCATTGACATGCCTAGGTACCTCCTTGGGATTCACGAGTAACGGTATCTTTCAGTTCCTCCGCAAGATGGTCCAAACATTGCTTCGACCAATTGCAAAAATTTTCCTTTAGCGCCTGCTCAGGACGGAAGTACCAACTCAGGAATTCCGCAGGAAGGGCGGGCATTCGCTCCCAATCCCACGCGGAATCTACCGAATACACGAACCCATCCGTGATGGCCGCCAGACTTCCTGCCATCAAGCCGTATGCCAAGTTAATGATTGCGGGTTGACCAGCCGATCTTCGAAACCACCAGCGATGGCCGGTAAGGACGCATTCGCGTATCAGAGACTCGCGTTTTTTACATTTCGGATTTTCGAGTTCGCCATCCCAATAATGTCGGATCTCGTCTGCGTCGTCGTCAAAGTAAGCGTCAGAGCCGCCCGGCACCTCGCCCACCATGAACCACGCGTAAGTATCCTCGTTCCAGCGGGCGGGGTCATCAGGTGAAAATGGTACTTGGGCGTGATCCGCGCACGCCTGAAGCCTCACATGAATGCAGGGACGCGACCGAATTCCGATCGAGTCGAGGAATCGATGAAGTTCCATTGTCGACCGATCAATGAGCGCAGAGAAGCTCGGCAATTCCTTGTCGCGCGGGTAGACCTCAAACGTGGTGCTCATACGCTGCTGTTTCCCTGGGCACGGCCAAGTTGGTCGTTACTACTTGGGACGAACAAAATATCCGCTCTTTTCCCCAACATAGGCGCCATTCCCGCCCGGCGGAATGCGATCGGAGGGAGCGTCGCCCGCCAGCTCGAACGCGATGAGAATCGGCTGCCGGCCGGGCCGTTCGACCGTCAGGCTCTTGCCGTTGGCGTCGCCCCAGCGTCCCCAGACGTCTCCAAGTGCAATCAGGTCGCAGCGCGAAATAACGTTCCTCTTGCGATCGTATTCGACGATGCCGTGTAGTGGAGCTTCGTATCCAAAAGCCAACGGACCATTGGGCGTTGTCGCTTTCTCAGCCTCATAAATACTGCCAAGGTGTGCGAAACCTTCCGCGCGGAAACGAATGCGCTTTTCGCTGACCTCTTCAACAATCAACGCGAGCTTGACGGTACGCAGTTGACTCCTGCTCCAGCCTGCCCCTTCACTGGTCAAGCGCCGCGGCATGAGATGAAAGAGGGCCAAACGCTCGCTGACGGCTTTGCCCACTTCGTGCCGATCTCCCTTGACCGGGTTGGCCGGGATGAAGTCTTGCCACTCCGCCTGGGTAATCCACATGTAGTCGGTGTTCGGTCCAAAAAGATGATTCACTTCGGCGAAGGTCTTGACGCCTCCCTGCCAGAGAGGGAAATCTTCAAGGGCGACTTTGCGGTAGGCCCCTTTTTCGTCCCGAGACATTGAGCGGGTGTGGACTTTCAGAACCAGGCCGTTCTTCGGCGGTTCGGGCAGTACGTGTTGATCGGACGTAAGGCTGGCCAACTTGCCCCCAGTTGGCTTGCGTTCTTCCTCGGAAAGCTTGCGAAACGCGTCGAGGACTTTGGTCGAGGGAAAGTGCCCGAGACGCTTGCCACCGGCGGAAACGCAGTCCATGTAGCCGCTGGAAGTGACCCATTGGCAACCGCATTCACGCAGGAATTCGCCTTCGGGGTTTTTCGCATGGAGAACCCAGGTCGGCACCGCCACGGCGATGAAATGTTCGCGGATGAGAGTGATATTGGCATCGGTCCAGTTGGAGGCCGCCCGGCCCCCGCGTCCCGCCGTTCAGCATCCGGCCGCGGGCGCTCCGCCGCTGCCGGCCCAAATGAACAGCGGCTTGCCCTCGCGTGCCGCCTTTTGCCGCGCCTCCCAAATGTTGGGGTGCCAGTCGATCTCCATCCAGCGCGCCTCCCCCCGCTGCGGTTTGATCATCTGGTGCAGCTTCTCGAAACGCTGAGCCGACAATGGGGTAGGCTCATTCGCCCGGACCACGCCGATAGCGACGACAACGGTCAGTCCAAGAGACGTGAAAATGAAATGCTTCAAGAAATTCTCCTTTGCTTGGAGGAAGATCATGGCGATAAATGGGTATGAGGCGGACGCCCAGCGGTAGGACTCACAATTCCATTCTATCCGCTCCTCCCCAAGATGCAACGAAAACTGCCAACTTCCGCGATCATTTCATTGCAGTCAGCCCCGCGCACTTCGTGGAAGCGCAAAGTTGGAGTGTCTATCTCGCCCATGCCTCTTTGAAAAACCCGATCCAGTTTGCGTGCAGAATGCCCTCGATGTCGACGTCCTTGTAGCCGCGCCTGTTGAGGATATCAGGCAATCGCTGCAGGTCGGCAATGGTGTCGAGGTCGCTAGGGGACTGCTCGCGTCCGTAGCCGCCGTCGAGGTCGCTGCCAATCGCGGCATGTCGAGCGTTACCCGCTAGTTGACAGACGCGATCGATGTGGTCGCAAATTCGCTCCAATGGCACCGCAGCCTGGGTCACTCCGCGCACATAGTTTGGCACAATCATCCAGATGTCGAAGGCATGGCCGATCACACCGCCACGAGCGATGATCTTTTTCGTCTGGTCATTCGTGAGCTGACGCTGGTGCGGCACCAACGTGCGATTGTTGTGATGGCTGGCAAGCAATCGGCCCCCGAAGAGGTCCACAGCTTCGGCGAAGCAGTGGTCGGACAAGTGCGTGACATCGAGGATCATGCCGACGCGCTCCATTTCGCGGAGGAGTTGGCGACCCGCGGGGAAAAATCCGCCTTCCGAAGAAGTGCCGTGGCCGTAAGGGCTAACGCCGTAGAGACAGGGCCCAATGATGCGTAGGCCAGCGTCCCACCATTCCTCGACTTGGTCGGGTCGAAGGATTGCGTCGGCGCCTTCCATGCTGAGGATAAAACCGAGCGGCAGCGTCCGCGACTCTTCGTCCGCCTTCCAGGCATTGATATGCGCTTCCAGGCTGGGCCAATCCTTGATGAAACGAAGATGGCCTTGCTGTTCCATGCCGCGGTAATAGTGAAGTTGGCCCATCGCGGCGCCAAATGCCGCCTCCGCCTGAGAATAGAGTTGGATTGGCGGGATCCTGCCAGGGCGGAAGAGTCGAGCGAGCACCGTGGCGACAAAGGTTACAACCTTGCCACGGCGTAGGTCGGGGAATGAAACGGTGTTCGCTCCGCGCCCTTTTTCGGTTTCGCCGGCGTCGGTTTCGATGCGCCGGATTTCCTCGCATGGGAGCTGCAGGTTGCGGTTCCAGTCGAGCGCGTTCCAGGCGAGATCTAGATGGGCATCGAAGACGATCATGGCGAATTCCTTTATTGGTGCGGGATCATCACTTTTCGCTTCCTGCTTCTTGTCGAAAACGACGGGTATAGACTTGCGATTGGCTTCGATCGTTGGCGCCCAACACGAGAAAAACGAGATCGCGGATCGGATCGTAAACGAGGGCCCGGTTTAGCGGCTTGACGGAGGCGTCGGACGAAACGCCGGTGAAGCCGGCGTTGCCGCGATACTGCGGCCATTCGTGCGTATTGACGGGCTCCTGGGCGAGCGCAGGGTCGGCGGCGGCAAAGACCAGCAGGACGAACCCAACGAAGGATGAGGAGGCGAGATGGTCATTCAGCATGAATAAGTTCCTGAGAATGTGCTCTTACCTGCCAGCGGTTCACTCCAGGCTCCACAAGGTCAGCACGCCTGCCTTATCTTTGATGTAGACCCGGTTCCCGGCGACGATCGGAACGCACCAGGTATCGGAATCGGCGACGCGATACTTGGCGAGTTCCAGGTAGCCCTTGTCGGCGGACCGGAAGGCGACCAGTTCCTTGTCGCTCAGCTCGAACAACACCGAACCGGCGTTGAGGATGGAACCGCATTGGCCGCGCTGGGTCTTGTCGGACCAGAGTAGCTCTCCCGACTTGGCGCTTGCGCAAAACAGGCCGCGGGGACCGTTGGAGACGCCGAAAATCAAGCCGTTCGCCAGGACGGGGGTGTGATACTTGTCGGCGGCGAAGGGTTTTTTCCAGACTTCCGCGGCCTGGAAGCCGGTGGCCTGTTTTTCGATTTTCAGGGCGAAGGTCTCTTTCTTGGCGCCGGCGGTGGAATAAAAGACCGTCGCGCCTTCGACGAGAGGCGTGCTGTAGGTGCTTTGATAGTCGGCACCCATTTTGGCTTGCCAGAGAAGTTTCCCGTCGGCGAGACCAACGCCGGCGAGGACGCCCAGGGCGGGGGTGACGATCATCTTCACACCGTCGACGGTCATCAGGACAGGCGAACCGTAGGGGGTGCCGGCTCCGGGCCAGGTCCACGCGACCTTGCCATCGACAAGATCGAACGAGGTCAGGGCGTCAACAAAGACGATGCAATGACCAGCAACGATGAGCGGCGAGGTGGACGTGTAGTACTGGGGCGGCTTGGTGTCCTTGCGCCAGAAGACCTTGCCGCTGGCCGCGTCCAGGCACGAAACGGCGCCGCGAACGCCGAGCGTGCAGACCTTGCCCTCGCCGACCGCGAGGGTGCTGCGCGGACCCTGGTAGCCCGCGGCAGGCCCTCCAATTTTGTCGGAGGCGAACTTGTCACGCCAGATCTCCTTGCCGGTGGCGGCGTCGAGACAGACGGTGACCTCATCAACCCCTTGCCGGCCGAAGGCATAGACCTTGTCCCCCACGAGCACCGGCGACGCCTCCCCGATGCCAACATTGACCGTCCACTTCTTGGCCAACTCCTTGGGCCAGGCTTTCGGTTCCGTGAAGCCCGTGACCTTGTTGTCGCGATTGGGCCCACGCCACTGCGGCCAGTCCTGCGCGAAGGACGTGCCGATGAGGAGTCCATACGCCGCTGCCCAGCCGATTATCCGATACGTGTTGCTCATGATATCCCCCGAGTTGTGGGCTCTCTTCGCGAGCCCGTGACCCTTTTTCATTTCGATCCAGGTAAACCAATATAGCGATCGAGATCCGACTGCGTCATATTCCCGCGCGGCGGCAAGCGATCTGCGGGGGCGAAGCCGCTGCTCAGCTCAAAGGCAAAGCCCACCGGGTTTCGGCCAGGCCTGTAGAACCAGGTGCTTTCGCCTGCTTCGCCGTACATGTCGCCCAGTGCCACCATGTCGAAATGGGTGAATACTTTTTGGGCCGAGTCGTAAATCAAGCGTCCGTGCAAGCTTGCTTCGTAACCCAGGGCGCTCAAAACCTCTTTTTGCGATTTCGGAGGAGCGGCGTCGGCATCATGAACATTGCCCAGGTAAACGAATCCCTGGAGAGTCAGATGGATGCCGGTGGCGGACGCCTTCTCGACGGTCAGGTATGCTTCTCTGGCACGGACGCCGTGCGTCGCATTCGGACCAACCACCCCCCACACGTCACCGGTTCGACCGGTCATCGAATTAGGCAACAAGTGATACCGGCACATTCGCTCGAAAATGGCGGCGGGGAATGGGAATTTGTCACCGTTCCTGGGACTGGCGGGCACGAGCGATTTCCACTCGGCCTCGGTCAGCCACATGAAGTCGGGGTTCGCTTCGCTGTTGTATTCGAACTGGCCTGGGTATCTCGTGGCGGGATTTACAATGCCGGGAAAGTCCTTGAGCAGCGTGGTCGTCCGCAACGCATTCTTGGAATCGGGCGCCAGGTAGCGGCCAAATACCTTGAGGATGAGACAGCCCTCTGGCGGCTGAACCGTGGCGTGCTTGGCATCGATTGGTCCCCGGTCGCCCACTTGGATGGCGCCCGGCATGCGTTCGCTTTCGGGGAACTTGCTCCAGTCCTTGAGTGCTTCTGTAATGCCCGCCCCTGTGGTGCCATGCCCGAACTTCTTGCCGAGCAGTTTGCCACTCGCGGTCAGGAAAGTGACACCGCCGCTGCTTCCGGTCAAGTAGATGCGCGAGGCCCGGGCGAATTTCCCCTCCTCGTCCTCCAGCACGTTCAGCATGTCGGCATCGACGGCGACCGGGATGAAATGGTCGTTGATGGATTGAACATTTGCCTCAGTCCAGTAAGCGGGCCCACGGCACGCGCGTGCGGAGTTTCAGGTCGGGGCACAAGGGGCGCCGCCGCTTCCGGACCAGATGAACATGGGCTTGCCTTCCGCCGCCGCCATTTGCCGCGCCTTCCAGAGGCTCGTTTGCCACGGGATATGCCTCCATCTGGATTCGCCGGGCTGGGGCATAATCAACTTCTGGATTTCATCGAACCTCTCGGTCAGTAAGGCGCTCGCCCACATGCCTGCAAGAAGGGCTTGTTTCTTTTCCGGAGGCTGGGCCCTCGCGGCGGTCGAGCCGGCGCCCCAAGCTCCTACCCCGATCGCGGCAATCATCAAAACCACTGTCGATTCGATTCTGAGTCTGGTCAACATGGTTAATCAACTCTCCTTTCGTGACGTTGCATCGAGCCATTGCGGGCATCCTGAGCACGAAATGTCGCTCAATGATTCGCCATCAACTTTCGGGCGTTTAGCTCAGCGGTTAGAGCACCTGGTTTACAGCCGCACTATTTTCCGGGATTCTTCCACGCGGCGGGTCAGTATTTAAAAAGAAAATCTGGGACGTCGCTCAGAATACTCGGGCCCGACGGTCCATGTTGCTTTCGTGTCGTCCACGTCGCCAATGACGCCGATCGGGCGTGGCTTGGTTGGATCGCATACATCGACGACGAGGTCGCTACGGCGGCCGAGATCAACACCACGTACATCTTACTCCGCGAATCTTCGGCGACGACGCGGCGCGCCTGCAGCGTATGTTGGTGGAGTTGGAGCGTGGCAGTCAACGACTCAAAGGGTAGATTTTCACATGCCCATATTCGCAGCGAATCGTGTGGCCCATTTGACGCAGTCCGAACCAACCCTCTCGATCAGCGGACGGCCCCGGCAGTTTGCCGTCGTCCTCCCATGCCAGGGCGACAATGTCATCCACCATGAGCCTGATGGCGCCGCCGCGCTTGTACACGTGGACTGTCTGAAAGGCGTCGGCGGGCGCGTCGCAAATGAGATCCTTCCCTTCGGCAACCAAGTGGAAGCCTTTGCTCTTGCGTAAATTCGCGGTGCCGCGTCCGGCTGCCCAGTAGGAAATGTGATAGGCATTCAGATCGCCGCTGTGATACTGCGGGTACGTGCCATCGCGAGGTTTCAGGTTTGAATCGAAAATGCTCTCTCCCTTCAAGCCGCGGGCGCTGAAGAAGACGATGTTGAGCCCCTCTTTGCGATTCTCGGGACGAACCGTGAATTCGATCGAGAAGTCGGCCGGCACTTCCTTAAGGAGCCAGCAGACCAGGTGATCGTTGCACTTGTCGTTCTTGCCCTTCTTGGCGAGATCGCTCTCAAGAAGGAGATGTTTGTTCGCGATGCTCATCCGCTTGCCGCCTTCGAGTCGCCAATCCTTGAGCACATTCGAAGACTCAAAGTAAGTTTCATAGATGGGCCGGGTCCTATCGACGTCTTGCGGCAGAAATCTCGCTCCAACTTTGGGCAGAGCGGATTTCTCGGTTTTTCCGAAGTGCTTCTTGATGAATGCGAAGGTCAACGCGTCGCCGTCGCTTCTGCCCACGCGGGTTTGAAGCTGGCATTCGATGCCGAGCTTGTCCATGCGTTCCTTCAAAGCCTGCCCGAATTTCGGGTGATGGATGCCGACGCCCTGATTTTTGATCGGCGCATCGAGATTCACGGCATAAAGCAATTGGGCCGGCGGGTCATCCTCGGTCAAGTGATTGATGGACGAAACCAATTCGAAGAGCTTATACTTCTCTTTCGGCAACTCATCCAGCTTGTCGAGGTCTACGGCGAACAACTGAGCCAGCCGGGGATGCTTGTAGGTGTCCGTGCCGGGGAGCAGCTGACGGATGAACCTCGGATCGTACGAGGTTTGCCCGTTGAATACCGACATGCAGGTCAAGCGCGTCGAATGCCGCAGGACCGGATCGGCGTTTGTCGAGTCGGCCAGGTCGTCGTGAAAGCCCAGCCATAACGAAAGTCCAGCCCCCGCGGAGCTTCCCGTGGCCGCTACTTTGCCAGCGTCGAGATTCCACTCCTTGGCCCTGTGCCGGATAAACTGGACGGCTCGCGCGGCATCGAAGAACTGCGCGGGAGCGATGGCATCGTCGGAAAATCGGTAGGTGATAGCGGCTACCGAAATGCCGCCGTCAAGACAGAGGCGGAGCAGTTCGGGGCTGACGCTCTTGTCGCCTTTCGCGAAACCGCCGCCATGAATCGACACGAGCACGGGCGTCGGTTTGTCCGACTTCGCCAGCCATACGTCCATGACGTTTCGGGCGTGCGGCCCGTACTTGACGTTTGTGTTAGTCGGCCGGCGTTCCTGAGCGGTTGCCGGCAAGGCAATGAAAACCATCACGCATGAAAACGCGATCAGACGATTCATCGCAATCTCCTGACATTCAAACAAATCGAGCGCCTATTTCCGGAACGTGGATGAAAGACTAATGTTTAATTATCGGGTCTTCGAGATTGAGTCCAGGAGTGACAGCCATGAGCCGATGTTTTCCTGCGATGGTGCTGATACTCGGAACTTGCCTGGCGCCGACTTTGGCCCAGGAAACGACTCCGAAAGCGCCGCCGTGGCCGCCCGCGCACATGAAAGACCTGCCTGCTGATTACCTGGATCGCCTGCGCGCGAGTCTGGATGCCGGGACCAATCGTTTGAACAAGCTCCGCCTGGATGTCAACAAGAGGAACGACTCCATCGGTTGGACGCGCTACGGCATGCCGGCGCTGCTCCTCGGTCGGCGCGAGGATGAAATCAACAAGTTCTTCGAGTCCGACAAATTCGTCTGGAGCACCAATCCGAAGTTCGGCTTCAGCCTTTTCTCCATGAGCTACGTGCGCCTGTATGGGCTCGTGAACGACCGCACGGGCCCCTGGAAGGGACTGTTGTCGCGGAAGGCTCAAGTGAACATTGAAAAGCAGATGTGGCTTGCCGCCAAGGCCAACAGTAAGATTTCCGAGGCGAAACGCGACGTCTGGGACATGGAGGGGTCCGAGAACCATCACCTTTCGAGCAAGACATGCGACCTGCTGGCCGCGCAGTTCCTGCGGAACCTCCCGGTCTACGCCAATGAAAAGTACGACGACGGTTCGACTTTGGCGGAGCAGTATGAGGCACGGCGCGTCTATTTCTTGAAGTGGATTGACGCCCGGGCTAAACGAGGCCAGTTCGTCGAAGCAGGCTCGCCCAGCTATCAGGCGGAGAGCATTCACGCGATATTCAATCTGCGCGATTTCGCCGAGGATCCGCTGCTGCGCAAGAAGGCCGACATGTATCTCGATTTGACGTATGCCGTCATTGCCGAGGAGACCCTGCTGACGAGCCGCGGCGGTCCCAAGAGCCGCGTCAAGTCGGGGCACGAATACGATGCGGGCACAGATCGCGGCTACGATGTGCTGTTCAATGCCCCGGGACACAAATTTGTGCCGCTCGGCGTCGGGGCGCACGCCACGAGCAACTACTATCCTCCGCCGGTCATTGTCAATCTTGCAAAGGACACAACCAGCCGCGGCACGTACGCCTTCCGGACGCGCTGGCCGGGACCCGTGTCCGAGGGAGGCGGCAGGAATGCGGACGATCCCGATGGCATGCTCTGGCGCAAGCTCGATCCCGAACGGAGCGTGCTGCGCTGCGGTTTTGCCACGCCGGATTACATCATCGGCTCGGCCGGCCTCAATCCGAAATGGGTTGACGATGCAGGCTCGAGTTCGCGCTGGCAAGGAATCGTGTTCGCGAGCGATCCGGCAGCGCGGATTGGCTTCGAGGTGAAGCCGGCCGATCGGACCGATTGGCACGCCTTCAATGCGTTCTTCAGCGTGCAAGAACGCAATATCCTGATCACGCAGAAATGGGCCCCCGTGCCTCCCAATCCGCGCCCCTCGCAGCCGGCCCACCTGCGCGTTTACTTCAGTCCGATGCTCGATGACGTGCAAGAAGAAGGAGGCTGGATCTTCGTCAAGGATGGCAAAGCCTTCGCCGCGTTGAAGGTCGTCGCCGGCGGCTATGAATGGACGCCGCGCTGGAAACACGCGGACAGTCTTACGAAGGATAACAAGGCGTTCATCACGCTTAATGCCGAGAACGCGCCGGTGATCCTCATCGCCAATCAGGCAGCCGACTACAACGACGAATTTGCCGCGTTCAAGAAAGCGATCCAGGCGCAGCCGATCCGCTACGAAAACGGCGTCCTGGATTTTGCCAAGATCACCTTCTACGGCTCCGCTCGTATTCCTCAAGTGAATGGCCAAAACCTCGACCTCGCCCCTGCCCGCGGCTACGACTCTCCTTTCATCCGCTCCGAATGGAACAGCGGGCTCATCTACATTCGCAAGGGCAATGACACCGAGATCCTCGACTTTCGGGATCCGAACAATCCCGTCAAGACCGTCGGCGCCCCGGTGACCGCCGCGTTTCCGCCGGGGATTGGCAACGCGCAGCCTATCATATTCGGTAACGCCGACCCCTGATTCCATCGGCCGAATTAATTTGACGGCAAGACTATCCCGATCGACTTCGCATTCTGAAAATCAAAGGTGTCAGGACCGAATGGCACTTCCCCGAGTCGTAACTGGCGCCGGAATAATACTATAGACTCCAAAACCTCCTTGTGTTGAGATGCGGGTGGCGTCGCTTCCTTGCCGCTCGCTTCGGCGATGTCGACCCATTGCGAAAGGAAGCGGCTGCCGCCGTAGACATGCGAGCTTTCCAGCCCTTGGAGCGACTTACGCCTTCTTTCGCAGCTTCTGTTCGGGATCTCAAAGTTTGATGGATCGCGGCGATGCCACGGCAACCGGCATGAGCGCCCTCGTCTCAGTCATCTCGATCAATTACCCCCTGAAGTCTAACCGAGCGAATCGGGGCGCCGTGATCCACCCATCCTGTTCCGACGGCCGAAACGCTTCCTTCGCCTAAAGATTCGCTACTTATGCGTCAAGATCCTTGAATGCGACCGCGTTAGCGTTCGGCGGCTCAATTTACCCTCGTTGCAAGGAGATCTGACCGATGTCACACATTGTCGAAATTCAATCCAAGTTGCCAGACCCCGTCGCGATCGTCGCGGCCTGCACGCGTCTTGATCTTCCGTCTCCGGTCCACGGCGTCGCCACGCCTGGCGCTCGCCGAGCGAAAGACTGCGGAGTTCTATCAGCCGGCTCGGAGTCCGCAGCACGTCGCTCAGTCGTAAATTCCCTTTTTCGTCCATGCCCCAGGAATCCGCACGCCGCGTTCCTGGGGCTTTTTCGTGCGCGGTCATTAACCCCTAAAAAAAGGTGCTTAATGAAGCTCGTCGAGCAGATCAAAGATTACGCAGTTCCGTCGAAGCCGAATTGAAAGATGCCAAGATCCTCCTGACCGCGCCCTCTCTTACTGCTTCGCCTCGTTCCCAGCGCGGGGTTTCCGGTCGACGAAATGACAGTCAGAACGCCAATCCCGAGGTCGCCACGGGACCGCAAATCAATGCCATTGGTCGCTCCTCGGAGCATTGTGCCGTAGTAGACGGCGTCCACTCCTAAAATTTTATGCTCCTCGATGGTCTTTTTCGGCGGTAAGGGGATGGCGGCCAAAAAGCGCCATTTCAAGCCGAGAGTCTTTTTAAAAAAGCGCGCACTTGGGTTAGACCACGCTCGATGCTGGTTTCGTCCTTAATGCGTTGGCAAGCCTCCGCTACGGTATGGGGCGGGTTTTTGCGAAACGATTCTTCCAGGGATTCTTTATGTTCCACAAGTTCGCTGACGGTGGATTTTCCCAAATGAATTCACGAAGACCATCAAGGCCGTCGTTACGATAGATGGCAACATAGCGGTCAATCGTCGCATCCGAAACGCAGCTAAGGCGTGCGACTTACGGAGTAAACCAATCCTTGGCTGATGAGCCAAAGGGCCTCCATCCGTTTTTGCACGCGTGGGTGCGGATGCTCGAAGCGTTCCCTGTGGAGCCTGCTGATCCGTTTCGGTGAACGTCAACTTAGCCATCCCTGGCCTCCCTTCCGATGGATTATCCAGAAGGGAGCATTAGAACCTAAACCCGCTGCCGAGAAAAGACCTCATTTTGGGCCGGGCGGGGTATAACGTCCCCCGCTCGCCTTTCGCGTTCACGCCAACATCGGTACCAGGCCCGTTCGCATCGCGTAGCGCACCAGGCCCGGGATGTCGTGGATGCCCAGTCGCTCCATGAGCTGTCCGCGATGCGACTCCACCGTCTTGATGCTGATCTCCAGCAAATTGGCGATCTCCTTCGTCGAACGCCCCTCGGCCACCAGCTTCAGTATCTCCTTTTGCCGAGGCGTCAGCGGATCGACGGTCTCGGCGGCAGCCAGGTTCTTGAGGTAATCGGCAACCAGATGCTGGGAGACCGTCGGCGTGAGGTACGTGTTACCCGCGGCGACGAAGCGGACCGCCCGTTCCAACTCGGCCGCGTCGGCGTCTTTGAGAAGGTATCCGTCGGCGCCGACGCGAATTGCCTGGCATACGTATTCCTCGCTTGCGTGAATCGAGAGGACGATGATCCGCAGCGACGACCCCGCTTGCCGAAGCTTCACGACCAGATCGAGCCCCGAAAGACCAGGCATTGAAATGTCGGTGAGCAGCAGATCGGGGCGCAAGGTCTGGGCGAACTCGAACGCCTGGTCGCCGTTACTTGCCTCGGCGATGACCTCGAATCCCTCGCAGCGCTCGAGCAGCGTACACAGGCCGGTTCGCACCAGCGTGTGATCGTCGGCCAGGAGAATGCGAATGTGGGTCATATGTGCAACCGCTCCAGACCGGGGAGCGAGCCCCCTTCTTGCCCCAGGCGAACGCGGATCGTGGTGCCGATGCCGAGCTGCGATTCGATGCGAAACGTGCCGCCGGCGAGCGCCGTCCATTCTTCCATGCCCAGGATTCCCAGGCTCGACCCCGCCATCGCTCGCTGCCGACTTAGCACCGTGTCGAACCCTCGGCCATCGTCGCGGATGACGAGTTCGATGCCCAGCGGCAACGACTTCAGTTTGACCTCGACCGTCGTTGCCTGGGCGTGACGCACGATGTTCGTGAGCGCTTCCTGCGCGATGCGAAAACAGGCGGTTTCCACCGCGGGGGTGAGGCGCCCCGGGAGCGGCGTGAGACGCCGCGCGATGCGCAGGCCCGCGGTCTGCTGCAGGCGGTTGAGATACCAGTTGAGCGCGTCGGCCAAGCCCAGGTCGTCGAGGATCGAGGGCCGCAAGTCGAGCGCGGTGTTGCGCACCTGGTGAATGGTGCGTTCGACGGCTTCGAGGCAATCGTTCAGCGAGCGCGGCGATTTGTCGCCCAGATCCTGGCGCGTCATCTGCAGACTCATCTTGATGATCGTGAGCGATTGTCCGAGTTCGTCGTGCAGTTCGCGCGCCAGCCGTCGGCGTTCGGTTTCTTGAGCCGCGAGCAGTTGGTGCGACATGGTGCGCAGCCGCTGCGAAAGTTCGCGCAGCGTTTCGTCGGCGAGTTTGCGTTCGTGGACGTCCATGATGACGCCGTGCATGATGTGAGGTTGGTGCTGGGCGTCGCAAGAGAAACGCCCGCGGGCGGCGAACCAGCGCGGTTTGCCGCCGTCGGCGCGGAAGCGGAATTCGTGAGAAAAGTCGGACCGATGGCGGGCGGCGGCGTCCAGGGCCTTGCGCATCATCGGCAGATCTTCGGGAAGAATCAGTTCTTCGAGGGGCGTCGGCTTATCGATGAACGCCGAGCCGGAGATGCCGAATAACGCCTGGACGGGCCCGGACCAGCGGATTTTGTGCGTGGCGAGGTCGAGTTCGAACGATCCCATCTGGGCGGCGTCGAGAGCCAGGCCCATGTGCAGTTCGCGCTCTTTGATCTGGGTGAGGTCGCGCATTGACACGAGGACGGCGGGGCGATCCCCGTCCATGATCGGCGCGCACACGGTTTGCACGTGGGCGATGCCGCCGTCGGGCCGGAGGATCTGCTCCTCAGCCGCCGGCAGGCGTTTGCCATCATTGAGGACGGTCTTGATACGCTGACGAATTTCGACATGACAACTGGGATGAAACAACTCGAACGGCGATTTGCCCAGCACGTCTTCCGGCCGAAGGTAGCCGAACAGCTCTACACAGGCGCGGTTGACGCACACCAGGGCGTCGTCTCGATTAACGAAGACAGCGTCGGGACAGATCTCGATCAGCTCGCGAAACCGCTGCTCGCTTTGACGCAGCCGGACATCCATATCCGTAAACTCAAGGACATCCATGGGTCGCTCCTTTGGGGAAAAGGAGGGGCGACAAAAGCGGCCAACGCACAGTGCTCATTATGGGAGAGCAGGGCACAATTCGCTTCTGAGCGCAGTGACGGTAATATCGCCCCAATGTACCTTATTCTTGAGGCGGAAGCAAATTTACCTGTCCGTTCCCAGAGTTTCAGAGCTATTCACGTTCGCTGTGCATAGGGCGAAGAGGGCGTCCCATGAAGTCCGTTATCTCTTGCGGAACGAATTTTGCGAGGGGTTCGAGAAGTTGAGCGGCGAGGCGTAAGAAATCGCCTCGCTGCTCATTTCAGGCAATTCGGAGAAGGGGGAACTACTTGCGGCTCGGGGTGTCGTCGAGTCGCAAGTGTTCGATTCCGACTACTTACCAGCGGATTTCCAGACCGATCGAAGGGCCATGGAAAAGGACGTTGCCATTGGTGTTGATCGCGTCGAGTCCTCCGGGACCAAAGGGAACCGCCGCGAGATTGTCAGGCGCGGTGGCGACGCCGTTGATGAAGAAGAAGTTGTACCCGCCTCGAAGGGCGATGAAGTCGGTGATTCGCCAGTTGGCGTTCACGCCAAATTCCAAAACGGTAGACACCACGACCGAGTTACCGGACCCGGACAAAGTCCTTAAGGGGGTGTTGGTGTTGTTCTGGGTGGTGAACAGCGTGCTGGACTGGGTGGCCGCGTTCATGAAGACGCCGGCTTTGCCGAGAGCGGAAACGTTGACTCGCGAGCCAATGGGAATTCCGTACTCGCCGCCGATCTGAAAGCCGAACAGGTGGTTGTCGGTGTCGACAGAATAGACGCCGCCGCCCGTGTTACCATCGACGGCGGGATTCTGATCGATGGAGATGAAGTCGAGTCGCTCGTTGAGGTTGATATAGCGAAAGCCCATGAGCGCCGAAGCGTTCGGAGTTGCTGTGCGGCGCAGATTGAATTCGACATTGTGCAATTGCGAGGAGTACTCAATGCTGTGCTGGAATGAATTCGTGAAGCCCAGAGTGGGGTTCGTGGTAGCTTGAGTCAAGGCGGCGGCTGGACCGAATAGGCCCGTGCTGGCGAACGTCGTGTCCGCCCAGTAAGGCTGTATCGATCCGAAAACGGCGATCGCGCCAGTGTTGGTGGCGACAGTACTGGTCGCACGGGCGGAGTGATCGACGCCGAAATAGACCATTTCTACGGACCAAAGCTCATCGAGTGTCGCACCGAGCGCGAACCGCAGGCCAGTCTGGTAGTCGAACTTGGCGTCCTGGCTCGACAGTGCGACCCGGTCGTCAGCAAACCCGCCGTTGTCCAGAATCGAAAGCGTTTTGTTGGAGAAGTTACTGCGTCGAAGCCAAATTGCATCGGCCTGAAAATACCATCGTCCGACTGCCGGCGCCTCTGTACACGCAACGGGTGCGGCAGTTGGGGCGACTTCCTGGGCCTCGCTTTCTCGAGCGAGAAAAATGGAAAGGGGAATGGACAGTGCGAGCGAGAACTTTGCCGTCCTTAGCATGGGAGGCTCCTTCTTGGAGAAAGGGAAAGAGAGTGTTCGAAACTAGGTATCGTCTTGGGGTCTCTTTACCCTGGCGATATTTCAACCTGCCAGGGGTTTGATTTGGAAATTGCCAGTGCGTAACCAGTTAAGGCGTCAAGACCGCGTCGATCCATGTCGACCGTTAAAGGCCGGCGAATCGTCATCTGGGGAAAAAGCGAAGTAACGCCTGAAATTGATACGACCGTCAGGCTCGGAGTATTCAGCGGCAGACGAGAATCGGAGCGACGCCGAGAAACCTGGCCCGGCTCCTGCGAGTCGGCGGCTGAGGGCGCGCCAATGGTTTCCGGCACTCGTCCCGGCATAATCGGCGAGCCAGGTCGCGTAAGCGCCTGGAGTAACTGCACGGGATGCTGTGCTCCAGGCGATTACGCGACCTGGCTCGCCAGAATCCATTGGCGCACCCGCGGCTGAACTTTTCGCAATCTGCTCTTGTAAGTTTCGTTCGTCTGGGGTATGGGGCCCGCTTCCGCGGAAGATCCGTGGTTCCGAGTGGCTCAAAGAGGGAATTGCGATGTCTGCCATCGACCCATGTCGTCGGCTTGGCCAAGGAGTGTGCCTGGCGTGGCTCGTCTGGAGCTGCGTGGGATGTGCACATTTCTGGGACGACGTCACGAATAAGGAAGTCAAGTTCACCGAACTGTGGACCACGCCGGACCCGGTGACGGTGCTGCGGACGTCGACCGACAATTCCAAGCGCGCCCGCGCTCTGGCCGCCTTACGCGAGCCGGGTCTGGAAAGCAGTTCGAAGGCCGAGCAGGACGCCTGCATGACCGTCCTGCAGCGCAGCGCCCTCCAAGACAACGATCCTTTATGCCGACTGGCGGCGATTCGCACGCTGGGGCGCTTCAAGGATCCGCGCGCCGTGACCATCCTCGATGCGGCGTTCGACGCCAAACAGAACAATATCGAAGCGGAACGCAACTCCGTCATTCGCCAACAGATCCTGGCGTCGCTGGAGCAGACCGGCAGTCCGCAGGCGCTGAATCGCTTCATCCTGGTCGCGAAACAGCCGGCAGGCGTCCGCGAGGCGCCATCCGAAAGCAACGCCATCCGCGACGAACGCATGACCGCGCTGCGCGCCCTCTCCAAGTTCAGCGATCCCCGGGCCCAGGAGACGCTCATCCAATTGCTCGAAACCGAACGGGATGCGTCGCTCAAGCTGCGGGCGCATGAGTCGCTCGTCAAGCTCACCGAACAAGACATTCCGCCCGAGGGGAAGCTCTGGCGCGAATACGCCACCACCGGCAAAGTCCCGGCGTTCGAACGGCCTTCGGCGTTTGCCAAGTTCCGCGACCGCAACTTTACCATTTCCGGCGACAACGGCGCCACCTCCAACGAGCCGGGCGTACTCGCCCAACTGGCGACCAAGCTGGGCCTGGCGAGTGAGAAGAAGGCCGAGCCCCAGATTCAGCAAACCGGCGCGAAAAGCGAGAATGTTGGCCCGGCGCTGAAGGGCCAAGATCTGCCGCCGCCGCAATTCCCGAACGTCCCTCCGCCGACGCCGCCGGCGCCGACGATCATTCCCGCGAGCCAAACGGCGCCCACTCCCGTCGGCACCTTTCGGCCCATCACGGAGTCGCACAAATAGGCGACGAATCGCGATATATTTCCATGCCGGAAGCGTCAGCGACGATCGTGTGAGGATCGTCGCTGACGCTTCCGGCT
>JBBQPM010000144.1:0-17527 GCA_038217425.1 Gemmatales bacterium
GCAGCGCAAGCAAGGCATTTTCTTACCTTGCTTGCGCTGCGGGCTCAAGGGACGTTTCGCGTTGGGAGCCCGCAGCGCAAGCAAGGCATTTTCTTACCTTGCTTGCGCTGCGGGCTCAACGAATAAACCCGATGCGCGTGATCGGCCAATAGATCATGAGCGCCCGCCCCAACATCAAGCGTTCCGGTACCGTTCCCCAGCTTCGGCCGTCCTCGCTGGAAGGGCTGTTGTCGCCCAGGCAGAAGTAGTGGGCCTTCTGAATGAAAAACGTCGTCGGGTTCACCTTGCGGTACGGCTCGAACAACTTGCCGCCGTTGGCTCCCGTCGCGTCGGGGTCGAAACGATCCGGGATGGGAGATTCGACCGAGGCGCTGCCGCTGTAGTAGGTGTCGCGCCAGAGTTCGAGGTCGGCAATTTCTAGAGAGGCATTTCGGGCGCCGAGGCTCGCCGGTTCGAGGTCGTTCTGACGAGGACCGCGTCGGGATTTCATTTTCTCGTGCATCGCGTCGACCAGGACGGCGAGCGCCTTTTGCTTTTCCCTGACCGAAGACTCGCGGATCTTTTCCGATTCGGCGCTCCAGGCGTCGGCGAACCACTTCGATTCCTCGGCCGTCGGGCTCTCGGGGGGATCGTACTTGACGCCGTCCTCGAAGGGGAGATCGCCGTTGACCCAGAGCGTGAGCCGGGCGTCGAAGTTGGCCAGGCGAACCACGTAATTGCCCGGCGCCGAAAGAGTCGTCGGCTTGACGCCGAGCGATTCGGTCTTGTCGCCTTCCACTTTCAATAACTCGCACGTGCCGGCGCCGATGTCGAAGCGGGCGCGGAAGCGGTGGATCCCCTTGGAAAGTTCGAGCCAGAACTCCCCCTTCTTTTCCTTCACCTTGACGTTCGCCTGCAGCATGAGGTCGCCCACCCAGTGCGGCGTCGCCAGCGGATCGATGTTGGCGCCCCGGCCGATGCGGGCGGTGATGTTGGTCATGTTGTAACTCATCTCGTCGGTGATGAGCGACGGCTTGACCTCGGCCGGAACGACGGGAACGATATCGCCTTTTTCGGAGCGGAAGTTCTTGTACATCTTCACCCGGCCGTCTTCGCCGGTCTTGCGCAGCACCGCCAGATGCTTGTACCGCAGCCATTGCGGCGCCGGCTCGTCCTTCCCCTCGAAGGTGAAGCGGATCGAATCTTCCGATGCCGACCAGGCCGAACCGTCGCTCGGCTTCCAGCGCGGATCGACCAGTAGCTTCTTGAGATCCCGGGGCTGGAAATTGTTGAGAAACACGGGACGACGCATGGCCAAGAGCACGTCGAGCGGTTTGCGGGCGATCTGGAACTTGCCGGAGTAAAACAGGATCCGGGCGACGTCGTCGTTGGAATGGGTGGCGGCGAGCTTGCACAGATCGTCCCTGGACGTCTGCGAATCGTCGCAGGGAGGATTCTCAGGAGTGTAGGTGTGAACTCGGCCGAAGAGCAGAGCGATGAATTCGCCGGGGAGCCCGAGCAGGCGTTTGATGTAGTTGTAGGGGGAGCCGTTCTTGTAGGGTTCGCCGGGATATTTGAAGACGACGACGTCGTAGCGGCGCGGCGCCGTGAGACCGGATTCGTAGGCGCATTTGGAGACGAGAACGCGGTCGCCCGTATTCCAGCGGTTGCCGTCGCAGCCGCACAGGAAAATCGCCAGCACAATCGAGCACGCGGTCCGGCGCGAAACCATGGCACGTTACCTGGGATGACTTGGAATAAGATTGACGGTGAACTTGCAGTTATCGCAGGGGCAGTCCTGCACGACTTCGAGGTCGCGCTTGTTGGAGGGCTCAGCTTCCTGGCTGGCGTTGGCGGGGAAGGTGTAGCCGCACTCGGGACACTGCACTTGCATCTGGTAGCCGTACAGCGTGGTGGCCATCGACCCGGTGGGGATGACGAACGCCTCGGCGAGAAAGGTCTTGAGAATCATGACAAGGATGATGACGAAGACGATGGTTTCGAGACCTTCGCGGTAGCTGTCGATCTGTTCGGGAGCGGGAGGGGCGTCCTTGCGGTCCTTGCTGGCGCCGGGTTTGAGGACGACGGTGTCGGTCTTGCCGCCCGGGCCTGCGGGGTGGAAGGCCCCGGGGACGCCTTTGCCTTTTTGGAACGCATCGTCGGCCATGAAATCCTCTCCGCGCAAGTGGAACTATCATGATAGCGAAAAACGATGCAATGTCCGAGCCGGACGCGTAAGCGACGAACACGCACCGACAAGGGGGCGTCTGTCGTCGCTCACGCTTCCGGCTCGGAAGTCCCCGCGCGGTCCTTGGACGCGGTTTTGCCGCGCCCCTCGACGAGCGTCTGCGTGACGCCTTGCTGCACGACCTTGCCGTGTTGGTTGACGACCTGTCGCTGCCAGGTGACGACGCCGCGCCGGCCGCGGGCGCGTTCCTCCTTGGCCAGGATCGTCGTTTTGACGTGAACGGTGTCGCCGAAAAACACCGGCTCGGTGAAGTTCCATTCGCGGATGGCCAGGAAGGCGAGCGTGCGCATCGCCGGCGCCGTCAGTCCTAGCCCGCTCGAAATCGAGAGGACGAGCAGGCCATGGGCAATTGGTTGACCGAAGGGGGTCGACTGCGCGAACTGGTGGTCGATGTGGATCGGATTGAAGTCGCCGCTGACGCCCGCGAAGTTGACGACGTCAGCCTGGGTAACGGTTCGGCCGAGCGACTCCCATTCCTGGCCGATCTCGACGTCGTCGAAGAAAAGATGGTTGGCGGTGAAAGCCATCACAACGGCTCCGTGAGCCCGCAGCGCCAGCAAGGGTTTACGTCGCTTCTTTCCTTGCTGGCGCTGCGGGCTCGAAAATCATGCAATGGTCCGTTCCGCGTCCTCGATCATCATCCTCGCCTCGGCGGGAGTTGTGGCAGTTCGCAGATAATCGGCGAAATTGGGGAGCCGCATCAGCCGGGAGAGGCGTGCGAGCAGACTCAGGTGCAACCGGCGCTCCGTGCAGAGCACCACGAAGAAGAGATCCGTGAGCATGCCGTCGGGCGCCCCGAACGGAATGCCGCGCGCCGTTCGGCCGAATGCGAGCACCGAATCGCCCAGCACGGTGCTGGGCAGCACGCGATTGGGATGCACGAACGCGATGCCGCCTTCGACCGCGGTTGAGCCGATCTCTTCCCGCTTGCGAATCGCTTCCAGCGCCGCGTCCGTGTCGTAAAGTTGCCACGATTGCTCCGCAAGTCCGATCAACGCCTTCATCAGCGACGACCGAGTCCCAGCGACCAACGGCACGGCGACGGTCGCGTCGGTGAGCATCGGGCTTACCAGCAGCTGCCCGTCGTGTTTGCCCTGACCGACGCCGACTTCGATCGCGGTCAGTTCTTCGGCGGTGTATCCGGGCATCGACTTCTCGACCCAGTGCTGGATCTCGACGGTGGCGAAGCGCCATTCGCCCTGGATGCGTTGGCCCGGCAAATGGCCGCGCGTCGCCATCTTGCTCACTTCACGCTCATCGCGCTGCAAGAGCCCGGCCACTTCGCTCACGTCTAACACTTCGCTTTCCATGAATCTCCCTTACTTGTCGTGTCGTAACATCCCCGGCAAATCGAAGCCGCGGCCATCTTTGAGTAACTGAATGTGCGCCTGCGTCTGCATCCCCAGCCCATGCAGGCGGATGAATCCCTTGGCCGCATCGTGGTCGAACTGGTCGCCCGTTTCGTAGGTCGCCAACTTCTTGCTGTACAGGCTGAACTCGCTCTTTCGGCCTACCACCGTCGCCTTCCCCTTGAGGAGCTTGACGCGCGTGATCCCCGTGACGAAACGCTGGTTGCTGACGATGAACGCGGCCAAGTCCTGGTGGAAGGCGCTGAACCACAATCCATTATAGATGAGATCCGCGTACTCCTGCGCGACCATCGTCTTGAACCGGGCGGCCTGCTTGCTGAGGCACAGCGACTCCAACTCGCGATGGCATTCGTGCAAGATGACGGCCGAGGGCGCCTCGTAGATCTCGCGCGACTTGATGCCGACCAGGCGGTTCTCGACGTGGTCGATTCGGCCCACGCCATGCTTGCCCCCCAGTTCATTGAGCTTGTACAAGAGCGGCACGCCGTCCATCTTCGTGCCGTTCAGGCCGATCGGGATGCCCGACTGCCATTCGATCTCGATATATTCCGGCTCGTTGGGCGCCTTCTGCGTATTCGCGGTCCACTGGTACGCCTCTTCCGGCGGTTCATCCCAGGGATCCTCGAGCAGGCCCGCTTCGACGCTACGGCCGAAGATGTTCTGATCGACGCTGTAGGGGCTTTCGATCTTGGCTTCCACCGGGATGTTGTTCGCGAGGGCGAACTTGATCTCTTCGTCGCGCGTCCACTTCCACTCGCGGACCGGAGCGATGATCTTCAGGTGCGGAGCGAGCGTCTGGAAGGTGCAGTCGAAGCGGACCTGATCGTTCCCCTTGCCGGTGCAGCCATGGGCGACGGCGACGGCGTTTTTCTCCTTGGCGACGTCGACCATAAGCTTGGCGATGAGGGGCCGACCCAGCGCGGTGGCGAGCGGGTACTTCCCCTCGTACAGGGCGCCGGCCATCAGCGCGGGCCAAACGAAGCAGTCGACGAAGAGGTTGCGCGCATCAATCGCGACGGCGTCGACGGCGCCGGTCTTGAGCGCCTTCTGCTTGATCTTCTCGATGTCTTCGCCCTGGCCCAGATCGCAGGTGAAGGTGACGACGTCGAGGTTGTACTTTTCGCCGATCCAGGGGACCATCACCGAAGTGTCGAGTCCGCCGGAGTATGCGAGAATGACGCGATCGCGGGCCATGCCGTGCCTTTCAGGAATGCGAAGCGGGCCCGATCCGGAAATATTCGCCGGCTTGCCGCTTCGCGAGAATCCCAACAACCGTAAAATATTATCATCGGAAGGGGGGGTAGGGATGTCAACCCTAGAAGCAGCCGCCCCGTCATCCCACGAGGTTTTTCATCCGAATTTCACGCAAAGTTGGTATCCCATGACTCCGCAGCCGGAACCTCTCCCTTCGGCGTCCCCGGATCTTGGCCTCGAAGAAGTCGGACCCGAAGCACTGGTCAGCGATGCCGAATTGATTCTCGAACGCCTGGAACGACTTGAACAAAAGCTCAGCACGCTTTCCGAGGACGTGCGAAGATTACAGCCGACGGAGGCGCCGGCGATTCGCGTTCCGTCTCCACCTCAGCCTCAACCGGAGGAACCGGTCATGACGTACGTGCCGCCGCTGGCGGAACCCGAGCCCCCGATTCAAATGCCGTCGTCCTCGGCGCGCGGCTGGCTGTGGTGGGAGATCGTGCGCGACGGCATGCGCACGCTGTGGATGCTGATCGACAGCCGTTACCGCATGGCCTGGTCGACGCGTTTTGTGGTGATCGCCCTTTTCATCGCGATCTTCACGTCGCACTGGTTCAACCCGCTCGGCTATCTGTTGCCGGAAGTGCTTGAGCGGATGCTCGACAAGGTCGTGGTCCTGATCCTGGGTTTCCTGCTGTACAAAGTGCTGGGCCGAGAACTGGTGCGTTACCACGAGTACATGGCCCGATGGCCGGGCGGGAAGTAGCCGGGCGTTCCCGAATCAATGTGTACTTCGGCGTTTTGCGAGTCGTTGACAGCGTGGACAGAAATGCGTCGAACGCCCCGCGAGGACGATGCGCTCGAGGGGCTGAGTGCAGCGCAAGCACGGCTCGCCGGTTCGGCCGTAAACGCGGAACTCGTTCTGCATTTTGCCCATGAGCCCCGAGCCGCCGACGTAGTTGCGAATGCTCGAACCGCGTAGCTCGATGGCGTGTTCCAATACCTCCACAATTGCCAGGCGAAGCTTCTCGGCCTGGGCGCGCGTCACGTCCTTGCCGGGTAGCGCGGGATGTAGGCCAGCGACGTGCAACGATTCGTCGGCGTAGATATTCCCCACGCCTGCCACGGTACGCTGGTCGAGCAGGATCGCCTTCAAAACTCGGCTCGTCGCTTTTAACCTCTTGAACCAGGAAGCGGGTTCAAGATCCCACGGCTCGGGCCCCAGCAACTGCTTGACGAAGAAGGCATCAAGGTCGGCGCGCGTTGCGTAGAGACTGACGCTGCCGAATCGGCGGATGTCGCGGAAACGTAACTCCTCGCCGCCCGGGCCAAGCGTGAAGACGACGTGGGTGTGATCCTCACGCGGTAGCTGCGCGGCGGCGAACGTGAACTGTCCCGTCATTCCCAGGTGAACGAGAAGCCAGGGACCGGCCAAATCGAGGCAGATCCACTTGCCGCGCCGTTCGATGCCGTGAAACGTCCTGCCGACGAGGGCCTCGAGGTTGGCGCCGGGACTGCGCCGGAGTTTCTTGTCCCCCACGAGTACGCTGGCGATGGCTCGGCCCACGAGCGGCGCGCGCAGGTCGCGGACCACGGTCTCGACTTCGGGGAGTTCCGGCATGTCAGTCCTTGCGGAGCGCCAGCGCGTACGCCGTCGCGTATTCACGACAATGGGAGATGGTAATCAGCAGGTCCGAGATTTTCATCGACTCCGCCTGATCCTTCGCCGCCCCGCACAGGAACACCTTGGGAGCGCCGGCCGGGTCGTTGCGAATCTCCATGTCGGTCCAGCAGATCCCTTTACGCCAGCCGGTTCCCAGGCATTTGAGGATCGCTTCCTTCGCCGCCCAGCGTCCCGCGAGATGTTCGGTCGCGTGCTTCTTCCCCTGGCAGTACTGAATCTCGCGCGGCGTGAAGACGCGCTCGAGGAACAGCTCGCCATGCTTTTCGACCATCGTGCCGATCCGCGCGCATTCGACGATGTCCGTCCCGATGCCGATGATGTCCATGTGTCATCTCCTTCCTCCAGTGTAGGGCTGCGCTCGCACGTCGCCCTTCGAAAAAAAAGTACTAACTGGCCTTTACATGTGAACGGGCGTATTCTATACTGAGGTTCAGGATGAATGGTTGTTGATTTGTACAAGATGATTCTGGTTATAGGATCACTTCCACCTTTCATCCGGACTTTTACCAAAACGGAGGGTAAGTCATGCCGGACTTCAGTCAGCTGACCGAGCGCCAGCAGAATATCTACAACTTCATCCGCGAAAAGATCGAGAGCCGGGGGTATGGCCCCACGGTGCGCGAGATCGGCGATGCGTTCGCGATCAAGTCGCCCAACGGCGTCATGTGCCATCTGAAGGCGTTGGAAAAAAAGGGGATCATCAAACGCGAGGAACACGCCGCCCGCGCCATTCAGCTGGTCGGACATCGTCGGCCCTCGGAAGGACTCCCGTTCCTGGGCAACGTCGCCGCCGGCACGCCCATGATTGCGATCGCGAACGAGGATCGTCTGGACTTCGACGAAGTGTTCGGCGGGCCCAATCGATTCGTGCTAAAGGTTCGCGGCACCTCGATGATCGAGGCGCACATTGAGGACGGCGATTACGTCGTCATCAAGAAGCAGGAGACGGCCGAGAATGGCGAACGGGTGGTCGCGATGATCGATAACGAAGTGACGCTGAAGCGTTTCTTCCGCGATCGCGACATCATTCGCCTGGAGCCCGCGAACGGCAGCATGTCGCCGATCCTCGTCGATTCCTCGCGCGACATCAAGATCCTGGGCGTCCTGTCGGCGGTGCTGCGTCGATGTTAATCGATTGCTTCGTTTAACGTTCGCAAGCAAATTGCAAACACCTTGATCGTCTGGCAGAAATAATGTCTGCAAGCATAGCCACAGAGGACACAGAGTAACCGAGCTGGCAACACCTTGTTTTCGGATGCTTTTTTAATTCCTCTGAGTCCTCTGTGCTCTCTGTGGCTCGAATTTTGTTGACGACTTATTGTTGCTCGCGCCCTTGGGGACGTCACCGAACGCCCCGGCGGCGCACGATTCGGCCCGCGAGCCAGGACTCCACGCCCAGGAGCGCCACGACCAGCATCAACACGACCCACCACAGCGGTAGGGCGTCCGAACTCGCGCTGCCCGTCTCCGCCGAGAACGGCAGCAGCGCGACCAAGGTTTTCCATTCGCGCGGCGTCAGGTAAACGAAGTCCGCCTCCGCGGCGTCTGCGAGCACCGCGACTGGAATCGGCGCGCTATCCTCGACGTGAATCTCGTAAACCCCCGCAGGCCCCGGAGGCGGGGCGCTGTAAGGCCAACTCGCGACAGTAAACGTACGTACGGTGCCGACCCACGGTTGCCAACTCCCCGACGCTTGCCCCTTTTGGCTGCGATTCCAGCCCGGGATGCGGTCCGGGTCGAGCCGGACGGGCGTGCCGGGTTTGACGTTGAAGTCGTCGCTGCGCAGATCCGCCAGGGCGTAAACGATCTCATGCGCCAGCACGGGAAACTCCCACGCCGTCGTCAGCGGATTGTCCCAGGAACGATCGAAGGGGATCGTGCTCGCCAAAATTCGGCCCTTGCCGAGACGTTTTTCGATGAGCCAGGGTTCGCCGGTGTTAAACAGCGCCCAGGGAATCGACCCCGCTTCCGGCTCGAGCCTCCAGCGTTTGCGAATCGCGAGGCCGTTCAAGGCGCTCTTCTTGAAGACCTCGAGCCCGGCATGCAAGAAGCGGTCGCCGTCCAGAAACGCATCGCCTTTCACCGCGCTTAACGTTCCCGGCAACAGGAGGGCGCTCGGGTTCGCCTCACTGCGAGGCCCCAGGTAAATCCACAGGCTGCCGCCGGCGCGGACGTACGCTTCGAGCGCCTGCCGCTGCGAATCGGCAAGGCTCGGCACGTCACAGAGAACCACGACGCGCGGGCCGAATTCCAGATCGCGAGCCGGTTCAAACTCGGTCACCCGCACGATGCGCGGCGTCACTAGCGAAACTTTTTTGGGGTCGCCGGGCTCGGTGAATGCCTTACTGAGATAGTACGAAGACCCCTGTCCCTGGCCGCCCCCGTCAATGAGTAAAATCGGCAGCTCGGTCGCCACCTCGACGATCCGCTCTTGAGAATTGTCGGCAGCGAATGCGTCCCAGTATTTGGACGGCGCTGTGAACGCGGCACGGACGCGACGCAGCCCTGGTTCCGTGAACGTCAACTCGAACCGGATCGGCGTCGACGCGGTCTTCAGCGTCGGCAGGTCGACTTTCGTGCTCGCCTTGCCATCGATGCTCACCTCCAGCGTCGTTGGCGTTGGCGTGCCCTGATGGCGCTCGAGAATCACGTCGGCCGTGAACGCGATTTTCTGTCCCACCCCCGCCACGCTGCGCTGCGGCCGAAGCGGCGACAGGCCCACGTTGACGGGGCCAAGCGACTCCTGCGCTGCCGTGAGCGCCAGCGTCTCGAGCGCGGTTCGTGCATGGCCCGAATCCTTCTTGAGTTCGCCGGCGAGCGCGTGCCAGCGACGCAGTGCGTCGTCGTCGCCCCAGCCCCAGTGCTGAAAATCCGAGGCGAGCCAGAGGCTCCGCTCGGCACGCCGAGGGTCTTCGTCCAGCAGCCGACACGCCTCAGCAATCGCCCCCGCTCCGTCGGCGGATCCGCGCGGGCTCGGCAGCGACTCCAGCGCCTGGCGAACTTCCGCGCGGTTCTTGGTCAGATGCGGCGTCAGGCGCTGAGGCGGGTGGGTGGCGAGCACCACGCCGACGCGGTCTTCGTCGCTTAGCTCCTCGAGTTTCGCGAGCGCCGCGCGCTTCGCTTCGTCCCAGGGTCTGGGTTGTCCGGGGATGGCGAGGTCCATGCTCGCGGAGGCGTCCAGGATGAGCACGACGTCGCGGCGCGGGCGGAATCCGTCGACCCCGCCGAGGAACGGGCCAGCCAGGGCGAAGACGATGAGGGCCAACAGCAGCAACCGCACGAGCAAAAGCCAAAGTTCGTCGAACGATCGGCGGGCGCGCTGGCGCGTCGGCTGACGCAGGAATTGCATCGCGCCCCAGCGCAGCACCTCGTGTCGGCGCCGGGTCAGCAAGTGGATGAGCACCGGCAGCGCCAGCCCCGCCAACCCCAGAAGCAACCAACCGCTGGTGAGGCCGAGGAACATTTAGCCCCCGCGCTTCGCGAGATAATAGCCAAGCGCCCGGTCGATCGGCTCGTCGGTACGCATGAGGTGGTAGTCGACCTTCATGTCGCTCGTCTGCAGACGCAACTCCGCGCGAAAGGCGTCGAAGCGTGCGCGGTACTCCGCGCGAATCAGCACCGGATCGATCAGCTCCTTCTGCTCATTCTCCAGGCTTTGAAATTCGGTCGGCCGGGTGAAGGGGAACTCGATTTCGTCGGGGGCGAGGACGTGCAGCAGCAAGACTTCATGGCCGCGATGGCGGAAGTGACGCAGGGCGAGGACCAGGTCTTCGAGCACGTCGAAACAGTCGGAGAGAAGCACGATCAGACTTCGGCGTTTGAGCTGTCCCGCCAGGCGGTGCCAGAGGGGCGCGAGCGCCGTCTCGCCGCCGGGGCGTGCCGCTTCCAGCATCTGCACGAGACGCAGCCAATGCTTGGAATGGGCATGCGGCGGCAGGCTTTCGCGCACGTCGTGATCGTGGACCCACAGCCCGACCGCGTCGAGCTGATGCAGCATCAAGTACGACAGACACGCGGCCAGCAGGCACGCGTATTCGAACTTCGGCCCGTACGCCATGCTGCCGCTGGCGTCGAGCAGCATCCAGGCCTGGAGGTTAGTCTCTTCCTCGTATTCCTTGATGTAGTAGCGGTCGGTCTTGCCAAAGGCGCGCCAGTCGATGTGGCGGATCTCGTCGCCGGGGTAATACTGACGATGCTCGGCGAACTCGACGGAGAACCCTTTGTAAGGGCTTTTATGAAGTCCGGTGAGGAAGCCTTCGACGATCTGCCGGGCCTGCAGTGCGAGCCGACTGAGCGGCGCGATCAGTTGCGGGTCGGCGAATCGGCTCATCGCACGTCCCCCGCCGCCTGCGCCAGCGGCTGCGGAATGTGGGCCAGGAGTTTGTCGACGATGCTGTCGGGCGTGACCCCCTGAGCGTCGGCGTGAAACGTGGTGACCAGCCGATGTCGCAAGACCGGCTTGGCGATCGCCTGGATGTCCTGCGTGGTGACGTGCATGCGTCCCTGCATGACGGCGCGGGCCTTGCCGGCGAGAATCAGGTACTGGCTCGCGCGCGGCCCGGCGCCCCACGAAACGCATTCAGTGATGAACTTCGGGGCGGAGGAATCCTTGGGCCGAGTGGCACGCGCCAGCTGGGCGGCGTAGGCGAAGACGTGGTCCGCCGCCACCGCTTGCCGGACCAGATCCTGCATCCGCGCGATCTGTTCGCCCGTGAGCAGCGCCTCCAGCTCGATCTTGCGCGTGCCGGTCGTCTGCTTCATCACCTCGATCTCCTCGGCCAGGCTCGGATAACCGACGAGGATATTGAACATGAAGCGATCGAGCTGCGCCTCGGGAAGCGGATACGTCCCCTCCTGCTCGATCGGATTTTGCGTCGCCAGCACGAAGAAGGGTTGCGGCAGCGGATATGTCTCGCCGCCGGCAGTGACGTGGTGTTCCTGCATCGCCTCGAGCAAGGCAGCCTGCGTCTTGGGGGGCGTGCGGTTGATTTCGTCGGCGAGCACGATATTGGCGAAGAGCGGGCCGGGCAGGAAGACGAAGCGGCGTTTGCCGGTCGCGTCGTCCTGCAGAATATCGGTGCCGGTGATGTCGGCGGGCATCAGATCGGGCGTGAACTGGATGCGTTTGAACGACAGATGGAGAATTTGGGCGACGGTGCGGATGAGCAGCGTCTTGGCGAGGCCGGGGACGCCGACGAGGAGACAATGGCCGCGGGTGAAGAGGGCCATCATGATTTGTTCGATGACTTCGCTTTGGCCGACGACGACTCGGCCGATTTCCTGGGCCATGGTCTTGTAGACTTGAGCGAGTTCGCGAAGGGCAGCGGGATCGGCGGCAGGCATGAGGTCATCCGCGGGGAAGATTTTTGTTTATCCTACGGGAATCGGACGCTGAATAAAGACATACAATGTCGGCGGAGGAAACCATGTGGGAAGGAATACAAGTCGTTGCCGCGCTCAAGGCCGCGGGCGTGACGCACGTCGTCTGGATTCCCGATAGCGATCTGGGCCGTTGGGAGTCGGCGCTGGCGGGGCCCGAGGGTTTGCCGCTGATCCGCGTGTGTCGGGAGGGCGAGGCGTTTGCCGTCGCCGCCGGGCTGCACCTGGCCGGGCAAAAGCCACTCATCTTGCTGCAATGCACGGGGCTCTTCGAGGCCGGCGACGCGTTACGCAATTTCCTGATCGACCTCAAGCTGCCGCTCGCTTTCGTGGTCGGCGTGCGCAGCTTCTTCCTGCATCAGCAGGGCAAGACGCTCGATACCTGTCCGCTCTTCACCGAGCCGATCCTGCAGGCCTGGAAAATTCCGTACGAGATGATCGACCGCGAAAAAGGCCCGCCAGAATTGACGCGACTACTACTCAATGCCCGGGCCTCGGGGTCTCCCTACGCCCTCCTTTATCCGGAGTAACGCCATGCTCATGACGCAACGGCAAGCGCTGGAAGTCGTCGCGCGAAAGCGGGGGAATCACGTCATCGTCACGACGATGAGTTCGACCGGCATCTGGCCCGAGCTGTCCGATACGCCGCTCGATTTCCATTACATGCCGTCGTCGATGGGCCAGGGTCCGGCGCTCGGCCTGGGGCTGGCGCTGGGGCAAACCAAGCTCGGCGTCATCGTTCTCAACGGCGACGGCTGTATGCTCATGAACCTCGGCGCCCTGGTGACGATCGCGCATCACCCGGCGCCCCTCTTTCTCGTGATTCTCGATAACGGTCTGTACGAAGTGACGGGGGGCCAACCGACCGCCGGGACGGGGCACGCCGACTTCGTGCGATTGGCCCAGGGCGCCGGCATCGAGCGCGTCTACGCCTTCGAGTCGCTCGCGGACTGGGAGCAGGGCGCCGACGCGGCGCTCGCGGGCCAAGGCCCGGTGGTCATCGTGCTGAAAGTAGAGGCTCGCCTGGGCCAGAAGACGCCCAAGCCGCCGCGGACGATGCCGGAACAGATCGCCCGTTTACGACAGGCCCTGGAAACGTGAGACCCAAGCGATGTTGAGCGAAGCGGATACTTTAAAAATCCTCATCGTTGCCGGCGGCATGGTCGTGTTCGCCTACGTTTGGCTGACCGTGCTGGCCGGGAGACGCAGCAAACTCTGGGCGATTCCGCCGTTCCCGCTGCTCTTTGTGCCGTTTCATTTCCAGAAGGCGGCGTCGCCGTTCATGCTGGCGTTGCTGGGCGGCAGCGTCGCCGGCGGCGCGGTCGCGCTGCACCGCGTTTTCGACAATCCCGCCGTTCCCTACGAGAAAACCATCGACGGCGAAATCCATCTCGTGCTGACCGGCGTCCCGGATTTCGACTACGCCGTCCTCAAGACCAAGACCGATCCGAAGTACAAGGTCTTGTTCCTGGCCAACCCCGACGTCACCGACGACACGTTGAAAATTGTCGCCGAGATGAAAGGGCTGCGCGAATTGGACCTGCACGACACCAAGATCACGGACGCGGGATTGGCGACGTTGCGCCAACTCCCCGCGCTGCAAGAGTTGAACCTGGCGAACACCGCCGTCACCGACGAGGGGTTCGTAAAGCATCTACGCGAGGTCGAGAGCTTGATGAAATTGGACGCGACGGGGACGAATCTCAGCCGTGCGGTGCTGGTGGAATGGAAGAAACTCAAGACGGGACGACGCTACGTGAATTGAAAAGTCGCGGTGAAAGCCCAGGGATGGCTATCCCTGGGGAAGTGCCCGAATCGAGATCCAATCTGCATTCGCCGAAATTTACGATCTCCGGTGCGTTCCCAGGGATAGCCATCCCTGGGCTTTCATGATGACTACGCCGCCGCCTCTTGTTCGCCGCGCTGCGGAAAGAGCGACCCCTGCGCTGCCGGCAATTGCATCGGCCCCTGGCCGCCCGATTCCCAGCGATGACTCCGCAGCGACGCCAAGATCTGCTCCGCCAGGATCACCGTGTCGCGCGCCTGCGCGCCCGTCACGCGCGGCTCCCGGCCTGTGCGCACACACTCGGTGAAATGCCGTAACTCGGCAGTGAGCTGATCCTGCGCCTGCCCTTCGATTGTCGTCAATTCCAGATGCCGGGTGAAGAGTTCGTCGCGAATTCGGCTGCGCGACGCGGGATCGAGCTTGGCCGGGTCGAGGCCGTGCGCGCGGACGCTCGGCGACGGCTGCATCAGCGTCACCTTGCGGGCGCCGAAGTCGACGTCGGCGAAACCTTCCGGGCCCCAGATCTGCATCGTGCGCTGCGCGGTCGGACTGGCTCGGCTCGCGGTCACCTCGGCGATCGTGCCGCTGGTAAACTCGATGCGCGCCGACGCGTAATCTTCGTGGGCGCCAAACACCGACAGCCCCGTCGCGTGCACTTGGCGGACCGGGGATTGCACCAGGTCAAGAATCAAATCGAGGTCGTGAATCATCAGATCAAGCACGACGCCGATATCGGTGGATCGGCCGGTAAAAGGTCCGAGGCGTTGGGCTTTAATCATCGAGGGACGCAGGGGCCGAGCTTTGAGAACTTCGAAGGCGGGGTTGAAGCGTTCGATGTGTCCGACTTGCAGGACGCATTTATGCTGCTGGGCGAGATCGACGATCTCCGACGCCTCGGCAGCGCTGGGGGCGAGCGGTTTTTCGATGAGGAGCGAGATGCCGCGGCGGAGAAATTCGCGGGCGACCTGGGCGTGAAAAACCGTTGGCACCACGACGCACGCGGCGTCGACGAGATTCAGCAGCGGCCAAAAGTCGGCGAAGGCCTGCGTGTCGTGTTTCCGCGCGATCGTTCGCGCCTGTTCCAGCGAAGCGTCGGCCACGCCGACCAACTCGACGCCTTCGAGCGACGCGAGAATGCGGGCGTGTTCCTTGCCCAGATGCCCGACGCCGATGACGGCCAAACGCAGCGGATTCATAGGGGAGGTCCCTTCTTAAGGCGAGCGGGGGACGTTAGTCCCCCGGTACGTGATGCACCTGCAACACGGCGCGTTGACGATTCTGTACGTGTATCACGTACCGGGGGGCTAACGCCCCCCGCTCGCCATTTGCATTTTCGCCGGAGTTTTTCGCATCGCCGCGTGCAGTTTCTTCGCGAGTTCGAAATTGTGCGGATGCCCCGAACGATACGCCACGATGTGCCCACACAGGTCGACGCCCAGGAGCGACAGATCGCCGACGATATCGAGAATCTTGTGTCGCGCCGGCTCGTTGCCGAAGCGCAGGCGATTGCGGATCGGACCGTGCGGCCCGAAGACGAGCAGGTCCGAAACCTCCGACTTGCTCCCCAGGCCCTGCTTCTGCAAGTAAAGGGCCTCTTCTTCGAGCAGAAAGGTTCGGCAGCGCGAGATCTGGCGTGTGTAATTTTCCGGATCGATGATCTCGGTCGCCATCTGCGGCACGATCGCGGAGGCCATGCCGTAGTTGAGCACGTAGCTGATCTTGAGTTGCTGCGCTGGCGTCGGATGAAACGAGATCGTCGCATCGCCGGCGCTGACGGAGACGGGCTCGGCGACGCTGAAGATGGGGCGTTTCTCGCGCTGCACGATGATGCGGGCGGAACGCAGCGCCTGTACGAAGGCGTCGGCCGAGCCGTCCATGCCGGGGGGTTCGGGGGCGTCGAGTTCGACGACGCAGTTGTCGACGTGCATGCCGGCGAGGGCCGAGAGCACGTGTTCGACGAGCGTAACTTGTGCGGGTCCGTCGGCAAGCGTGGTACGGCGATCGGTGGCGACGACGTTTGCGACGCGCGCCGAGACGCAGGCGCCGAGATCGGTGCGAGCGAAGACGATGCCGGAATTCGCTGGGGCGGGGAGAAAGGTGAGCTTAACGGTTTTGCCAGTGATGTAACCGATGCCGGTCACGGTAGCGTTTTGGGCGAGGGTACGTTGCGAGCGAGAGCCAAGAGATCTCACGGTTGCATCCTTGCAAGTGAAAAAGTCTGGCGGCCGATTTGGCCGCCAGATTACGATCCGAGTTTCGTTAGTTCGTCTTGGGGGCGAGCGTCGGATTCCCGCCGCCTCCCGCAATCGACTGATTGAGCATGGTGACCACGCCCGCGGAGATATCAAGATTCGAACCGGGCATCCACCACAGGGGCGTCAGTCCGCCGCCGTCCATCACCTGCAGCTTCCGGGTGATGCCCATGAAGCTGAACGGATCCAGATCCGGCGGGTCGCCGTAACCCAGGACGAGGTGGAAGCCGCTGGCCTGCGAGTAGACGCCGATGGCCGTATGGACATCCTTGTACAGCTGGACGAGCTGTTCTTCCTGGCGTTTGCCGACCTTCTTCTGGGCCTCGCGGCTCAGGTCTTCGAGTTTGCGCTTGTTGTAAACGATGCCGTTCTCGTACTGCGAGCGAAGCATCGGTTCCTTGACCGTTTCGAGCGCCTTGGTCCAGTCGAGGATGTCCTTCTTTAACTTGTCGGCTTCCATCTGGATGGGCTTGAGCAAATCCTGCATTTCTTTTTTCATCTGGTTGGCCTTTTCGTACTTCGAAAAGACCGTACCGATGTTAATGACGGCGACCTTGGTCGACGCGGAGGGAACGCCCTGAGCGCTGACGGCGCCGGCGAAACCCATTCCCGTCGCCAAGGCGGCAACGAACATCCATGTCGTCTTCACTACCGATCTCCTCTCAGAAAAAAAGCCGAGCGGTGAAGTCCCGTCCCGTTGGGCTCCCCTCGACCTGGGACATATACATCGGCGAAGGATCTTCGCCTCCAGGGTTTGCCTTGTAACCCAGCAAGAAACGCGAATCAAGCCGAACCTTTGGCGGGGCAGGAAATGGGAGAGATGGGCAAGCCGTGGAGGCCGCAGCTTCGTTTCGAGGAGAGCCGAGAGGCGATGCGGCGGATTTGATCGGCGATCTCGAGTTTGGACTTTACGGCCGAAAGAGCCAATCGACGTCGAGAGTCCAACCCGAGAGCGCGGGCTCGGCGTGCGCTTGCGCGCCGGGGCGGAAGACGAGCGGTTGGTGAGGGGAGCTGGCGCTGTACGAACGGATCACATTGGCAATCGGATCGACGTCCCAGACGACTTGGGCGCCGGCCTCGAAATAGTCGGCTCGCTTGGCGGCGACGGCGATCTCGTCCGCGGGGCCAAAGTCGTTCTCGCTGCGCACTTCCGCCGCAAACAAAGGCGGGCCGTCGACGAAGGTCATGTCGTTTTCCGGAGCCGGCCCTGGAAAATAAGACGCGTCGGGCGAAAACGACTCTCGGCCCGACGTCAATTCGGCGACCGCGTAACCGATGTTGTCCGTGAATGCGAAGCCTTGGCCCGCCGCTTCTGCAAAATCGTCGAGACTCCGAAAGATACGCGCTGCAACGCGGTTGGGACGGAATCCAGTTGCCATGAGCGGCACAATCCTTCCGGCAATTAACTCGGCCTTTCCGTCGGTTTTCGCGAGATCGGCCAAGGTGGCTCGGGGAATTGCAATGGTAGACATCTCGAACATCCCTCTCCTGGGCCGCGTCAAAAAAGATTCGCGGCGTCTATCGAATTATCTCAGAAAGCAAGGGGTTGCTCTAGATCGTTTCAACCGTCGGGTGCGCCAATGGATTCTGGCGAGCCAGGTGGCGGTACAGCCCGGGGGACCACCACCCCCGCGG
>JBBQPM010000145.1:0-17461 GCA_038217425.1 Gemmatales bacterium
AACATCTCGGCGCGGGCGGCATCGACAAGGCGTTTCAGCTGCCGATCGACGCGAGCGCCCAGGCGTGGGCGAGGAACCTACTCGCCGGCTGGCCACGCCCCTGGCTCGCCGTCGGCGTCGGCGCCCGCTGGACCACCAAACGTTGGCCCCCCGCGCACTTCGCCGAGGTCGTACGCCGCGCGCAGGCGGAATTCGGCGGCACTGCGATCTTCGTCGGCGCTCCCGACGAGGCGCTGCTCGCGCGCGAAGCGGCGCGCGAGTTGACCGGCCGCGTCCTGGAACTCGTCGGTCAAACATCGCTGCCGCAACTGACGGCCGTGCTCGGCGCCTGCGATCTCATGCTCGGCAACGACACCGGACCGCTCCACCTGGCCGTCGCTCTGGGCCGACCGGTCGTCGCTCCTTATACTTGCACCGTGAGCCGCAAGACCGGGCCGTTCGGGGCCCAGCACCGCGTCGTTGAAACCCAGGTTCCCTGCGCGGGGAGTTACGTCAAGACGTGCGACCGCATGGACTGCATGCGCGAACTTTCGCCCGATCGTCTTTGGCCCAGCCTGCGGGAGGTTTTGAGCACATGGTCCAGCAACCGCCTCAGCGCCTGATTCTCGCCAGCGGCTCGCGGGGCCGGCGTTACTTGATGGAGAAGGCGGGCTACCGCTTCGACGTCGTCCCCGCGAACATCGACGAACCGATCGGCGTCGGCTGCACCGACATTCGCCATTTCGTCCACGACGTTTCCTGGCGCAAGGCCGCCGCGGTTGCACCCGGGTTCGCCGACGCCTGGATCCTGGCGGCCGACACGGTGGGCTGGATCGACGGTGAAGTGATTGGCAAGCCGGACGACGAAGCCGACGCGCGCCGCATCCTCACCAAGTTGGGGGGCCGCGAGCACGAGCTCTGGACCGGCGTCACGCTCTGGCGCCGACCCGACGACGTGCAAATCCTCTGGCAAGAAATGACGCGCGTCGCCTTCGCGAAGTTGACGTCCGCCGAGATGGATGCGTACCTGGCGACGCGCACCTGGGTCGGCTGCAGCGGTGCGTACGCGATTCAGGAGGAGAACGATCCCTACGTCCGCATCGTAGAGGGGAGCATGAGCAACGTGATCGGCCTACCGATGGAATCGCTTGAACAGGCGTTTCGGAGGCTGACCCGATAGCCCGCTGCTGTTAACTTTTGCACTGCATATGGCCAGCCGGGTCGCGTCAGCGCCCGGAGCCTCGAGAACTTGCAATCTACCTGTACTCCCGGCGCTGACGCGATCCGGCTCGCCGTGACAGATGTGAAATACATACGCTAAACGATCTAGGTCGTTCTTGTGTTCGGCCTGTAAGGCCGAAGTGAATCATGCCGACGGCAAGCAACGTGCCCAGCTCCTTCTGGCTCCAAGCTCTCTCACCATCCCCCAGAAAGTTAATAACCGCGGGGGTAGTAGTTGCTCGGTTGCCAATTCGGGTAGTTGCTCTGGTACGGAGCAGCGTACTGGGATTGGCCGTAGTACCCGCTCTGCGAGCCGTAGTAGTTGCTGTTCGTAGGAGCTTGCGTCCCGCACCACGGGGTGACCGGAGTTTGGTAGTTCGATTGGCGGTAGGGATTTCCGTAGCCACCGTGATGCGGGGAGCCGTAGTTCTGGTGGTGGTGAGGCTGGCGATATCCCTGGCCGTAACCTTGCCCTTGGTGGTAACCTTGTTGCAAATACTGGGCCTGGACGCTGGATGAGCCGCAGAACATGGCGATTGCGGCAAAGGCGGGGAGGATGAGCTTGAGCATGAATTCTCCGAAGAGGCGGGACTCGGGTTCGTTTCTTACATCTCAACAACGGTTTGGGCTCGTCTACTTGCGCACCGAGTTCGGATGGCTGCTTCGGGGGGCTGGGGGCTCTGTTCCGCGTCTCCTGATCTCGGCGTTCACGAAGCCATGAGATCGGAGCTTGGCGAGGAAATCAGCGAGTCAAGGAGCCGCGACTATTAGACGGAGCGGCTTGAAACTCCCTGGCACGTCAAGCCGCTTCGTGGCGGTCGCGGCTCTGGGAGCAATATTCTCGACGTGCGGTAAAGACGGTCTAATCGCCGACGGGGTAATACACCACCGGCGCCGTCAGCGATGCGAGCCGGGCGAACGCGGCGTTCGCTTCGTGGAATCTGCCCGTGGGCGCCAGATGCGTCATGATGATCAGCGGCACCACTTCGCCGACCGCCTCGTGCTGGATCACCGACGAGATACTGATCGCATGGTCGGCCAGGATGCGCGTGATTTCCGCCAGCACGCCAGGCCGATCCTGCACCATCAGACGAACGTAGTAGCGCGACGGCACCTCGCCCGGTTCGCGCAACGTGATCCCCTTCGACGGGCTCGACCACAATTTGAGCGAACGAAACGTCTGCTGCGCCCGGCCCACCGCCATGTCGATCAGGTCGGCGACCACGGCGCTCGCGGTCGGCATCTGCCCCGCGCCTCGGCCGTAGTACAATGTGTTGCCGACGGCGTCCCCCTCCACGAAGATGGCGTTGAACGCGTCGCGCACCTGCGCCAACGGCGACGTCGCCCGCAGCATCACCGGCGACACGTGCAGCGCCAGCCGGCCCGGCGGTTGTAGCCAGGCTTCCGCGAGCAGCTTGATCACGTACCCCATCTCCCGGGCGTAACGGATGTCGGCGACGTCGATGCCGTCGATGCCGCGGCGCGGGATCTTCTCCAGCGGAATCGACACCCCAAAGGCGATCTGGGCGAGGATCGCCAATTTATGCGCCGAGTCGGTGCCGTTGACGTCCATGGTCGGATCGGCCTCGGCGTAGCCCAGCTTCTGCGCCTCGGCGAGGACGTCGGCGTAGCTTCGGCCCTGGTCGCTCATGCCGGTGAGGATGAAGTTGCAGGTGCCGTTGAGGATGCCCTGCAGCGACAGGATCTGATTGGCGGCGAGTCCCTGCATGAGGGCGGCGATGATCGGAATGCCGCCGCCGACGCTCGCCTCGAAGGCGATCGCCTGGCCGTGCCGCCGACCCGCGTCGAAGATCTCGGCGCCGTGATTGGCGAGCAGCGCCTTGTTCGCGGTCACCACGTCCTTCTTGGCGGCGAGGACCTCGAGCATCGCGGTCCGCGCCCAGTCGCTACCGCCGACCACTTCGACGACGGCGTGAATCTTGGGATCGCTGAGCACGGACTTGAGGTCGCCGAGCAGATGCCGGGGGATGCCGTCGCGAACTTTGCTGGGATCGCGCACGACGATGCGACGCAATTCGAGCGGGCGCCCCGCGCGTTCAGCCAGTCGCTGGGGTTGCTCGAGCAGGAGCTTGGCGACGCCGCTGCCGACGGTGCCGCAACCCAGTAGTGCAATGCCGTATGGTTCCATGCCTACGAATCCTCACCAGCGAAGAGTTACCTGGGGCCAGGGGAGATTCGCTTCCGCCCGGCGAACGAGCCAGGCGTCGAGGGCGAGCCCGACCATGGCCAGGAACGCGACGCGCAGGCCGAGTTTCATGCCCAGGCCGGTGAAATTGATGCTCTGGAACTGCGCCGACGCGTAATGGCCCGCCAGGATCGCCCAGGGAACGAGAATCAAGCCGAGACAGAGCACGGGGATCCACTTCCGCAGCGAAGGATCCGGGAGACGCACCACGCCCAAGGACACTGCCAGCGCGAGGATCGATAGCGGCCAGGCGAGCCCGATCGCGAGCACGCCGAACAGGACATATTCCCAACCCGACTGCCAGAGCATCGCCTTGAGGGTGAGATCGCGACCGAGATTGAAGTCCGCCTGGATCCAGGCGAAGAAGGAGAAAATGAGCAGCAGCGTCAGCGAGACCGGGGCGATCCAGACGATGACGCTGGGCTTCAGCGTGCAGATGCATTCCTGCGCGGGGGCGTCCGCGGCCACGGGCGCCGGTTCGTAAGCGAGGTCCGAAACTTCGGAATGGACCGTCTCGGCGTAGAGTTCCGGGGCCGGGCTCGGCGCCGGCATCGAGCGGGCCGCGATCCCGGGCGGTTGCGGAGCCAGCGGCGGCATCGTCGGAAGGGAGGGGATCGTCGGCAGCGTCGGGGCCTGGAACTTTCCCTGGCACATCGGGCAACTCACTTGCTGCCCGCCAACCTGTTCTTGCAAGTTCAGCTTCTTCTGACAGTTCGGACAGATCACTTCCATGGACGCTCCCTTGAGAAATGCACTACTTGTGAAACGCGTGCTCGGGCCCCGGAAACGTCCCCTCGCGCACTTCCCGGCAATAGCCCTCTACCGCCTCGCGAATCGCGCTCCCCACGTCCGCGAACTGCTTCACGAACCGGGGCCGAAAATCGCTGAACAGCCCGAGCATGTCGTGCGTCACGAGAATTTGGCCGTCGCAGCCGACCCCGGCGCCGATCCCGATGGTCGGGATGCGGACCGCCTCGCGCAGCTTCAGGGCGATGTCGGTCGGCACGCATTCGACGACGATCGCGAAGGCTCCGGCTTCCTCGACGGCGAGCGCGTCTTCGATGATTTGGGTTTCGTCGCGCTGCACGCGGAAGCCGCCGAACTTACGGACGGATTGCGGCGTCATGCCGACGTGTCCCATGACGGGGATATCGGCGCGGGTGATCGCTTCGAGGGCGGCCATGCTGCGTCTGCCTCCCTCGAGTTTCACCGCCTGGGCGCCCCCTTCTTTGAGCAGGCGCCCGGCATTTTCGACCGCGTGTTGCGGGCTGATCTGGTAGCTCATGAACGGCAGATCGGCGATGAGCAGGCTTCGGCGAATGCCCTTGGCGACCAGGCGGGTGTGGTAGACCATCTCGTCCATGGTGACGCCGAGCGAGGTGTCGCTTCCCTGGACGACCATGCCGAGGGAATCGCCGACGAGGATGCCGTCGACGCCGGCCTCATCGAGGAGTCGGGCCATGGTGTAGTCGTAGGCGGTGAGCAGACAGAGGCGGGCGCCGCGAGCCTTGGCGGCGAGGAAATCGGGGACGGTGACGGGGGCCGACTCTTTCGGATGGGCGCCGTTTTCCGCAGGGGCGTGAGCCTTGCGAGCCATCTGAGATCCTTCGCGTTGGGGGCATCCATGGAACGACATCATTGTATGGAGGCGAGCGGGGGACGTTAGTCCTCCGGTACGTGTGGTATCGGAGATTTGTAGGAGCATCGCATGGGTCAAGTACCGGGGGACTAACGTTTCCCGCTCGCCCAATCCGTATCATACATTTTGGGAGCAAGCGGAGCCGAAAGGAATGCAGCCATGGCCGCGGTGCGTGAAGTTCAGGTACATCTCTTGCCGAGCCTGATTCCTGCGGGCCGATTGCAGGGCAGCCAGGCAGTGGTCATCGACGTGCTGCGTGCGACGACCACGATCGTGCACGCGTTTGCCGCCGGTTGCAAAGAGGTCCGCTTTTGCGCCGAGGTCGAGGAAGCCCGCGAACTTGCCGGCAGTCTCCCCGCGGGCAAGGTGTTGCTCGCCGGCGAGCGCCAGGGCAAGCCGTTGCCGGGGTTCGATCTGGGCAACTCGCCGAGCGAATACACGGCGAAGAAGTGCCACGATCTGATCCTGGTGATGACGACGACGAACGGCACGCGGGCCCTGTTGCGTGCGGCCGAGGCCGAGCGCGTCTTCGCCGCGGCGTTCGTCAATTTCAGCGCCGTCTGCGCCACGCTTCGCCAAGATCCGCGGCCCGTTCATCTCATCTGTTCGGGATTCGAAGGCGAACCGGCGCTCGAGGACACGCTCCTCGCCGGCGCCTTCGTCGATTGCCTCAGCGAGTGCGGCGACGGCAGCGACGTCCGTCTCAACGACAGCGCCCGCATGGCCTGGGACTCCTTCGAAAACCATGGCCGAATCCTCGCCGGCGCCCTCGAGATCTCGCGCGGCGGCGTGCACCTGGCCGAGCTGGGCTTCCAAGACGACCTTGTCGCCGCCCAGGCGATCGACAAATTTTCGCTCGTCCCCGAACTTCGCCGCGATCCCCTGCGTCTGGAAGTCCATGCGGTCAGCATCGTCAAAAGCCACTGGCAAAAATAGAATGATGCATCGATAAGCCCAACGGGTGAGGTACTCCGAACCCTTGGGATCCGGCTGCCGGAGTGCGATTATCCCAGGGGTTCGGAGTACCTCACCCGCTGGGCTTGCGGAAAATTCGAGTTGGGAGTCGGTCATGGAAATGGAAAAGCTGGTGTCGCTCTGCAAACGGCGGGGCTTCCTCTTTCAATCGAGCGAAATCTACGGCGGTCTCAACGGTTTCTGGGATTACGGGCCCCTGGGCGTCGAACTCAAACGCAACGTCAAGGAGACGTGGTGGCGCGAGATGGTCACCGCCCACGACGACATCGCCGTCCTCAGCGGGGCGCCGACGCCCTACGAAATGGTCGGCCTCGATTCGACCATCATCATGCATCCGCAGATCTGGAAGGTTTCCGGCCATTACGATCTCTTCCACGATTGGATGCAGACCTGTCGTCAATGCAAAAGACTCGTGCGTGCGGATCATGTTTGGGACATGTTGAAAGACTCAGATTGGGTCAAGTCCTTCGCGGAAACCATGGAAGCGACGGCATGGGAGGATCTACTTAAGTTCAACGGCGTGCGCACGCTCCAGTGGTCGCAAAAAAAAGGGAAAAAGCTCGCTCCCGGCCTGGCAGCGGTCAGAAACACTGAGGTTACGCTCTCTTGGCTCGCTGAGGATTTGCAAAATAATCCTGACCTCCGGCTCGATCTGCCGACGCTCCTGAGGTATCTCGCCACCGAGCAGAAAGGTCAGACAGGCTTGCAAACGCCCTGTCCGCACTGCGGAGGCGACTTGACCGAGTCGCGCGAATTCAACCTCATGTTTGAAACCCACACGGGGGCCATTCGGACCGACGAGAGCCGCACGTTCCTCCGGCCCGAGACGGCGCAGGGCATCTTCGTCAACTTCAAGAACGTCGTCGATAGTTCGCGCGTCAAGGTGCCGTTCGGCATCGCGCAGATGGGCAAGAGCTTCCGCAACGAGATCACGCCGAGGAATTTCACGTTCCGCTCGCGCGAGTTCGAGCAGATGGAGATCGAGTTCTTCTGCAACCCCAAGTCGTCGCCGGAGTGGTATCAATATTGGCGGGCTCGCCGCTACCAGTGGTATCTCGACCTGGGTCTCTCGAAGGACCGGCTGCGGCTGCGCGAACACGACGCGGCCGAGGTCGCCCATTATTCGTGCGGCACGGCCGACATCGAGTACGCGTTTCCGTTTCTGCCCGCAGGCGAGTTCGGCGAACTCGAGGGGATCGCCCATCGCGCCGACTTCGATCTGCGCAGCCACATGGAGGGGAAGCTCGTCAAGCAGGACGGGAAGCTCGTGGTCGAGTTGGGCGCCGACGGCAAGCCGAAGTACAAGGGGAGCGGCAAGGATATGTCGTACTTCGAGGAGTCGACGCGCGAGAAGTATATTCCGCACGTGATCGAGCCGTCCGCCGGCGCCGACCGGGCGACGCTGGCGTTCCTGTGCGAGGCGTATTCCGAGGAGAAGGCGCCCGACGCCAACGGCAAGATGGAGGAGCGGATCGTGCTCCGCTTCAACCCCAAGCTGGCGCCGATCAAGGCGGCGATCTTGCCGCTGGTCAACAAGGACGGCATGCCCGAGGCGGCGGCGAAGATCTATCGCGCGCTGAAGCCGCACTTCAACGTCTACTTCGACGACAAGGGCGCCGTCGGCCGGCGCTATCGCCGGCAGGACGAGGCGGGCACGCCGTTCTGTTTGACGGTCGACGGGCAGACGGCACAGGACCAGACGGTGACAATCCGCGACCGCGACACGCTCAAGCAGGAACGCATCGCCGTGGCGGACGTGGTGAGCGAGATCCGCGGACGCATCAACGGGTGATCCCGTAGGGCAAGCGGCCTCGCTTGCCTGCTGCGAATGGCACGCGAGGCCGCTTCCCTTACGAACGACGAGATAAATACGATGACCGACCTGTTCACCATCCACACCGACGGCGGCTCGCGCGGCAATCCGGGCCCTTCCGCGTACGGCTACGTCATCGATCGCCCCGGCGAGGACACCCTCTACGAAAGCGCCTTCCTCGGCACCTCCACCAATAACATCGCCGAGTACACCGCCGTCCTCAAGGCCCTCGAGCATGCCCACGAACTCGGCGCCAAGCACGTCCTCCTGCTTTCCGACAGCGAACTCATGGTCAAGCAAATGAAGGGGGTCTATCAGGTCCGCAATGCGAACCTCCTGCCGATCTATCAGGCGGTCAAGGCGGTCGCGTCAAAGATCAAGAAGGTCGAGTTTCGGCATATCCCGCGGGCCGAGAACGCGGAGGCGGACCGCCTGTGCAACGAAACCATGGACGACCACAAGAACGGTTACGACAAGTTGCCGCGGGACTATCAGCTGCCGCCGGAGATAAGGGCGAAACCCGCGCCCGCCAAGCCGTCGGCGGACGAACAGGCCGTCGCGCTGCTGCACGAGGTGCGGGCCGCTTGGTCGCAAGGGAAGTCGGCGCCGGAGCCGGCGGACGTGTGGAAGCGGTTGCAAGCGCTCCGTTAACGCAACTGACCAGGCGGATGTTCCTTGATCATCCGCTGGATATACGCGACGTGCCGCTGTTGCAGCGATTCGAGGCTGCCGAACGCTTCCTGGAAATCGCCGAGCCGATGTTCCGACGTTTTGCGCGTCGCCGTCCCTTTGAGGTAGCTGCGGAGCTGCTGCGGGTTTTCGCGGAAGAGCATGTGGAATAATGCCCAGCTCTGGGCGTATCCTGAAATCACGCGGGACGTGTTGCGCCAGTCGTCGTTTCGCACCAGATCAATGAGCGGAATGTGTTTACCCCGGGCATGCATCAGGTCGCGGATGCGCATCGGGTTGGGGCCGCCGAGGGAGGTCCAGTCGCCTTGATCGGTCGCCTCGCAATAGGTCGCCATCCCTTCGACGACCCAGCACGCCGCATCGCCGTCGTGCTGCAACAGTCCGCAGTTGAAGGCGATGAGATGGGCGCATTCGTGCATGGTCGTGGAGAGGTTGAGGTCGTTGGAAATGTCGTTGAACTTGCGCACAGTGGTCTCGACGTACGCCCACTTTTGCACGACGTCGTTGATGCGCATCCCCTGGCTGAGCGCGTTCTTTTTGGACGCGGCAATGGCGCGGTTTTCCTTCAGATCGTAGAGCACCAGGCGATTGGTGGGCGTGTGGTAAACGCCGGCGATGCCCGCGGGCATAATTTGGCCAAAGTAGGCATCGAAACCGTTATGGTCCTCGAAGATCGCGAGCATGAGCCGTTGCGTCGGCGGCGTGACCGTGAATCCCTGCTTCTGAAAATGGCTCACGAAATGATCGTAAAAGATCTCGCAATTCTGGAGCCGCTCCTTGGTGAAGTCTTCGCTGGCGTTGCTGATGGCGACGTACCGCTTGCTGTCGAAGCGGGCGAACGGGCTGAGGTTGCGTTTTTTCCGCAGCTCGAGCATGAAACGGGTGAAGTCGGCGTCGAGGTTGGGTTCGAGAGGCGCGCTGGCATGGATGCGAAAGTCGCCGGCGAAGACGTAATGCCCGGGCCGATTGTCGTTGTCGATCAGGACGATCTGCGCGGTCTGTCCGGCGAGCGCGGTCACGTCCCAGGAATATTCGCGAGGCTTGCCGATCCACGAAGATAGCAGCTGCGGCGCCTCGCGCCAGCCGGTCGAGGTTTTCACGCGACGCGCCAGCGGCACGTTGTTTTTACTCGCCAGGACGACTTCCAGACGTTGATCGGGATCCCCTTGTTCCGTTTTGGCGTAGGCTCGGAAGGTGATCCGGATCGCCTGGTTCGGAATCGCGAAGAGGTAGCGGACCATCCCCTTGCGCTGGACCGCGACGGCATCGTGGCTCCAGGCGCCGACGTCGGCGTTGGTATACGCGAAGCCCTGGCCGTCCCATTTTTCGAGCGATTTCTTGCTGAAATCGAGATTGGATTGGCCTAAACTCAGACTGAGCAGGGCCATGGCGGCGAGGGAAAGGTTCACGGGCTGGCTCCCGGAAAGCGACGTGGAAGTCTTTTCACTCCCAAGTATGGGATATTTTTTCGCCGCGGTCCAATTTTCCGCCCGGAAACGCGAATGGTTGAATAGAGGGGGGCGTTCGCATCCTTCAACCTACAATAAGATACGACATGAACTTTAAGCGCATTACCCTTGGACTCCTTCTGCTGGCGCCGGCGGCAATCTTTGCCCAGGAGGCGAAGCCGCTCGCTTACCATCTCGACGTCCGCGGTCCGCTCGATCGCGCCAAGGCCGAATCGCTACGCCGTCGGCTCAACGCTGCATTGCGCGCGAGCGCGGACCTGATCATCTTCCATCTCGATTCGCCTCAGGGCGAGATCGCGCCGGCACGTGAGATTACCGAGGAAGTTCGGCAGTTGCGCGAGCGCCAGGTCAAGACCTACGCCATCGTCCCCGCGAACGTGGCGCTGGGCTCGGCGACGTTCGTCGCCCTCTCTTGCGACAAGATTTACCTGGGCGAAAACGCCGGACTCGCCGACTTCGCCTATCTCTCCGCCGACGAACGCAAGGCGCTGGCCCCGGCGCTGCTGGATCTCGTGCGCCAGCGCGAGATCCCCGACGGGCTGTTCGAAGCAGCACTGGATCACACGACCGGAGTTTACGAAGCGGTCGACGGAGGCCGGACACGCTATTACACCAAACGGCAAACCCAGGAGAAGAACGTCGGGGGCATGGTGCACGACAATCCGAAGAAGGTTCCCGCCGACTGGGCCAAGGCAGAAGGGTGGGCGCTCAAGGGGGATGTCGCCAGCCTCGATCCGATCTACGAAAGTCATCAAGTGCGCTTCAGCCGCGACGATTGGCTCGACCAGTTGGCCGAGTTCTTTCGCCAACCCTGGGTGAATTTTCTCCTCGTCGCGTTCGGCGTGCTCGGGTTGTTCCTGGAACTCAAACTCGCCGGCACCGCGGTTCCGGGCGTGCTCGGCGTCTTTTGTTTCGTCCTCTTCTTCTGGTCGTACTCGTTCGTCGGGCAATTCCCGGTGCTGGCGGCGTTCCTCTTCGTCCTCGGACTGGCGCTGATCGTGATCGAGGTGCTGGTCATTCCCGGCTTCGCCTTTACGGGCATCGCCGGCCTGATTCTTGTGCTCGGCAGCCTGGTGCTGGTGACGCTTGAAAAGATGCCGACCACGACCGGCGACTGGGCGGAACTCGGCGCCCGCCTGGCCATGCTGACCGGGAGTCTGATCGCGGCGGGAGTCGCGTCGGCGGTGGTGATTCACTTCCTGCCGCACATTCCGCTCGCCAATCGTCTCGTGCTGGAGCCTCCCGCAGATCCCGAAATCACGAGGCCGCGGTATGCGCATCTTCTGGGAGCGATCGGCGTGACGCTCACCACGTGCCGGCCGGGGGGCAAGGCGCAGTTCGGCAGCGATTTCCTCGACGTCATCGCCGAGGGGGAGTTCATCCGTGAGGGACGCGAGATCCGCGTCATCGAAGTCGAAGGCTACCGCATCGTGATCAAGGAACTTTAATGGAAAACCTGCTGTGGGCGCTGCTCCTGATCGTGCTCGGCCTGATTCTCATGGTCGTCGAGTTGGTTCTCTTTTCGGGCGGGATCCTGTTCGTCGCCTCGATCGGCTGCCTGGTCGCCGGCGCCGCGATGACGTTCACGGCGGGGCCGATGGTCGGGCTGCTCTCGCTCGTCGGCTTGATGGTGGCGATTTATCTGCTCGTGACGGGCATCTTCCAGCTGGGGCCGCGGACGGCATGGGGCAGACGCATCTTCCTGGACGACGAACCAGGCGAGACGCTGGCGCAATCGCCGGCGGCACGCGAACTCGAGAAGCTGCGCGGCTCCCTGGGCCGAACCGTGACGCGGCTGCTCCCCGCCGGCATCGCCGAGTTCGAGGGGAAGCGCGTCGACGTCATCAGCGAAGGACTCATGATCGAGGAAGGAACCTGGGTGCAGTGCATCGACGTCCGCGAAGGCCGGGTGATCGTCCGGCCGATGCCCGGGGTGACGTCGGGGGAATAGGAAAAAGATTAACACAGAGGCAGAGAGCAAGAAGCGAGGAGAGTCCGAGTCCTTTCGTTTTCCCCTCTGTGCTCTCTGTGGTTAGTCTTCCCATTCAGAACGAAATCGGTTAGTCTTTCGCATTTACAACAAAACACGTACGGGAGAAGTGCATGCAAGCTTTGTTCGAAAACAACATGGTCCTCATGATCGTCCTGATCGTCGTGCTGATTGCGGTCGTCGCATTCGCGGCCGTCTTCATCAGCTTCCTCAATCTGTGGATCCAGTGCTACCTGACGAAATCCAAGATCGGTTTGCCGGAACTCGTCGGCATGAAGCTGCGCAACGTCGATTATCCGATGATCGTCGCGCAGAAGATCGCCCTCGTGCAGGCCGGCGTACCGATCACCACGCAGGAACTCGAATCGCACTACCTTTCCAATGGCCGAGTCGACCGCACCGCCAAGGCGGTCATCGCCGCGCACAAGGCGGGTATCGAACTGCCGTGGCGCATCGCGTCGGCCATCGATCTTGCGGGCCGCGACGTGCTCGAAGCGGTGCTCACCAGCGTCAATCCCAAAGTGATCGACTGCCCCGATCCGACCAAGGGCCGAACCACGCTCGACGGCATCTGCAAGAACGGCATTCAGCTCAAGGCGCGCGCCCGGGTCACCGTGCGAACCAAGCTCGATCGGTTAGTTGGCGGGGCCACCGAAGAGACGATCATGGCCCGCGTCGGCGAAGGCATCGTCCGCGCCATCGGCACGGCCGACCATCACACCGACGTGCTCGCCAATCCGAATCTCATCTCGCAATCGGTGCTGAAGGCCGGGCTCGATTCGCAGACGGCGTTCGAGATCGTCTCGATCGACATCGCCGAAATCGACGTGGGCGAGAACGTCGGCGCCCAGCTGCAGGCCAACCAGGCGGGCGCCGACTTGCGCGTCGCCCAGGCCAAGGCCGAAGAGCGCCGCGCCGCCGCCGTCGCCACGGAGCAGGAAATGAAGGCGCGCGTCGAGGAGAATCGCGCGCTGATGATCCTGGCTGAAGCACAGATTCCGCAGGCGATCGCCGAGGCGTTCCGCGGCGGCAGGCTCGGCGTGCTCGACTTCTACAACCTCAAGAACCTCCAGGCCGACACCGACATGCGCGGCGCCATCGCCGGCATGGGCGCAACCCAGAAGCAGTCGATCATCAACGAAAATCGCCCGTAAGAAGGAGCATGTATGCAGATCGGCATCGAAGGTCTGATCACCGGCGCGATGATCGCACTCGTCGTCGGGGCGTACGCGCTCGATTACTTCCTCGCCTGGCTGCGTCGGCAGCAAGAGTCGGCGCAGACGTCGCTTTTCGTCTACCCAGAACTGCCGCCGGCGCCGCCGCAACCTCGGCCCATGCCACGGCAGCCGCGGCCCATGCCGCCGCAACCGCGGCCGCTCCTCCCGCTTCCGCCGCCCGTCAAACCAGTCGTCCTGGAGCCGGCCCCGACGCCGCTCACGACGATAAACGTCGCTCCGGTCGTCCCGCCGCCGGCGAAAAACGCGAGCCTCGCGCAGCTCTTTAAGGATCCCGGAGCGCTCGCCAACGCGTTTATCCTGCAGGAGTTACTGGCGCCTCCCCGTTCTTCGCGGCAGTCGAGAAACCGGCGATGAATCGACGTGGGGCACGTTTTTAACGTGCCGCGCGAGACACGGCACGTTTTAAACGTGCCCCACGAATCGCGAGCTCACTTCGTCTTCGCTGGCGCCTTGAGCGTCGCGATCATGAATAACACCGGCTGCTTGTGCGTCACGTTCGGCGCCCCGGCGTACACCAGCTCGCACGGCACGCCGACGCTCTTGAGCTTCTCCTGCAGCTTGACGCCGTAGTTCGCGGTGTGCGTCGGATCCTTCTGATCCTTGCCCAACGCCGGCGCTTCGCCGTAACTCAAGTAGATCGGCGGATCGTCCGCACTCACATGTTCGTAGGGCGAATACTCCTTGATCCACGGCAATATCTCTTCGCGGGCGGCCAGGAACTTCGCGAACTGAGCGTCGCGCGTCTGCAGGTTGTTCGGGTCCATGAAGCCGAACGCGTGCCCGCCGTAACGGCTGTTGGGCGTCCACTCCTTGAGCTGCAAGGGATCGAGCGACGTCTGCGCGCCGGTGACCGCGGCACACCACAGGCGCGTCGATTCGCGGGCGACCGGATCATTGCTCTTGGGGTCGGCCATGTCGCTGTGGAGTGCGAGCCAAAGACTGGAGCACGCCCCCGCCGAGCCGCCGGTGGCGCCGATGCGCTCCTTGTCGAGGTTCCACTCCTTCGCTTTGCTGCGCACGAACTGCAGCGCCCGGGCCGCGTCTTCGAGCGGCCACTTGACGGGCGGTTTGACGTCCGCGAGGTGCGCCTGCTGGACGTAGCGATAATTGATGGCCACGACGGAGATTCCCGACTTGAGACAGCCGAGCATGCTGCCGACGGGATGTTTGTCGCCGCGCACCCAGCCGCCGCCATGGATGTACAGAACCACGGGCGTCGGCAACGTCGAGTCGGCCTTGTAGAAATCGAGCACCTGACGTTCGTGCGTGCCGTACGCGACATTCGCCAGCGTCGGTTTGATCTCCTGAGCGAAGAGGGGTCCGGTCGCCAGGAAGGCGAGGAGCATCGGCAGTCTCATGTGCGGTCTCCTAAGAGAAATGGGGAAGGGTGAAATCATTGTATGAGGGCGTGCGAAAGGGCATCAGTTGTTGCATATCAAGCACCGCTGCCTCAACGTTGGGCACCCTTCGCCTGGAGTGAAGGCACGTTTCAGGAGCAAATTAGAGCTCGATTTCCCGCTGCATAACGGTCTCAGAGGCCATAAATTTACACAACCACCATTTGAATAATAGGTTGCGCCTCAAAATGTAGCGAAGCCGCGGTTTTGGCATACCGCTTGCTTTCGATAGGTTTCACTCGACTCAGACTCCCTCCTTCACGAAGCACTGTGCGGTTTGGGGGCGGTCGATGTTCCAGTGTCTCCTCTCCCGTGGCTTTTTCCGAACCATGACGACATCTTGGAGGGCTCTGAATTGCGATGGTTTTTGATTCCGTGTTTCCTGATCGGGCTGCTGCTCGCGATGCCTGATCGAGCCGTTTTTGCTCAACCGGCCGAGGAAAAGAAAGAAGAAGTCGCATTGACTCCAAAAGAGCAAGAAGCGAAAGAGCGCAAGGAAGAAGTTGAATACGTCACCGCTGCCGACAAAAAGGCCGATGCGGCCTGGATGATGGTTTCCACCGCTTTCGTCATGCTCATGGTGCCGGGTCTCGCCCTCTTTTACGGCGGCATGGTGCGCAAGAAGAATATCTTGGCCACCATGATGCATAGCATGATCTGCTTATCCGTGGTCGGCGTCTTTTGGATGGGGATCGGCTATTCGCTCGCTTTCGGCGCCCCCTATATTTACGGAGAGAGCGGCAGCTTCCTCGGGTTCAGTAAAGACCTGATCTTCATGAACGGCATCAAGCCGCAACAGATGCTGCCCAACACCGGCATCCCGATCTACTTGCACATGCTTTATCAGGGAATGTTCGCCATCATCACGCCCGCGCTCATCAGCGGCGCCCTGGCTGAACGCATTCGCTTTCGCACGTATCTCGTCTTCGTTCTGGTGTGGATGGTGTTCGTGTACTGCCCGCTCGCTCATATGGTTTGGGCGCTCGATTGGTGGCAGTTGAACGCGGCGGGCACGGCCCTTGCGGAAACCGCGGGTCGCAATGCCGTCGGATATCTAGGCAAGCCAAACGCCGCCGGCCTCTTCGCTCTGGATTTCGCGGGCGGCACGGTGGTTCATATTTCCGCCGGCTTCGCCAGCCTTGCGTGCTTCATCGTCCTCAGGAAGCGAATCGGCTATCCGCAACAGGCGATCCATCCCAGCAGCATGGTGCTCACTCTGTTCGGCGCCGGGTTGCTGTGGTTCGGATGGTTCGGCTTCAATGGCGGTAGCGGCGTGCAGAGCGGCGCCCTGGCAGTTTCCGCCTTCGCGGCCACTCAGGCCGCGGCCGCCGCAGCAGGGTTGTCCTGGGTCGCGGTCGAGTGGATTCATCGCGGCAAGCCGACCGGCCTCGGATTGGCATCGGGAATCGTCGCCGGCCTCGTCGCGGTCACCCCGGCCTCGGGTTTTGTGCTCCCCCACGCGGGGCTCATCATCGGCCTGATCTCGGGCGTCGTCTGCTATGTCTCCGTCAACATCAAGGCGATCCTCGGCTACGACGATTCGCTCGACGCCTTCGGCGTTCATGGCGTCGGCGGATTCTTGGGCGCCATCCTCACCGGCATGTTCTGCAACATGTGGACCTATGCCGACGTGAACGTCGATATCGGCGCGGCTGCCAGTGCGGCTCAGGTCGCGATTCAGTTCAAAGCTGCTATGATTGCAGCCGTGCTGTCTTTTGTCGTCAGCTTCGCCTTGGCCAAGGGACTCGACATCCTCATGGGTTTCACCGTGACGGAGCAGGAAGAAATCGAAGGCCTCGATCGCACCGAGCATGGCGAAACCGGTTTCGACTTCGGGCTGGCCATGGAGTCTGCGAGCATCGGTTCCGGTTACGAGCCCAAGTCGGCCGCACTACCGCCCAACGGCTTCAAGAAGTTCCAGGTCGTCGTCGACGGCGTCGACTCGGTTCAGCTTCGCAAGGTGTGGTCCGAGCTGTGCCAGCCGAACAAGTCGATCCCGGCGGAGTTCAAGGAAGTCTATCCCTTCATCACCACCCTGCAGGGAACCAAGTTCCAGTTCCGGGGCGGCGATCAGGAGAAACTTCGCTCGAACCTGCAAAAACTTCTCGCAGATAGCACCAAGCAATCTGTGAAGACTCGAATCGAGGCCTAACGGCCTGCACGGTCTACTCCGGTCTCTCTTCCCTCAGGGAGATCGGTATGCGTCTGGAGAGGGGGAGTCGGGGGCGTCGGATCGGGTCTTGACGTTCCCCGGCTCTCTTTTTTTTACCTTCATCTCCGGCCCGCGCCGGCTTCCTCTGCCCTCTAACGTTTCAGCAAAGGATCCTCTTCCATGAAAATGATTGTGGCCATTATCCGCCCCGAAAAACTCGAGGCTGTCCAAAAGGCCCTCAACGAACACGACGTCTACCTCATGACCGTCAGCGACGTCCGCGGGTGCGGCCGACAACGCGGCTTCACCGAGGTCTACCGCGGCACCGAGTTCCAGGTCAAACTCCTGCCCAAGCTCAAACTCGAAATCGCCGTCAACGACGTCTTCGTCGAAGCCGCCATCGAAGCCATCGTCCATGCCGCCCGCGTCGGTGAAACCGGTACCATCGGCGACGGCAAAATCTTCGTGATGCCCATCGACGACGCCGTCCGCATCCGCACCGGCGAACGAGGCGGTCAAGCGATCGGACCGTGAACGCCCGCCGCTGAAATATCGTTGCCCGACGACGCGGACATGCCCTGTTCGCGTCGTTTTGTTTTGATTTTTCTACGAAAGCCCAGGGATGGCAATCCCTGGGCAAACTTGCTGCGGTCTCAGAACTCCCCAGGGATAGCCATCCCTGGGTTTTCGTT
>JBBQPM010000146.1:0-17420 GCA_038217425.1 Gemmatales bacterium
TGTCCGCTTCTGTGTTCTTTTTCCTCGGGTCCTTCTTTTGTGTGGGTTGGGGGTTTGCAACTCCCCACTACTCTGCAGAGGCAAGGGAGGCCGCTTGCCCTACGAAAGGCGATCGCTCTACGTTTCCAGAATCTTGTGCAAGTAAAGATGCACCGGCCCGAGGCTGCCGCCGTAGTTGCCCGCGGTGATGCGGACGACGCCCGGGATGCACGCGGCGCGGATGCCGACGCGCATGGCGTGGGCGACGGCGTCTTGATCCAGGCCGTCGATGACGATCTCGTAAACGGCGTTCACGCCCTCGGGAAGCGCGGACTTGACCAGGCCGCGCAAGGTGGGGCAGTAGGCGTCGTTGGTGCTCGCCTTCAGCTTTTTGTATCGGCTGCCGACCTTGGAGCCGCTACGGACGACGCCGCCGGGGAAGGGCATGATGACGTTGGGCCCGCGCATGACCTGAATCGCGCGTTCGGCGGATTTGAGGCCGACGCTTTGATTCTCGGCGAGGATGAGAAAGTTGCCGCCGCCTACGCCCTTCTGCGTGCCAAACAGGTCTTCACAGAGGAACTCGCCGTCCATGACGGGGAGACGCCAGTACCGTTTTCCAAGGATCTTCTTGCTAACCTGAAAGGTGTCGCCGAAGAAGCGGAGGCTGCCGCCGATCTTGAGGTTCTTGTCTTTGACGAGCGGCAAGCCGTTGAAGCAGGCGGTGGTGGGGCACGTGAGGATGCATTGTCCGACGCGATTGATGAGGGCCTTTTGCAAGCCGTCGCGGCTGAAGCCGAAGTAGAGCAAGCTGACGCCGGGCCGCCCGTCGGGCGTCTCTTCAGGGAGTAGCCAACGTTCGATGCCCGCTTCGACGTCACAGCCGATCACCGACGAGGCGAAGCCGGTGGCGGTCTGTCCCGCGGTCAGCGCCCAGTCGGGCGTCTCCGCCGTCACCAGGAGACGGGCGCACGACATCGGAAACGCCTCGGCGAACGTGTCGTCGATTTCGACGTTGTTGATCTGCATGGCCTACTTCTTTTCCACGCGGTCGCCGAACAACACCACGTCGTCCCAAAGTCCCGTGTCGTCGAACGAGCCGATGCCGACTTGGCCCCAGGTAAACGTCTTGTCCTGCGCCGTCATGATCGGCTTCTTCATGTCGCCCCAGTAGATCTCGATCTTGCCCGAATCGACGTCGCGGACGACTTTCACCGCATGCCATTCATCGTCCCAGGGGGTGCCGTCGGTGCTGGTGGTCGAAATCTTGACGCGGTCTTTGCCGTTGACGATGAAGATCTGGTTGGCGCGGTCGTCGGCCTTCTTGGCGATGTGGACGTAGTAAAAGTGCGCGGGATCCTGGTAGCCGAAGAAAAGGCACATATCGCGATGGGCGCCGTCTTTGCCGGTGCTGAGAGCCTTGGCGCTCAGGACGAAATTGCTGACGCGGACGTTCTTGATGAGCGAGTAGTTGAGCGGGCTTCGGTGCGGCGGCGTGAACTTGCTCTGTTGGAACTGGACATAGCGTTTGCTACCCCCTTTTTCTTCGATCTTCCACGCTTTGGCGTCGCTCGGCTGCCAATCCTCCGCGCTATGTTCGAAATCGTCGCTGAAGAGAGGCTTCTTATCGTTCTGGGCGTGCAGGCCGTTGGCGATGAGGAACACACACAGCATACTGGCGATACGCATAACACCTCCAGGTCAGGAATGTAGTTTCACGATCTCGGATCGCTGACACGGGCAATAAACAGAATGCTTCCAGTGCGGCGATCCCGAATCAGCGCGAGAAACGGATGATCTATCGTAAACGTGGTGCCTAGCGAGGCCATAACGATGCCCGATCCGGTCGCCGCCGCCGCTTCGGTTCCCGTCTCGTCGACGTCGAAGAATGCCTTGTGGACGACGTCGCCGATCTTGAGTGGTTGGAAGCTCGACATGGCTGAAAAATCGGCGCCATCGGCGAACGGGATCTTCATGCCCATCGTCTGCAAATCGTTCTTGAGCGAGGTCCGAAAGGTGATTTTGAAACGCGGCATCACCAAGTAAGCGGAGATCGGCGCAAGCTGGGCCAACCCCTTCTGCAGTTCTGCCGCCGTGAGTCTCTTCTCGGCTTCCGCCAGGCCTCCTTGTAGTCTCGGAAGCAACACGACCATGGACATCCGGTCGCCGTGATAAGGAATTTCGATGAAGTCGAAGTCCGCTCCCAAATGTGACTGAAGCGGGATTCGGCCGCTATGCATCATGGAGACCTTCGGTTTGTCGGCCGCGGAAACTTCGAACGGCGCGTCTTTGGTTTGGCTCTTCGGAAAGGGGGAATTCCACAAGGCCTTGAAGTAGATCGCGTTGGTCAGCACCAACCGCGTCGTCCTCAACTTGTCATCGTCCGCGGGCACGAATAACTCTTTGATCTTGTCCTTCGTCTGTTCCGCGACCCAGCGGTTAATCGTCTCTCGGGATTGCTTGGAATTGCCCGCAAAGTCGAGCTCTCGATTTGTAGCAAGATAGCGTTCCTTGGAGATTCGCATGAAGTCGCTGTGAAACGGATAGCCGCGTTGCCCCCAAAGGGCGTTGGCGACGTACAACTGATGTGTCGCCTCGCGGTCGCCGGTTAGTTCGTCGAGGAGTTCGCGGTTCGCCGCGTGAAAGCGGTCGCCGGGCAGGTCGAATCGCAGAACCTTGGCCATTTCCTCCGCCGTCGTCCCGCGGGCGCCGGCGTACGTCATCGCCAGCGCCGTCGAAACGCTGAACGGCGAGATGACGATATTTCCCTTGTTCTGGCTCGTCTGTTGGAACAATTCCCAGGCGAACGTGTTGTTTCCGCGGACCAGGGCCGTCACGTCCGGGGATACGTCGGCTTTGTTCGGTTCTAGAGAAGTTCCGATCTGACCGAAAGCCGCTTCGGCGATACATGCCAAGATGATGACGGCGAAGCGTTTCAAGGCGTTGCTCCCGAAATTGCGTTCAGCGAGTGTACGTTACCAGGGCGCTACGGCTGAGGCAAGTCACCAATTCGCTTCGTCTTCGCGCTGCGGAATCGTGACGTCGAGCACGCTCTCTTCTTCGAGCGCGTCGGCGAGCGCGAGCGATTGCACAGGGTCGCCGTGCACCAGGAAAATTCGGCTGTCCGCGTGCGGCTTCAGCATGCCGACGAGATCGCGCTGGTCGGCGTGGCCGGAGAAACCGTTGAGATCGACGACGTCGGCCCACTTGTTGACGTTCTTGCCGCGGATGCGCACCGTGGGCCCGCGCTCGAGCAACTTTTTGCCGAGGCTGCCGGGCGATTGATAACTGACCAGGACGACGGTGTTGCGCGGGTCGTCGAGATTCGCTTCGAGATGGTTGAGGATGCGCCCCGCCTCGCACATGCCGCCCGAGGCGACCAGAATGCACGCGCCCGGCGTTCGGCTCAGCTCCCGACTGTCGGCGTGCTTGCGGATGTACTGCGCCTCGGCCGCGGCAGGGTTGATGGCCGTGCGAGACAGGCAATCGGGGAAATGGCGATACGCCTGAGCGATGTCCGAAGCGAGGGGACTATCGACGTAGATGGGCAACCGCGGAATCAAGCCCTGGGCCATCCACTGCTGCATGTAATGAACGACGATCTGGGCGCGGCCCAGACTGAACGCGGGAATCAGAACCTTGCCCTGACGGGCGGCGGTTCTGGCGACGACGTCGCGGAGCAGCGTTTGCATTTCGCGCATCGGCGCGTGCGTCCTGCCGCCGTAGGTGCTTTCGCACAAGATGACGTCGCTAGGAGGAATTTCGGACGGCGGACGGAGGAATTCGAGGACCGACCGGCCCAGGTCGCCGGTGTAGCAGAGCGAGCTGCCGCCGACGAACGAGAGGTGGATCATGGCGGAGCCCAGGAGATGGCCCGCGTCTAGAAAGCGTGCCGTGACGCCGGCGACGATCTCGGTATCTTCGTCGTAAGCCACTTCCTGACATTGCTCCAGCGCCCAATCGACCTCACGCGCGGTGTAGAGCCCCCCCGCACTCGACTCGTCCTTGCCCAGCCAGGCGGCGAAGTCGGCTTCCTCCTGCTGAATGCGCGCGGAATCGTTGAGCATGATGCCCATCAGCATCCGCGTGGCCGGCGTGCAAAAGATCGGACCCTGGAAGCCCTGCTTGACCAGATGCGGGAGATTGCCGCAATGGTCGATGTGCGCGTGCGAAATGAGCACGGCGTCGATCTCTTGCGGGACGAAGGGAAATCGGCGATTGCGATCCTGAGCGTAACGACTGGCGCCCATGAACAGGCCGCAGTCCAGAAGGATCCGATGACGGCCGGTCTCGACGAGATGCATCGAACCGGTGACTTCGCGAGCCGCCCCCCAAAACGTGACTTTCGCACTACCCATGCCAGTATTGTATGCGAAGCCGGCGAAGCTGCGCCAATTCTTCAGGATTCGCCGCGATAAAACTTGGCAATTCGGCGGAAATTCCCGCTTGCCCCGGCAAGATCCGGGTTCCTTGGGGCATGCTTGGGCAGGAAATTTTTGGCCATCAGGAGGATGCATTCACTTACCGAGAGATCCAGCGATGAAGACGTTCACCTTGCTCGCCCTGCTTGCCTGCGCGGCCGAAACGCGGGCCGAAGGATGGTTTCGCGGCAATTTCAACGCGAACTTAAGCGGCAGCATCGGCTTTTCCTTCTACTCCGATCACCCTGGCGTCGCCAAGATTCTGTGCCTGGGACCTGGCTACTACACCCTCGCCGTCCCCAGCGGGTACGGCGGCGGCTGGTACTCGTCCGCCTGGCATGGCCCCCAACCTTATTATTCCGCCGGGATTGGTTATCCCTTTAGCCCGGGTTCTCCGGAATCGCCCAAAATCGAGCACTATCCGGCTCCCGCCCCCTATTCGTACGGCTCGTACGGCGCGCCGGAATACTTCCGTCACGCGGGTTACAGTCCTTACGCCAATCCTTACGGCTGGGGCAAGTAGCACGTTGTCGCAGCGGTCGCGGTGCGGCGCATTCCGAGACGCGACCGGTCCTGCGCGCTGTTCACGGAGCGGCCTTCGCCGCCAGCAACTGCTCAAATTCCGGTAGGCCGCGCAGGTTCGCCAGGTCGGGGTCGGTCGCCGCCTTGTCTCGGCCATAGTCGAGCGACAGGGCCTGGCGCAAGAGCGTCAGCGACTGCTTGGCGAGCATCGCCGGCGCTCCTGGTTTGGCAGCGAGCGCCGTCACGCAGGCCGCGGCGTAATTCGTCACGCCCGAGTGCGGCTCCTTGGCCAAACACCAGTTGATATCCTGCCGTGCCAACTCCCAGTTCTCGAGCCGGGCATGCACTAGCGCGCGGGCACGGCGCGCTTCGACAAAGTTCGCATCGACGTCGGCGGCGCGATGGAGATGCTCCAGCGCTTCCGTGAGCCGATTCTGCTCGATGGCCCACCGCGCGAAGCCGAAGAGCGCGTGCGGATCGCGTGGGCGCAGCTGGAGCGATCGCTCGAAGGCGGCCCGCGCCTCAGCCGGCTTTCGCTTCAGGACGGCGGAACCGTAAACCCACGCCAGACGCGCATGGCCTGCCTCGCTCAAGGTCTCCGCGCGGGCAAATCCCAGACGAAACGCCTCGTCGGCGGCCGGATGTTTGCCCAGCGATTCCAGAGCGACGCCTCGGCCGGAGTGCAAAAACGCGTCGTCCCGGCCCAGATGCTGGGCGCGCTCGAAGTCGGCGAGGGCCAGAGCGAAGTTGCCGAGTTCCAGGTGCAGCAGGCCGCGATTGACGTATGCGGGGGCGAACTCCGGATCGTAGTGCACCGCCAGGCCGAAGTCGGCGAGCGCCTGTTGGGGATGGCCGATCTTGGCGAGAGCGTAGCCGCGATTGAAGTAGCCCCAGGCGAAGTCCGGGGACAGGCCGACGCAGGCGCTGAAGTCGCTGACGGCCAGGGCGCGCTCGCCCGCTTCCTGCCGGCAGATGCCGCGCTGGGCGAGGGCCCAGTAATGGCGCGGGTTGAGGGCTAAAGCGCGATCGAGCTGAACGATCGCGGCGCGCAGCGCCTCCAGCGTTCCTTGCCGGGCGAAGGCGGTGGCCAATAGATAGTGGTCCTGCGCGCTGGCGGGTTCGAGCGTGGCCGCGTGCTGGCGGGCATGGCGGGCCCGTTCGGAGTCGCCTTGTTTTTCGAGGTAGTGCGCCCGATCGAGCCAGAGGGCGCGCGACGGCGCGAGCCCTTCGATGCGCTCGGCACGCTCCAGCAGCGCCAGCGCCCGCTCGAGTTGGCCGGCGTCCTGAGGATGTTTGCGCACGCCGGCCCAGGCGAGCAGCAGCGTCAGCTCGCGCACATTCTCCGCGAGGGGGGTGCGATCTTCCGGCGCGAGATTCGTCCAGGGAGCCTGCTGCTGCCAGTCGTCGCGCTCCAGGACGTGGAAGATGGCGAGCGTCTGCGTGCACAGAGCGATACCGGGCGCGAGTTCGGTCGTCAGATCGGTGACGGTGTTGACCAGGCACAGGGCCCGCAAAGTCCCCGCTTCGACTTTCTGCTTTAGCTCCCGCGCGTGGGCGCGGTCGAGTTGTTGCTGCGTTTGTTGCTGCCGATCAATCGCGGCGACGACGGCGAGTCCGGCGCTGCCGACAATCAGCACGGCCACCAGCGCCAGCGACGCCCAGGAAGTGAGCCGCGGATGGCGGCGCGACCACTTGTGGAATCGCTCGACGCGGCTCAGTTCCGGGGCGTGGCGAAGAGGCTCGTCGCTCAGGTAGCGTTGCAGATCCTCGGCCAAATGCTCGCCTTGCTGGTAGCGCTGCTTGGGATCGGACGCCAGGCATTTCCGCACGATGCTCTCGAGGCTCCAGGGGACGTCCGGACGAACTTGCCGGGCGGAAAGACGGGTCGCGTGACGCTCGAGGGCTCGTTCCCGGAGTTGGCTGGGCAGGGCGAAGCCGTCGGAGCGTTCGAACGGATTTTGGCCGGTGAGCATTTTGAGCATGACCAGTCCGAGCGAGTAGAGATCGGAGCGCGGCTCGACGGGGCCGGCGTACGAGGCGCCGAGATTGACCATGGCCAAGGCGTGTTCGGGGGCGGCGTAGGTGAAGGTACCGCCGAAGGGGCTGGCGCCGTCGTCCGCGCGTTGATTCTGCGCGACGTTGAAATCGAGCAAGAGCGGTTGACCGTCGGCGGCGATCAAGATGTTCGACGGCTTGACGTCGCTGTGCACGACGCCGCGCTCGTGGGCGTGCTGCAGCGCCTCGGCCAAACGGGCGATGATCCAGGCGACGCAGTTCAGATAGGAGTGCGACCGTAGCCACTCGAGCGCCGGCGGATGGTTCGCGAGCGGCGGCAAAAACTCGGCGGGCGCTTCGCACGCCTTGAGCGCCGCGGCGAACTCCGCGCCCGTCGCGGGAGTTGGCCCGGCGCTCCACAGATGGTCGAGCACCTGCGCCAGCGTGGCGCCGCCGAAGTACGGCATGCACACCGCGCGCAAGCCGCGGTAACTATTTTCATGGACGGAATAGATCGGCACGATGTGCGTGTGCTGCATCTGCGCCAGCGTCTGCGGCTCGAACCCCTCGGCAGCCGAGATCTTGATCACGACCTGACGATTGGATAGCTCGAGCTGCTCCGCCAAGAAGACGGAAGCGAACGAGCCCTGCCCGAGCTGCAAACACAGGCGAAATCCGAACAGTTCGAGCCCGGGCCTGAGTTGGCCGAGAATGGCGAAGCGGTCGCGCTCCGCGTCGGACGAAGCGGGGAGCGGCGTGAGCCGATGCGTTGCCGGCACGCGGAAAGACTGCGACGAGGCGGAATCGGGGAGCGGACCGATCGGTTCCGCGTGCGACCCAGGTTGGCGGACCTGCGCAGTGCCGACGCTGTCTTGCCCGTCGATTTCGCCGGGATTGTCACCGAGGTGCGTCATGAGTGCTTTCGCAAGTTCCAGGGTTCTTCCTTTTCTCGACCCACAGATACGCGGCGGCGACGCAGCACGCCATCAGCGCCGTGGCGCCGGAAGGTTCATCGGCCGTGCGGAAGCTCATGATCATCGCCTCGGTTTCGCCATCGAGTTCGCCGCTGCGCTCCGGCTCGACGGGGATGGCTTCGGGTTCAACGAGGAAGGGAATTTCGAGCGTGCCCGCTTCGGCGCGGAAGATTTGATCGAGGATTGCCGGGACGGGGGTCCAGTCGGCGAATCGAATGCCCAGGAAGGTTTCGCTGGGCGCCGGGTTGTTGGCCACGACGACGGTTTCGCCGAGCGTCAGCGGGAACTCGACTTGCGAGACGGCGAAGCGATTGGCGAGTTCCGCACTGGCGTCGCGCGGCGCCGGGGCGCCCCCCACCGGTCCCACGCTCAGCGCCGAGAAGATCGGCAGCGAGGAAACGACCTGCGGCGCCGGGATCGGCGCCGGGTTCCCAGGGCTCGGCGGAACCACGAACGGCGCGACGCTGACGGTGACTGGGGGCGGTTGCGGCGTCGCCGCGACGGGCGGGGATTCCGAGCCGAGCGCCAGCCGCGAATAGAGCGCGGGCGCCGGGCCGAGCGTCAGGGGGGGCGGATTCTCGAAATTCCCGGCCGTCGTCAGCTTCAGCGTGTACGCCGCGAGCGGCGCTTGCGCCGCCGTCCAACCGGTCACGCGGATCACATACGTCCCGGGCGACAGCAGGCCCAGAATGCCCGTGGCTCCCTGTTTCGCCGTCGGGATGAGAACGCCCTGCGCGTTGTACAGCGTCACTTTCGGCGTGCCGGAACCCTGGTTTGTGAGCAGGAAGAGATAGTTCTGATCCTGCAAAACTTCGATGCGGTAGTAGTCGTCGCGATCGCTGGCGCCGGACGTGTGGACTCGCGTGAAGAAAATGCCCTGGCGCACCTCGCTGGGGAACAGCAGGCCAACGTGCTGGGCGGTCGCGAAGCTGTCGTTGGGTTCCTGGTTCAGCCAATCTTGCGGCTGCCGCGCGGGGGCGTCGACCGTAAATGAAACTACGTAGTCCCCGCTCTCGTGATTGCCGACGAGCCGATTGCCCGCGTAGTCGGTAAGGCCGCGGGCGCCGGAGAGATGGAGCGTGTAGGTGCCGGTGGGGAGCGCTTCGTAGAGAACGAACGTGGCCCGGTTCGCGACGTCGAGGCTGCGCAGCCGCGGGAAGTAACGCGTGCCGTCCGCCGATTCGATGTAGACCGATTGCAGCGCCGCGGCGGCTTCCTGCTGAAACGCCGCGTAGGAGAGCGACTGCAGATTGACGGCTTCGCTGAACTGAATCGTGAGTTGCGTCGGCGCCTGCGTGAGTTCGTCGCCCTCTCTGATGGAAGCGGACACGACGGTCGGAGCCGTGTTGTCGCGCTGCACGAAGACGTTCAGCGTGTAGAAGCCGATGCTCGTCCCGGCGGTGGCACTGTGCGAGACATGCGGATCGAAGATCCCCTCGACGCCCGGCTGTAGATCGCGCAGCGGATCGGGGACGTTCTTCCGACTCGTCACCGCGAGGTAGTAGCTGCCCGCGGTCAGCCCGGCGAAGAGCGCCGAATCGCTCAAGAGCGGCAAGCTTTGGCCGTCCGCTGCGGGGACATTGTTCTGCGTATCGTCGTTGCCCGCGACCAGCACCAGCTGACCCGTCGCTGGATCCATGCGGAACAGGCTCACGCCGGAGTTGAGGGGCGAACCGATACGGCGTGCGAAAACCTCGGCGAACACCGCGTAATTTCCCGGGCCGGCGATCTCGAAATGATAGAGATCGACGTCGGCGGGATTGAACGGAACGGCATCGGTCGGGTCGTCGCCGATGGCGCCGCGAACTTGCACCAGCCCGACGTCGGTGATATCGCCCAGGTCGTGAGCGGTCGCCGGCGTGTCGTCGACTTCATCGGTGAGCACTTGAAAGGCGATCGTGACGTCTTGTCCGGCCGGATGTTCTGCGCTGGCGCCGAGTGCGAAGCCGTTCTGATCCATGACGTACTCGGCATGCTGCTGCGAACCAAGCAACGTGAGCCGATAGTACCCACGCCCGAGGGGCGCGGCGGGGGTCAGCTGAAGTTCGAGGGCGGCATCGCTGAAGTTGACCTGATCGATGGCAAGGTCGACGTCCTGGCCGTCCCCGAAAGCGCCAGTCGGATGATAGGTGAGAAACAGGGTACTGCCGGGGATCGCCGTGGAGACGTCCAGCGGCGCTGAAAGAGAGACGCGCAGCACGAAGGGGGACGTCGCGAATTGGGCGCCGGCGTCGGAGGATAGGATCTGGGCGCCGAGCGTGGGAGCCAGCGCGTGAGCGTTGACCGTGATCTGGTAGGCGCCCGTCGTCCCCGCGAGGCCGCTGCCGGCGAGTTGCGGATTGAAGTCGGTATTGCCGGCGCCGCTGACGGCGACGTGATACGTCCCCGCGCCCAGGAATCGCTGCAGCGATCCGACGCCTTGCGACAGCTGGCGCACGCCCTGCTGCGTGAACGTGTCGAAATAGTCGTCCGGTGCGTCAACGTACAGGCTGAGCACGACGGACGAACCGCCGCTCAAAAACGAAACGTCAGTCGCCTGATCGAGCTGAAACGTGTACCAGTCGACGTCAGCCGGCTGATCGATCGCGCCGTAAAGTACCGCTCCGCCTTGATCGTTCAATTCGCCGACGATGGCGGCATGAACGAGGGTATCGTTCGGCTCGACGTCGAAAACGATCGGCAGCGAACCGGGCAGGACGTTGGCGGCCAACAGGCTGCGCGTCTCCAACTCTTCCAGCTGAAGCCGAGCCCGTCCTCTACGCTTCGCCAGTGATCGTTTCGCGTGCATCGAGGGATCCCTTTAGGCTCGTAGTTTTCGAACTCGGTGGATGGGATCCTTCCGTTCGTCTTGCCGAAGGGCCTGCCACAGGCCGACGGCGAGCGCGACCGATGCCAACTCGGCCCCTTCGTATTCCGTCTCCCGCTCGCTCGTTGCAACCGGCGCGACGTCCTCGACGGGGTCAGATTCCGCGAAACAGTAGTCAACCGCCTGGCTCCAGGCGGCCAGCTGTTCCCGGCTCGCGACTTCATCCGCGGCGAAAACCTCGAACTCCGGAGCAGGGGCCGATTCCTCGGGCGCCCGCGGCGACCGGACGGGACGGGTCTCCCGCCGGGGAGCGCCCTCGGCGCCGGGAGAGAGTCGCACGCCTTCGATGATCTTCGTCGTTCCCGCTACCGGCGCCGCGGCATTCGCGACGTAGAAACGGCTGGGAACGAGCGTCTCATTCCGAAGCGGCAACGGCGTCGGCGCCAGGACCGACGGGGGCGGAGTTGCCTGGTAGACATCGCCGGCCTCGTGGTCGTGGTCGTGCCCGCCGATGGTCAGCACATGCACGAACGGGAGTTCGACATGGGGCCGAAGTCGGCGGAGCAGATTCGAGAGGAAGCCGCCGACGATGGGGAGCGAATTGAGCAGGGATTGTACGGCGTTGCCCTGGGCATCGACGCGATCGTTCAGACCGCCGCCTCCGTTGAGCGGGTCGCCGTTGGCCTCCTGTGTGTCCGGGGGCGACACTCCCGGCGCCTCTTCCGTACCGAGGTTGACCGTGAGCCCGTAGGCGCCAGTGCCGAAGGCGGTGGTGTTGGCGCCGGCGGCGCGGATGTAGTACTGCTGTCCTTCGCTGACGCTGAGTTGCGCGGTCAGCGTGGAGCCGAGGAAACCGTTGCCGGTATAGGTCGCCACGAGCTGGAAATTTTGATTGTAGACCTTGAGGCTGGGCGCGAGCAGGCTGAGGCCGCTGCTCTGCATCTGGATCGTCATGGTGCTCGAGGCGCCTTCAGGGACGGTGAAGGTGAAGTAGTCCAGATCGCTGGTGGTGGTGATGTCCAGTGCCGGGAGCTGGGCGATGAACGTCTCGTCATCAAAGAGGGCGTCGATCGCGGTCGCGGAGCCGAAGTTGCCGTTGGACGCGACGGCATCGACGGCGTCGGCCGAGCGTGCGGAGCCGCCGCTGTAGATGTAGCGGATGCCGTTGATATCGTCGGTGTAGAGGCCCGTCTCGACCCCCTGATATGCGGAATACATGACGGCGTTGTAGGTGGCGCTGTGGTCGAGTCCCAGGGCGTGGCCGAACTCGTGGAGCATGACGGTGTAGAGGTCGTAGTCGGAGCCGTTGATATTGAAGATTCGCCCGGTGTTGAGTCCGATGTCGCCGCCGATGGAGTAGTTGTTGACTTCGGGGGGGAGGTAGGCCATGGCGAGGAAGCTGGAGTTTTCGAAGTCGAAGCCGCCGATGCGGATGTCGCCGAAATCGGGATCGCCCTGTTGGAAGTCGCCGCTGCCGCTGTCGGCGCCGTTGTCGGCGAGGACGGTGAAGTTGAGATTGGTGTAGCGCGCCCAGGTCTGCGCCGCCTTGAGCATGGGATTCTGCCAGGCTGCGGCGGAGCCGAACCTGCTGCCGAACTGGGCGAAGAGATCGCTATAGACGCCGCCGAGGTTGGTATCGTCGGGCATGAAGCTGATGGTGACGAGTTCCGGATGGGGCCAAAGATCGCCGGTGGCGGCGTACATGACCTCACGCTTTTCGAGACATTCCAGGGCTGGCCGAACGCGGAAACAGGAAGCGGATTTTGAGCGGTGCCAGGAAATCATGTTGGGATTCCTTCGAGCAACGTTCAGGCTTCGATGGGGGACGAGTCGAATCGGAGTCTGAAAAGAATATTTTGAATCAACGGAAACGTAGCTTGGGAAACTGGGGAGTCAAATCATTTTGACGGCAAAATCGGAAAATTGAGACCAACCGTTAAAAGTGGACTCAATAGTCCTGATTTTCGTTCAAAGAGCTGAACGGGTGAAATGCCTTGGCGAGACGTGTAAACAGGCAAGCGAAATACACGTCTTCCGAGTCGCAGGCTCGATTTTGTCGCAAACCTTGAATTCGACCTGTAAGGCCGTCTCCTATAGCCCAGGGCCGGAGGCCTGGGTAAGAATTAAATCCTAGATCGGCCCTGAAGGGGCCGCTCGAAAGCCGCGTGCAGTTGAGCGGCCCCTTCAGGGCCGACCACAGACACCAACCTACCCAGGCCTCACGGCCTGGGCTATAGGAGACGTCCTTACAGGCCGAAGAGAATTGCTCCCGTCGTCATTGCCCGCGATAAAAAATGGCGATGTCCGACCCGGACTGGCGCAAGAATACCTTGCCGAAACCATGAAGAATTAGGGTCCCCGTTTCCCCTAGTACTCCGCGGAGACGGGCTGGGGGGCTGAGGGGCTTGAGCCCTCGACCATCCTTAAGTTTCGCGTGGGATGCTCCTCCCTCTCCGCCTGGCGGACCGGGGGAAAAGGGAGCCGGATTCCGTAACCTATACCGCGAGCGATATCGAACGACTCTCACCCAATCCCTTCCCTCCAAGGTACCTCCATGCGACTCCTCACGTTCGGCCTCCTCTTCGCGTCCTTCGCTTCGGCGCACGCCCAGGACAAACTCCCCACCGTCGTCATTCTCGGCGACTCCATTCGCCTGGGCTACACCGCGGCCGTGCAGAAGCACCTTGCGGGCAAGGCGAACGTCGTCAGCCCCAAGGCCAACGGGGGCGATAGCAGCAACGTCCTCAAAAACCTCGACGCCTGGGTCATCAAGGAAAAGCCGAGCCTCGTCCACTTCAACTGCGGCATCCACGATACAAAGAAGTCCAAAACGACGGGAAAGTTCCAGGTTTCGCCGGAAGCGTACGAGGCGAACTTGCGCAAGATCGTCGAGCGGCTGCGCAGCGAAACGAAGGCGACCGTCCTCTTCGCCCTCACGACGCCGATCCACACCGAACGCGCCGCCAAGACGCGCAGCGATCGAGATTATGTCCTCACCGGCGAAGCGGTCGAGCAGTACAACGCGATCGCCCGCAAGGTGATGGCGGAACTGAAAATCCCCGTGAACGATGTGCACGCCGTGTGCGGCGACGCCGAGGCGCGGGCGAAACTCCTGATCGGCGACGGCGTCCATTTCTCGGGCGAAGGTTCCTTGAAGTTGGGCACGGCCGTCGCGGAGTTCATCGAGGCGCATCTGCGTAAGAAATAAAAAATCGCATTTCCGAGCCGGAAGCGTCAACGACGATTTTTCGTAGTTCGTCGCTCACGCTCCGGCTCGGAAAGAACCTACCGAATCCATTCGACAAGGAAATCCCATGGACAAATCGCCCATCCACGTCAGCATCGATCTGCACCAGCCCGGCAAACAGCACGGACATCTCTACGTCCCGTATTCGTACAACCTCGCCGGCTGGGCGAATCTGATGCTGCCCCTTACCGTCATCAACAACGGCCCGGGACCGCAAGTGCTCTTGCTCGCCGGCAATCACGGCGACGAATATCCGGGCCAGATCGCGATTCTCAAGCTGTGCCGAGAACTGGGGATCCAGGACATCCAGGGTCGGCTTATTCTCGTGCCGATCTTGAATCTGCCGGCGTCCAAAGCGTCGACGCGCCTGTCGCCGCTGGACGGCAAGAATCTCAACCGCTGCTTCCCCGGCAAGGCGGACGGCGCGGTCACCGAGATCATTGCACACTTCTTGACGACGGTGCTGTTTCCGCAAGTCGACGCCGTCATCGACATTCACACCGGGGGCCGAGGCGTCGATTTCGTGCCCTGTTCGACGATGCACCTGGTGAGCGATCTCGAGCAGCGGCGCAAGATGATCGCGGCGGCTGAGGCGTGGGGGACGGAATTCTCGTTCATGTACGCCGACATCGCGGGGACGGGGCTCTTGCCGGTCGAGGCGGAGAACCAGGGCAAGATCGTCGTCACGACCGAAATGGGAGGCAGCGAGCTGGTGCCGGCCTCGATCCATCGCATCACGCAAGATGGATTACGTAACGTGCTCGTGCACCTGGGCGTCGTCCGCGGCGAAGTCGCGAAGCGCGCCCGGCCGACGCGTTGGCTGCAGGCGCTCCAGCGCGAAGATTACCTGTTCGCGCCGGAATCGGGGCTGTTCGAGCAGACGGTCATGTTGGGGAGCGAAGTCGCGGCGGGCGCCTTGCTGGGTCAGATTCATTTCGTGGAACAGCCGCAGCGTCCGCCGCTGCCGATCGCGGCGGCGGCGGCGGGCGTGGTGCTGGCGCTGCGGGCGCCGGCGCTGACGACGCAGGGCGATTGCGTCGCGGTCGTCGCCCACGACGTCGAGGCGAGCGTGTTGTGAATCGTTCTTGATTTCTTTCCGAGCCGGAAGCGTTAGCGACGATTTAAGGAAGATCGTCGCTAACGCTTCCGGCTCGGAAATTCGCAGCGCTCTTGCCGGCGTCACTCTTCCAGGCGGAACAACTTCCGCAGCGCATCCAGCAGCGTGTGCTTGCCGGGGTCGGACGCTTCCTCGCCCAGGGCCGAGATGATGCTGTGCAAGATCTGATTCTGGTAGAGCCGAAACGCGCCCTCCAGATACTTCTTCTCCTCGGCCGAGATCTTGCCGTTGAGCTTGGCTAACACGTTGCCGACGATCGGCTGCCTGCGGCCCTCGAATTCCTGGGTGAGCCGGGCGATGACGGGGCCGTTGCGCCGGCGGTTCCAGTCGTTCTGAAATCGGCGCACCTCCGCGTCGATAATCGACTCGGCCGGTCCGACGTGCTTCTTGCGCTCGGCGAGCGTGACCTCGCGAATGCGCTGCAGGTCGTCGATGTTGAAGAGGCAAGCGCGGTCGCCGTCGTGGATGCGCGGGTCGAAATCGCGCGGCACCGCGATGTCGAGAATCACCATCGTGCCGCCGGTGCGTCGGGCGAGGATGTCGTTGAAACGGCGACGCGTCATAATCGGTTCCGGGGCTCCGGTCGTGCTGAGAACGATGTCGGCCTGCACCAGCGCGTCGTCGAGCTGCTCCCATGGAACCGCCAGGCCGCCGCATCCCTGGGCGACGACGACCGCCTTCTCCGGACTCCGATTGGTCACGAGGATCTGCTTCGGCGCGAGCTGCCGTAGATGCTTGAGCGTGAGTTCGCCCATCTTGCCAGCGCCGATGACGAGGATGGTCTTGTCGTCGAAGTGATCGAAGACTTGACGCACATAATCGACGGCGACGCTGCTGACGGAAACGTGTCCCTTGCTGATGCCGGTGTCGGTGCGGACCTTGCCGGCGACGGCGTTGGCCTGCTGGAAGAGCGCGTGCAGAATCGGCCCGGCCGAGCCGAGATCGCGCGCCGCTTCGTAGCTCTGCTTCACCTGCCCGGCGATCTGCCCTTCGCCGACGATGAGGCTGTCGAGACTCGCGGCGACGCGGAAGAGGTGCGTGATTGCCTCTTGATTTTCGCGCACGTAAAGATGCGGACGGATGGCGTCGGCAGGGAGACGGTGGATTTCGCCGAGAAACTCCGACCAGACGCCGGTCTCCGGGAGCGGCAGCGGATCTTGCCGCGCGACGTACATTTCGACGCGGTTGCAGGTGCTGAGAATGACCGCCTCGCAGCCGTAGCGGGCTTCGATTTCGCGCAGGGCGCCCGGGAGTTTGTCGCCGGCGAAGGCGAGCTTTTCGCGCATGTCGATCGGAGTGGTCTTGAAACTGCAGCCCACCAGGAGAAGCTTCATGCCGCTCCTCCATGCGAGAACCAGAAGGCGAGCAACATGATGACGAAGGCGAAGACGGTCCAGAGCGCCATCTGCCGGCCGCGCACGTGGACGCCGTACCGGAGGTACAGGAGCACGGCAAAGACAACCCATAGCGCGAGCGTGCTGACGATCTTCGAGAACTGGACCGTCCCTGAGTCGGTCCGAATCAGGAGCAAGACGCCGACCAGGAGCCCCGCGCTCAGCAGCGGAAATGACCAAAGGATGGCTCGGCGATTCATCGATTCGAGGCGCTCGAGGTTGAGCAACTTGATGCCGGCGTTGGGCATGACCTTGTTGCGCAGGCGGTACGTCTGCACGAAGTACATGAGGCTGGCAACAAAGCCAACGCAGACGCCCACCCCGGCGAGGAGAATCAAGATGCCGTGGACGCTGGCCCAAAATTCGTTGAAGGAAAACAGTTGCCCCAGCACGGAGCCCTTTCCCTCGACCAGCTCCAGTTGCGGCGTGGCGAGTAGCACGAGCACGAGCACGATCGGCAGCACGAACAGCCCCCAGGCGAATCCCTGATGATGGAGCGAGCCGTACAGATAAAAGACGGCGAGCACGAAGGCGAGCAGGAGGATCGTGCTCGTCGGCGAGTTGAGCTGGATGTTTTGCACGGAGAGAAAAATGATGTGCGCGACCAACCCCGCGATGCCCGCGCCAAGGGCGACGAAGCGCAAGATTGGCCGGGGGCGCAGGAGGTGCCAAACCTCCAAACCCAGGGCCGCCGAGTAGCTGGCGGCGAAACAGAAGATGGTCACGCGGGCAAGGAGCGATTCCATTTCTGCATTATATGAGCGAATCTCGAAAATACTTCTTGACACGATAAGTGTACAAATGTTAATATAAAGAAAACGATAAGACCCCGTTCAAATTGCTTGCCAAGCGATCCTCGGTTTGTAACGATATGTCCGGTGAGAAGCGGGAATTTCGTTGACTAGCGGGATGGCCGCTCACACTGTTGGGGAGAATCGCGATGTATCGTCCAATGCTTTTGGCCC
>JBBQPM010000147.1:0-17361 GCA_038217425.1 Gemmatales bacterium
GCGCGTCGCCGCTGCGTCTTCGAGATGGCGGCGCTGCGGGTCGATGTGCTCGAGCAAGCCGCGTCGCGAGGTCATGCGCTCGGGATTCAAACCTTCCGAAAGGCGTAAGTTCGGCGGCTGAAAAATTGGATAGCCGGCGTGCTGGATCTCCATCCGCTCCTGATGATCGAAGCAGTTGGGGCAGTCGCCGTAGCGGGGACAGTTCTGCGTCGTGTGAATGAACCACGGCTCGTGCCGCAGGCCCATTTCGCCGGCGAACTGCCCGGGAAGCACCCGGCCGGAGTGGTGGATGTAATGAAAGGGGACGACCGCGGAGGACGGCAGGTGATTCTTGCGCGGCACCATTTGCTGGACGACGGAGCCGATGGCGGGAAAATCGCCGGGCCGCGGAATATTAGGATTATATCCTAGAGGCAACGGCGTACGGCCGGTGAGCATCATGTGATGCCCTTCGGAATGCCCGTTGCTGGGGTGCGTCAGCGAGCGGACGACGGCCCAGCGGTTGCTGCGCTGGGCGAGGCGGGGCAGATGCTCGCAGATTTGCAGCCCCGGGGTCTGCGTCTGGATGGGGGCGAACTCGCCGCGAATATTTTCGGGGGCGTTGGGCTTGGGATCGAAGCTGTCGTGCTGCGCCAATCCCCCCGACAAAAAGATATAGATGACGGCCCGGGGACGGGTCGGCGGCGCGGCCGATTGCGCCCGCAGCGACGCGACGTCCGCGAGCGTCAGGCCCATCAGCCCGAGGCTCCCCGCTTGCAGCATATCTCGGCGTGTGAATTGAGGATGCGACCAGGAACTTGGCTTGGGCATAACGTCTCCCTGTCGGCGAAACCAGGAAAGTGCAGGAGCGGCGACGCGGCCGCGCCTCGGGCGGCGCAGGGCGTAAGGTCGCTGGGGCGGGCTAGTCCTTCATCATAACCTGACGGGAGCATTTCGCCACTGAAATTTGACTTCAAGCAAAAAATTCCCGGATTTTGAACAACGCTCGGGAATGGGCCGATATACTGGAAATAGACGGTCTTGCTCTTGCTCGAATTGGTCCGGGATTCCACTTTGTTTCTCGGATGCCTCCCCCTCGGTCGGAACGCAAGGCGGCAATCGTGACGGATGGATTTGTTTCCGGAGATGCACTCATGTCCAGCAAACGCCTCAACATTCAGCAGCGCAAAGAAATCTTTCTGGCGCTGGTTCAGATGCAGGATCAGGGCAACAATGTTCGCCAGTCGCTCGAGACGATCGCCGAGCAGTTTAGCATCACGGAAGCGCAGCTCAAGCAGATCCAGGAAGAAGGCATCGAGGCGGAATGGCCCCCCCTCGCCGAAGCCGTCTCCTAGCGAATCTGCGCGACGTGTTCGCATGTCACGGTCGTCGAGATGCCGCCGCGAGGCGTGAACGAGCCCACCACCTTGAGCCGTCTGGGCTGGCAGACGGCGACGAAGTCCTCCAGCAAGCGATTGACCACGTTCTCGTAGAAGATCCCCTCATTGCGAAACTTCTGCAGGTAGAGCTTGAGCGACTTCAGCTCCACGCACGTCGCCTCGGGCGTGTACGTGTAGGTGATGACGCCGAAGTCGGGCTGTCCCGTCTTGGGGCACATCGACGTGAACTCGGGGCAGACGATTTCAATCACGTAATCCCGGCCCGGAAATTGATTGGCGAACGTTTCGAGCTGCTCGAGCGACGGTGCTTCCGCCATGGTGGAATCCTTGTTGTCAAGACATGAGCCAATCGACCGACAGCCGCCAACCGGGGGCCGCGGGTTCGGCATCGGCTTCTGAACCCGGCCCGAAAACGGTCGGCGCCGATTCGCTGGGGCGATAACGGCGCACGAGCTTTGCTTGCGGATCGACGTCCCAAACGACCAGAGTACCCGCTTCGAAGTAATCTGCGCGCTTGTCGGCGAGCGCCGCCTCGGCCGACGGACCGTAATCGCTCTCGCTGCGAACTTCCACCGCGAAGTCCGGGGCACCCTCGACGAACCGCATCAATTGTTTCGGCAACGGCCCGGTGAAGTAGGCCGCATCCGGCGAAAACGACTCTCGGCCGGAGGAAAGTTCCGGTACCGCGAATCCCATGTTGTCGGTGACGACTGCCCCACGTCCGGTTGAATCGACATAGTCGGCAAGCTTGCGGAAAATCCTGCCAGCAATCAAGTTGGGAAGATATCCGGTCGCCATCATGGGTACCAACTGGCCGCCGATGAGTTCCGCCTTCCCATCGACCCGGGCGAGGTCGGCGAGCGTCGATCTAGTTGCTACTGCGGCGCTCATGAGGATTCTCCTGCCGATTATTGTACCAGAACGTTTAGCCGCCGCGTCCTCGCGGCGCGGACGTCGGCTCACGTGGCGGATCGACGCTTGCCCGCGCCGCGAGGGCGCGGCGGCTAAACCTAACCCGCGTCGTACGCCAGGTTCGGCTGCAGCCAGCGCTCGACCTCCGCGAGCGACATGCCCTTACGCTGGGCGTACGCCGTCACCTGGTCGCGCGTGATCATGTCGACCGCGAAGTAGCGCGCCTCCGGATGCGCGAAGTACAGGCCGCTCACGCTCGCCGCCGGCCACATCGCGTACGTCTCGGTGAGTCGCAAGTCGATGTTCGCCTCGACGTCCATGAGTTCCCACAGCGTCTTCTTCTCGGAGTGATCGGGACTCGACGGATAGCCGGCGGCCGGGCGGATGCCGCGGTACTTCTCCTCGATCAGGTCGTCCTTCGTCAGCTGTTCGTTGAGCCCGAAACCCCAGTCGCGGCGCGCCCGTTCGTGCAGCAGTTCCGCGAACGCCTCGGCCAGGCGGTCGGCGAGCGCCTCGACCATGATCGCGTTGTAGTCGTCCTGGTCCGCCTTGTACTTCGCCACCAACTCGGTGCAGCCATACCCGGTGCTGACCGCGAAGCCCCCCAGGTAATCGGGCACGCTCCCCACGGGCGAAATATAGTCCGCGAGGCTGCGGAAGCTGGTCTGCCCCTCGCGGGCCCATTGCTGGCGCAGCATCGGGAATCGGCACTGCTGGGTCGTGCGGGTGTCGTCGCGGTACAGAATGATGTCGTCCCCCTGCGAATGGGCCGGGTAGAAGCCGTAGACCGCGTGGGCCTGAAGCAACTTCTGCTCCACAATGCGGGCAAGCATCTGCTGGGCCTTCTCGAACAGATCTCTGGCCTCTTTACCCAGGAGAGAATCCTTAAGAATCTGCGGATACTTCCCCTTCATCTCCCACGTCATGAAGAAGGGGGACCAATCGATGTAGGGAATGAGCCGATCGAGCGGGAAATCTCGGAGGACGCGCGTGCCGACGAACGCGGGCTTTTCGGGCATCGCCTTCGTCCAGTCGATTTTGAACCGCTTGGCCAGCGCCTCGGCGTAGGGCGCGAGTTTGCGTTCGTTGCGCGTCTTGTACTCCAGCCGCAGCTTCTCCTGCATGACGCGGTTTTCGCGGTCGATCTCGGGGCGCGTCTCCTTGCGAATCAGGCGATCGACGACCGGCACGCAGCGCGACGCGTCCTTCACGTGCACCACGGGGCCGTGGTAATGCTGCGCGATGCGGACCGCGGTGTGCTTGGCGCTCGTGGTGGCGCCGCCGATGAGCAGCGGCAAGTCGAACCCCTCGCGCTGCATCTCCTTGGCAACATGCACCATCTCGTCGAGCGAGGGGGTGATGAGGCCCGACAGGCCGATGACGTCGCAATGCTTCTCGCGGGCCACTTGGAGGATCTTCTCGCTGGGGACCATGACGCCGAGATCGACGATTTCGTAATCGTTGCACCCCATGACGACGCCGACGATGTTCTTGCCGATGTCGTGAACGTCGCCGCGGACGGTCGCCATCAGGATGCGCCCGCGGGTCTTGTGCGTGGAGCCGTGCTTCTTGCGTTCCTCTTCCATGAACGGCAGAAGATACATGACCGCCTTCTTCATGACGCGGGCGCTCTTGACCACCTGCGGCAGAAACATCTTCCCGGCGCCAAAGAGATCGCCGACGACGTTCATGCCGTCCATGAGCGGGCCTTCGATGAGCTGCAACGGCCGATCGAACTCCCGGCGCGCTTCCTCGACGTCGCCGTCGATAAAGTCGGCGATGCCGTTGACCAGGGCGTGCGTGAGGCGTTCCTTGACGGGGAGATCGCGCCAGCTCGATTCCTTGGCCTCGACCTTGTCCTTCTTCTTGACGGTCTCGGCATACGTGATGAGCCGTTCGGTCGCGTCGGGCCGACGGTTGAGCACGACGTCCTCGACGCGCTCGAGCAAGTCTTTAGGAATCTCCTCGTAGACCTGAAGCTGGCCTGGGTTGACGATGCCCATGTCCAGGCCGGCCTTGATCGCGTGGTAGAGGAAGACGGCGTTGATCGCTTCGCGCACGACTTCGTTGCCGCGGAAGCTGAAGGAGACGTTGCTGACGCCGCCCGAGGTTTTCGCCAGCGGGAATCGTTTCTTGATGCGGCGCACGGCCTCGAAAAACTCGACGGCGTAGTTGTTGTGCTCCTCCATGCCGGTGCCGATGGTGAGGATGTTGGTGTCGAAGATGATGTCGGCCGGGTCGAAGCCGACTTCCTCAGTGAGCAGGCGATAGGCATGCGCTGAGATCGCGACCTTGTCGTCCGCGGTGACCGCCTGACCCTCGGCGATGCCGGGAATCAGCCCGTCCGCGGTGAACGCCATCACGACGACCGCAGCCCCGTAACGATGCACGAGCCGGGCCTGTTCCAGGAACTTCGCCTCGCCTTCCTTGAGGCTGATCGAGTTGACGATCGCCTTGCCCTGCACGCATTTCAGGCCCGCCTCGATGATCTCCCACTTGGAGCTGTCGATCATCATCGGCACTTTCGTGATGGCGGTCTCGCCGGCGAGCAGGTTGAGAAAGTGCGTCATCGACTTCTTGCCGTCGAGCAAGTCGGCGTCCATGTTGATGTCGAGGACGTTGGCGCCCCCTTCGACCTGATCGCGCGCGACCTTGATCGCCTCGTCGAAGTTGTTCTCCTTGATGAGCCGGGCGAAGCGCTTCGAGCCGGTGACGTTGCAGCGCTCGCCGACCATGATGAAATTGGTGTCGGGCCGAACGTTGAGCGGTTCCGTGCCGCTGTAATGCGAATAGTGCGGCACCTGCGGAGTTCGGCGCGGCTTCACCCCGTCGACGACTTCAGCGATGGCGCGGATGTACTCGGGCGTGGTGCCGCAGCACCCCCCCACGATGTTGAGCCAGCCGTTGCGCGCGAACTCGCCCAGTTCGCGCGACATCTCTTCCGGCGATCCCTTGAAGCCGCCGAACCCATCGGGGAGCCCCGCGTTTGGATAGACGCTGATCGGCATCGTCGCAATGTTCGAAAGCTCCTCAACGTACGGGCGCATCTGTTCGACGCCGAGCGCGCAGTTGAGGCCGACGCTGATGGCGTCGAAGTGGGCGACCGAGTACCAGAACGCCTCGAGCGACTGCCCCGACAGCGTTCGGCCGCCGTCGAAGATCGTGCCCGACATCATGACGGGGAGCCGAATCTTCTTCATCTCGAAGTACTTGTCGAGGGCGAAGAGACACGCCTTGAAGACGAGCGTATCGAAGGACGTCTCCGGAATGAGAATGTCCGCCCCGCCGGCGACGAGGCCGTCGATCTGGGCGATGTAGTTCTCGACCATCTCGTCGAAGGTGACGTCACGGAAGCCCGGATCTTCGACGTTGGTGCCCAGCGACAGACTCTTGTTGGTCGGCCCAATCGACCCGGCCACGAAGCGCGGCTTGTCGGGCGTCCGCTTCATGATTTTTTCGCACGCATGCTTGGCGAGCTGGGCCGCGGCTTTGTTGATGTCGTAGACGAGAGCCGGGTCGAGCCCGTATTCAACGATGCCGAGCGGCGTGGCGTTGAACGTGTTCGTCTCGAGGATATCCGTCCCGGCCTCGAGATACTTCGTATGGATTTCTTCGATGACGTCGGGCTGCGTGAGGACGAGAAGGTCGTTGAGCCCGCGCAGTTCCTTGTGGTGGTTGGCGAAGCGCGCGCCGCGGAAGTCGGCTTCGTCGAGCTTGTAGGTCTGGACCATGGTCCCCATCGCTCCGTCGAGGAGGAGGATGCGTTGATCCATGAGGTCTTGAAGAATTTGCCGGGTCGAGTTACGCGATCGGGACGTCATGCCGAGATCCTAAGGTCGTGCGAGGACGAAAGATCTCATTAGGATAGAGCAAGAGGCGGAATTGATCCATACGAGGTAAGCTGGGAAAACCGGGAGAACGGGGATTCGCGGCGGTGTGCGGCTTGTTTCAAGGCGGCGAAATAAGGTAAAACCCGGGTTCCTTACTCAGGAGGACGCGCCCATGGATCAATCGACGGGAGCCAAACGACGTCTGCTGCTCGCTTTCGCGTTTGCGACGGCTGCGCCGTTGCTGCTGGCGGCGTGCGACTCCTATCTGGAACGGAAGGATCTGGAACGGGAGCTGCGGCTATTGCTGGAACAAAGGGCGCTGCTGGAACAGTCCCTGCAACGCGCGACGGGAGGCAAGACCTCAGGATTCACGGACCAAGAGAAAGCCGCCGCGGGTCCCATCTGGATTGAGCTGCAAGGTGTGAACAACCGAATTGCAGCGGTGCAGGCCCGCTTGCGAGAGCTGTGACGCCGCTGATTCTGTGTATTTTTCGCAAATCCCATGCCGATGACAGGGTGTGCCGCCGTGAACCTGTAGTGGGCTGGGAAAATCGATGTCCGCGCCGCGCTCGTTTGCTCGAACCCACGGATTCGCGCTCTGTTTCGGATTGCTCCTGGCGATTGGCCTGGCGATTCGCATCGCGGCGGCCGATTATTCCCTCGGGATCGCCCATGCCGACGAGCATCAGCAGTATCTCGAACAGGCGCCCCGCCTCGCCTGGCAAGGGCCGGCGATGCAGTTCTGGGAACAGAAGCGCGGCATGCGCAACCTGCTCTACCCGTATTGCCTGGCCGGTTCGCTGATTTTCGTCGAAGCGATCGGGATTGACAACCCAATTACGCAGGCGGCGCTGCTGCGCGGCTGCCTGGCGATCGCCATCTTTCTCCTCATCGCCTGGCAAGCGTGGCTGGAACGCCAGCGCGGCGCCTCCGTCTGTTCGCTGGCCCTGCTCGCGTTGGCCGCTCTTATGGGGAGCGCGGTCTACGTCAACGTCCGCCTGCTCACCGAAAACGTCATCATCCTCCCGATGCTCCTGGGCCTCCTGGCTTTGGAGCGGCGCCCTTTTCTCGCGGGCATTTGCTTCGGCATCATGTTCGCCGTTCGCTTTCAGTCCGCATTCCTGGTCGCGGGGGTCGTTCTACTCATGATTTGGGACGATGTGCGGTCCGGAAGCTGGGTCATTCCTCGCGAAAGCCGAACGGTGCGACTGAGCACCGGCCTGCTCTTGAGTATCTTCCTCGCCGTCGGCTTACTCGACCGCGTGACCTTGGGGACGTGGTTTCATTCGCCGTTGGAATGTTTCCAGGCAAACATCTTCGAAAACGCTGCCGCCCAGTTCGGCGTGGAGCCCTGGCACTACTATCTGAAATCGAACGGCGCCTCCGTGATCCGCATGTCGCTGCTGGCGCCTCTGGTGCTGTGGCTGGGAGCCGTGAAGGAAAGACGCATCGCATTCCTCATGGCTCTGATGATCGTCGGGCATTCGGTCATCAGCCATAAAGAGGCTCGGTTTCTCTGGTGCCTGCTGCCGCTCCTGCTGCTGCTCCTGGCCCGGGGAATCGAAACCCTCTGGAACGGGATCCGCCACGGGCCGACCCGCATCGCGGCGATTTCACTTTTGGCGATTTCATTCCTGGTCGGTAGCGCTCGGCAGGCGCCCAAGATCAATTGGCGGTCCGAGCCGTACTACTCGTCGGCCTTGGCGCTGGCGGACCTGCACCGGCGCGACGACGTTCGCGGCGTGGGGATGGGCATCGATTCGGGGCCATGTTTTTGCGGGAACTATTTCTACCTGCGTCAGGACGTTCCGCTACTTTACAAGCATCCCCATGAGTTTGCCCAGATGGCGCGTACGGGCGACTCCGTCAATTACTTTATCCTTCACCGCCCCTGGTTGACGCACTTCGATCCCGATTCGGTCGAAATCGTCGCGGAGTATCCCGACCTGGTGACCTGTCGACTGAAAAAGCCGATGCAGACAACGCCGGGTAAGGATGCCCGAACACCTGTGCCTCTCTCGTAGGCGCAACGAAAAAAGCCTCCCTTGCGGAAGGCTCATTGCATCAGATTATTCCACACTCGGCCTAGGGGAGCACGATCTGTTTGACCTTGACCGACGTGTACGGCTGACGATGGCCGCGGAGTCGGCGGTAGTTCTTGCGTCGGCGGAAATGTTGGATGTAGAGCTTGGTGGTCGGATGATCGACGACCTCGGCCACGATCTTGGCGCCGGCGATATGCGGGGCGCCGAGCGTGGGCGTGCTCTCTTTTTGGCCCAGGAGCACGCGGTCGAACTCAATGGTCTTACCCAGTTCTACGTCGCGAAAATCCAGCTTGACGACGTCGCCTTCCTGGACGCGATATTGGCGGGAACCATCTTCAAAAATCGCAAACATCGGAACACCCCTGGAGCCGTGCTTCATTCTCCATTCCTTCTTACGAAAAGCCGGACGATCGTCCAGCCAGGCGAATCCCTTCGAGGGTCAAAGTGGGCAAAAAACGTACCGTCCCAGCCATATGCGGCGCCAAAAGTTCGCCGTCGCCGCCGGTGACGTAGACCGTCAACGGGCCCGCTCGGCGATACACGGCAAGCGCGCTTTCGATGCCCCCCAGCACGGCATGAAACAGTCCGGCTTGCAGCGCCGGTTCCGTCGACTTGGCCGGGGGGTCGGTCCGCTGCGTCACCTGAATGCTTGGCAACAGGGCCGTGTGTTGGTGCAGGACCTGGGCCATGAGACGCAGGCCCGGGAAGATCGCGCCTCCCTGGAAGACTCCGTGGGCATCGACGTAATCCACGGTGACCGCCGTCCCCGCGTCGACGACCGCCGCCGGCTCGCCCGCCGGACGCAACGCATTGACGGCGACCGCATCCAGCAGGCGGTCGATCCCCGTCCGGAGCGACACCTCCTCGGCGACACGAAGCGGCAGATCACGCATCGACGTCAGCTGATGCACGGATTGTTTTCGCTCCGTCAACCATTTCGCCAGTTGCTCGCAGGCCGTCGGCCGAACGCCGGCGATCACCCAACGATGCGATTCTTCCACCTTCCACGCGACCAACTGCCGCTGCCAGGCTTCGGGTTCATGCTTCAGCGAAGCGACCGTCTCGACCGCGTCTGCAGAGCATCGGCCCCATTTGACGCGCGTATTGCCGACGTCGACCACGAAGTCTACGGTTGGCGCCATGGCTCATCCGGGCCTTTCTTCACCCAGCGCGGATCGCCGGCATGCGCGAAGCAGAAGTTGCGGATCAGGGCGTCGCGGGCGGGCACCTGTCCCGGCTTGCTGTCGCGCATGATCGGCAGCAACCAATAGAGGAACGGATCGGCGTCCTCGAAGCGTTCGCCATGGATATTGAAATCGCCGTAGTAATACGGGAAGTACGACTCGGGATCGTTGGGCGAGCGCGGGATCTGTGGGTCGGCGAAGTGCGGATAACTCCCCAGGAGATGGAGCACCCGATAGACCCGGATCCGCTCGATCGGCCAGTCAGGATGCTCGGGATACTTGGCGACGTGTCCCAGATGCCGACAGAAAGACTCGCAGAAGATCATGCTCGAATGCGTCGGTTTGCGATACTGCTGGTCCAGCGGCATGGTCGGATGGAACGGCACCGCCATCATCCAGCGGGGCTTCTTCTCCAGGTCCTTTAGATTCTCGCTCCACGCCTCTTTTTTCCCCGGCGAATTGTAGGTCCGCTCGAAGACCGCCCAGGGGAGTTCAGCCGGCTCCGGGGGCTCGTACGTCTCGGCGTTCTGGGCGAAGGCGAGGAGCCGTTGATACTGCAGGCCGACGGTCTGCAGCGATTGAAATTGGTCGTCGGTCTCGGGGAGCTTGAACCACATCGCCTGGAGATCGTCGGGCGCGGGGCCGGACTTGAAGATGACGTGGAACCAGTAATGATTGGCGGGGCCGGGCTCGGGGGAGTAGAAACGGTAGGCGTTGTTGATGTTGAAGAATTCGAGGTAGGGGCGGTAGAACCGCGTCCAGAGCTGGGCGCCGATCCAGGGCCCTGGCTGCGCGGAGAGCGTCGCCGAGATCAGGCCGAGGAAGTGATACAAGATGACGCCGGAGAGAACGAGCTGGCGCGTGGGGCGCGTCGCGGCCCAGAGGGCGGCGGCGACGCAACTCAGGAAGCCCCCTACGAGCCAAAACCGCTGGATCGTGAACCAGTCCTCCGGGAATGCCAGGCTCGCCACGACCCCGGCCAAACCGAGCGTCGCGCACTGGGCGGCGACGTCCGTGGTCGGTTCCTCATTCCGCAGAACATTTCGGGCGCCTTGCAGCGCCATCGGCACGAAGAAGATCCAGAGGAGGAACGCCAGGCCCGGGCCGAACTTGAACGGCTCCTGATCGAAGCAGACCCAGCAGAAGATGCCGGAGATGCCCAGCGCGAACGCGATCAGCGATCCCGCCAGGGCAAACCGGGTCAACCGCGGATAGAGATTTTCGACCGGGAAGTGCGAACGCAGCGCCAGTCCGGCGCCGGCCAGTAGCGCGCCGGCGCTCGGCACATACGGGGAACGTTGCCCGGTGAGAAGCGAGGTGAGCAGCGAGACGCAGCAAACGCCCAGCCCGGCGAGGAGCAACTTCCAGGACCAGGAATTCGGTTTCGCGGCCATGACGCCTCTAGGAGGCTTCGCGGCTTATTTCCCGCTCGCGAAGCGAATGAAATTCTTCGTTTCCGATTCGAACCCGGCAATGAAGTTGCGGATGATCCCTTCGGAAGTCCCCGCCTCGCAATCGAGCGTCGACTCCAGGGCTGTGTATTCCTGCTCGTTCGCCTTGTAGACGACCAGCCGAACGTACTTCCGTGAGAAATTATATTCGTTCACCTTCTCCAGGGGAATCTTGGGGAAATGGACCGAGGCCAGCAAGTCCTTGCCCCCGTTGCTCACGATGCGGTAGCTAATCTTGTCCAACGTGTACTCGAAGATCGCAGTCTGTTTGTCCTGCGATTTCTTGACGTCGATCTTCATGCTGCGAAAAACGTCCTCGAGCTTCTCGTTCGTCACCGTCGGCAGAATCACGTCGTTTTTGAGGTACGCGGCCCGGAACTGCTGAAAGCTCGACAGTTCGGCCAGGTAGTTGTTGGCGACCTGCTTGAGGGCGCTCGCCGTGAATCCGGGCGACAGGTCGAAATTGTTTTCAAGGGCGACGAACTCGTCCTTCTCGCCTTTTTGCAGCGACGCCCGGGTGAAGCGAGTCTGCACGTTCCAGAAATTGACTTGCTCGAGCGGGATTTTCGGGAACGCCGACATGAACATCAATTCCTTGCCGGCGAAATTGTAGATGCGAATCGTGATCTTGTTGACTTGCAGTTCGAACAGGCCGACGTCCTTTTCGGGCGCCTCGAGGGTCTTGGCGTCGAAGCCGAGCTTCTTGAAAGCGTCCTCGGTGTCCTTGATCGGCAGCGCTTTCAAAACCTCATCCTGGGCCAGGGCGGAAAGCGGGCACAGCAGCAAAAAGGCGATCGTCCAACCGCGCAGTGACATGACGAGCTCCGTTATTTCTTGTTGACGAACTTGACGAACTGATCGAGTTCATTGAAAAAGCGATGCAGATATTGGGTGATTATCGCGTCCGACGTCCCCGCGAAACAATCGAGCTGCATCTCGAGCGAAACCTTGTCTTTCAGCAGCACCGCCCGGGCGAAGCGCGTGCTCGTATTCCAGCGGTTGAGATCTTCCAGCGGCAGCTTGTCGTCGAACTGCGCGTCGATCCAGAGATCCTTGCCGGCGTAAATGTGCAGGCGCAGCTTCATGGCCTTGTGTTCGAAGTCGTAGATGAAATCGCCCGGAACTTTGTCGTTGTTCCGCATGAAGTCGATCTTCTGGGCCGCGAGGACGGCTTCGAGCTTTTGCGTGGAGACGTCGCGATAGACGCGTTCTTCCTGGGCCCGCACGGGAACCTGGGGCGCGACGAAAACAAAGATGAACGCGATCAAGAGCCGAGAGCGCATGACGAAATCCCTTTCCAAAAGCTTCCTCCTGAGACGCTTCCCAGTGTGGGCGAAATGAAAAAACGTGTCAAGGCGAGTTGCGTGAGTCAGGCGCTGCGGCGCAGCAACCCGTGCCACAGTCGGCGGATACGGGCATTCAGTCGCCACTGGAGCCGTTCCAGGCGCGAACGCTGTGGTTTCCCCTGCTGAAAGATCTTGGCGAAGAACGCGACGATGTTCTCGTCCGTCACGCAGGCTGGGGGCGTATTGTTCGCGAAGTAGGGCTCGCGAAAATAGCTCATGTAAAGTTCGTCGTCCCGGTCGACCTTGATGATCCATTCCAGGGCCGCGTCCTCGTCGGCGAAGTCGTGCAGGTTGATGAAGCTCCGGGGATTGAAATCGCGCTCCACGCACGGGTTGCCCCAGTAGATCGGCAAACTGTTCGACCACATTGGCTCCGCAAGCTTCTCCGTCGTGTAACCGGGATAGGAGGCGTTCTCAAACGCCAGGGTGAACTTGTAGTCGAGCAGGAATTGCCGTTTGTTTCCGATCGGAGCGCCGAGGTTGTTGAGGTAGCGCCCGCCGGAATCGACGAGCTTGTATCGGCTCAGCTTGTGGAAGAACCGATTTCTTTTTTGACAGCCGCCGTTGGAGACGACGAAGTTGCAGAAGCGCGACTTCGAGCGCAGGATCTGCTCGGGATCCTTGGGCCGCGTGAGTTCGAGCGGATCGAAATAGGTCCGGTACAGCGGCATCCGAAAGTGGCAGGGATGCTCGAGCCAGTCAAAGCTGATGGCATAGTCGAATGTCGACAGATCGGGGCGTACGTTCTCGCCCGTGTAGCATATGGTGATGCCGCGGAAATCGCGAGGCGGCGGACCCCAGACGAAACAAATCAAGTAATCGGGGTTCTCCGCCACCTCCGCCTGGAAGTTATCCTTGAGGAACCGGGTGAACCAATTATCGTAAACGTCGAAGCCGGGGTAAACCGCGGCGAAATTGAAGCGAATCGTCATGTTGATCGCCTACTACTACAGCGCTAGAAACTAGCAGGGCATTGCAGTAACTTCAAATTCAGGCAGCATTTACTCCCCTCTCCCTTCGGGAGAGGGGTTGGGGGTGAGGGGGAATAGCCGTGCTATTGAGTTGAGCCATTTCCCCCTCACCCCCGCCCCTCTCCCGCAGGGAGAAGGGAGAAGATAGCGATGTTGTATTACGCCGCCTTGACTCGGGGCGTCTGGAAGCTGTGGGGCGCCATGTCGCGCATTTCGCGGCGAACCACTTCCACGTCGTGGTCGACCATCATGCGCACGAGCTGCGGGAACGAAACTTCCGGCTTCCAACCGAGCTTGCGCCGCGCCTTGCTCGGATCCGCGAGCAACAAATCGACCTCGGCCGGGCGGTAGAACTTCGGGTCGATCACCACGTGCTTTTGCCAGTCGAGGTCGAGATAATCGAACGCGATCGAGACGAACTCCTCGACCGAATGCGTCTCGCCGGTGCCGATGACGAAATCCTCGGGCGTCTCTTGCTGCAGCATCATCCACATGGCGCGGACGTAATCGCCGGCGTAGCCCCAGTCGCGTTTCGCCTTGAGATTGCCCAGGCGGAGTTCGTCGGCCAGGCCGAGCTTGATGCGAGCGACGTGATGGCTGATTTTGCGGGTGACGAATTCCAGCCCGCGCCGGGGCCCCTCGTGATTGAACAAGATGCCGGAGCAAGCGAATAGGCCGTAACTCTCACGGTAATTTACCGTCAGATGATGGCCGTATGCCTTGGCGACGGCGTAGGGGCTGCGCGGGTAGAAGGGCGTCGTCTCGCGCTGGGGCGTTTCCTGCACCAGGCCGTACATTTCGCTCGAGGACGCCTGGTAGAAGCGCGCCTTGGGAGCGACCCGGCGCATCGCCTCGAGCATGCGCGTCACGCCCACGGCGGTGAACTCCGCGGTGAGCACCGGTTGCTTGAAACTCACCGGCACGAACGACATGGCCGCGAGGTTGTAGACTTCATCGGGCTGCACGTGATCGAACACGCCCAGGAGCGACGACGAATCGAGCAGATCGCCTTCGACCAGTTCGATCTGGTCGCGGATCTTCTCGATGCGATGATGGTTTTCGCTGCTGGCGCGGCGGGTCATGCCGACGACGCGGTAATTTTTCTGGAGCAACAACTCCGCGAGATGCGAGCCGTCCTGCCCGGTGATGCCGGTGATGAGTGCCGTGGTCATTGAGAAATCCTTTTCGTGAGCCTGGTTCCGCGGGAAAGGCGCTCGATACTCACATCGGCTACTTTACGCCGATGATATAATCGACCAATTTTTGCCTGAACTTCCGAAAATTCCGCCGAATGCCCCAACCGAGGTGCGGCAATCGGAAGCGCGAGGGGACGACGTCGTAGTAAACGTGCTTATCGACGTCGACGTAGGGGAGATCGCGATTCATGCAAATCGCGAACATCGAAAGATTGCTGTACGTCTTCACCAGATACGACGCCCCCGCCAGGAGCAGTCCTTCGAACAGCGCTTCTTTGAGCACGCGTTTCTTGTCCGTGATTTGCGGGTGGGCGTGAATCCCCTTATCGCCGGTGACCCGCACGAAATGGGGGATATAGATGAGATCGGAGCCGTAGTGTTCCTTGAACTGCTCGAGCGTGACCAGATCATCGGTGGCCAAGTACACGTGCGGAATGCCGAGGCGCTGGCGGGCGTCGTCGAGCGCGCGGAAGAAATGCTGAACGTCGACGATCTCGCCGTGCATGTAATGATCCGTGGCCCGGCGATGGACCGCGACATACGGCCGATCGGCGTAGGTTCTGGCTAATTCGTCGTACTCGGCACGGATGTCCTTCTTGATGACGACGTACTTCTGAATGAGTCGATAAATGGAATTGCGATCTTCCTCGCTCAGGAAGCAGCCGATCTTGTAGTTGAAGTCGGTGAAGCCGCTCCGAAAGTTTTCCGCCTTGGGATCGGGGAGCTTGCCCTGCTCGAACAGGAACTCCCAGATATTCATGTTGTCGTAAATATCGACGCGGAGATCGAAGTAGACGTTGTCGTACTCGGGATTCTTCTCGAGATAATCGCAGGCCCCGATCGACGAGAAAAAATGGCTGAAGAGCCCGACCTCATTTCGTCCGTTCACGATCAAGCTTCGCATATTCCGGTCTCCTAAAATCAAGGCCGCACCGCGTTATGCCGTGCGCAGCCGAAACTGAGACGTTCGTGATTTCCTTCCGAGCCGGAAGCGTAAGCGACGATCTTGCGTAAATCGTCGCTTACGCTTCCGGCTCGGAAATTCGACGATCTTGCGTAAATCGTCGCTTACGCTTCCGGCTCGGAAATTCGAAGTCTCATTCTTGACCGCGTGCCGTACAACAAATCTCGTACCCGGGCAGAGCCCGGGAACGAGAACTTAATACCGCAAGATTCCCCAGTTCGTCAGCCGATATACCAGCGCGTGCTTGATCACAAACCCGAGGACGCCGAAGCGGAAAGCCCAGCGGGAAACGCGTCGGCCGTGACAGCGGAAACGCAGGGCGTCCATCTCCCTCGTCCCGACCGCGACCGATTGCGCCTGCGACTTCTGCACGGCATGGACGCGGAAGGCGCCCAGGTAGCGTGGCAGACGGACCATCTTCGCTCCTGCGTCGCGGAGTCGAACCAGCAGATCCCAGTCGAGCACGAACTGCAGCGAATCGTCGAAGCGGGCGCCGATCTTGTCCCAGACGCGCCGCCGCCAAAAGAGCGTCTCCTGCGGGATGAAGTCAGCCCACGAGAGGACTTTGCCGTCATGCGCAGGGAGTATCCAGCGGCCCGTCTCGCGGTCGTGTTCGTCGATCAAGATGCGCTGGCCGTAGACGACGTCGACGTCGGGATGCTCCTGAAAATAGCGGGCGACATACGCCAGCGAGCCGGGGAGTAGAATGTCGTCGGAGTTCAGATACGCGAGGATCTCGCCGGTTAGTTGCGCGTGGCCCAAATTGATGGCGTGGGCCTGGCCTTTGTCGCGGACCGACACGGCTCGAGCGAGCTGCGAGCGGTAACGCTCGACGATTTCCATCGAATCGTCGCTGGAGCCGCCGTCCTGGACCGCGTACTCGAGGTTCGGATAATTTTGATCCAGCACGCTCCGCAGGGTTCGTTCGAGGAACGCTCCCTGGTTGTACGACGGCGTGACGATCGAGATCTTGGGCGCCGGCTCGAGCAGCGGGATCTCTTCGAAGTAATGTTTCGGTAGCTGCATGGGCCGAGGGGCGTACTGAGGTGCGATTCCCAGATGAATGCCCAGGATCTTGCGCGCCCAGTGTTCCCAGCTCCAGCGCTGACTTCGGCTCAGGAGGTCCGCCTGCACGACGCCGAGCTGTCGGGAAAGTTCGCGCACTTCCTTCTGCAGCGCGAACACCTTTTGTTCGAGCGCTTCGGCGTACCTTTCCGGATCGAGGCTGGCGGCAGGCATCATCGGGCCCTTACTCTTGAACTTCCCTGCTGGTTGCGAGCGTCTGTCGTAGGGCAAGCGGCCTCGCTTGCCTTTGCGGAGTGAGCAAGCGAGGCCGCTTGCCCTACGGTCGCGGCTGCGCCGCGTCAGAATCCTCAGGCGGCGCATTTGACGCGTTGACTTTCGTACCAGCGGATGGTCTCGTGTAGTCCCTCGTCAAACGACGTCTTGGCTTCGAAGCCGAGCAATTCTCTTGCTTTGGTGACGTCGAGACAGCGGCGCGGCTGCCCGTCGGGCTGGTCGGCGTTGAAGCGGAGGGCGCCGGCGTAGCCGCACTTTTCCGCGAGGAGCCGGGCGAGATCGCCGATGGCGATTTCGCGGCCCGTGCCGACATTGATGGGATCGGAGGTTTCGAGATTCTCGGTCGCCAGAAGAATCGCCTGGGCGCCGTCGGGAGCGTACATGAACTCTCGGCTCGCCTTGCCGGTGCCCCAGATTTCGACTTCGCGCTGGCCGCTCGCCTTGGCTTCGAGAAACTTCCGGATGAGCGCGGGGACGACGTGCGAGGTCGATTCGTCGAAATTGTCGCCGGGGCCGTAGAGGTTGACCATGAGCAAGCTGACGCCGTTGAAGCCGTACTCTTTACGGTAGGCCTGAAGCTGTTCGACGAGCATCTTCTTGGCGAGGCCGTAAGGGGCGTTGGTTTCTTCGGGGTAACCGTTCCAGAAGTCTTCTTCCTTGAACGGGACCGGAGTGAATTTGGGATAGGAGCAGATGGAGCCGACGGCGACGAATTTCTCGACGCCGAAGCGGCGCGATTCTTCGATCAGGTGCAGTCCCATCGAGAGATTCTGGTAGAAGTAGC
>JBBQPM010000148.1:0-17004 GCA_038217425.1 Gemmatales bacterium
GGGGAGCGAATAGCGCTGTAGTGTTAATCGGCCAGCGAGCACGTCAAGCAATTTCGTACGTCGCCTACTTCGTTTTCTTGGCTTTTTCGCGCAGCAGCGGAGCAAGGTATCCGGCGATCTGAACGCCAATGACTTGGTAGCCGGCCAGGTTCGGGTGGCGGTCCTGGAACCAATTCGGCACCTTGCCCAGGTGAATGTCCAGAATATTATCCATGACGTAGACGGTCTCCCCTTTTACCGCCTCGGACGGAATCAAGGCGTGATACTGCTTCGGAATCGCCTGCAATGACATTCGGCGGTAGCTCAGCATGTTCGGACCGTTCTTCATCTCGGCCGCATAGGGAGTGTGCTGATCGAGGAGGGGAAGGCCGTGCGCCTTGGCAACCGCGCGTACCTGATCGTTAATCGCCTTGTCTTTCATCTCGCCGAGATAAGGAATGACGGTTTCGAGTACGATCTCCGCTCCTGGAAAATCAGACTTCAATCGGGCAATGAGCTTCTTGTAGTTGGCCGGATACTCCGTCTCAAAATCTTTCAAGCCGCGCACGTCGTTCAAACCGTAGCGAATGAAGATGAAGTCCCACGGGCCCTGCTTGGCGACGTCGGTCTCATAACGTCCTGCGAGAAGCCGATGGATCGTATCTCCGTCCAGCCCGCGATTGACCACTTCGACGGGAGGTACGTCCGCCTCGGCAGCCAGCAGTTTGCGGACGACGTCTTCCAGATGGTCGGCTTTTGGATTCACGTTGCGGCAAACGCTGCCGATGACCGTGCTGTCGCCCAAAAGTAGCACGCGCACTTTGCCTGGCTTCTCGCCTTGAGCGCTGACGGCGCCCGACAGACCCACAAGAAGCAGGGCACAGGAAAGTAATCGAGTCAACATTGGAACGACTCCAGGGTGGGGAAATACGATGGCCGGGGCGTCTACTTAATGGCTCTTCGCGCTGGCTTAGGGCGCGTTGACTTTGAGATTCGGATATTCTTTCTTGAACTCCGCGATCAACCTCATTGTCTCTTCGTCAATGATCCCCAGTTTCTTTTCATCGGCGGCATGAGGTTGATGGCTGTGTCCGGAATCATGCCCCATGAGGAATGCGGAAAGTGCGACGACCAAGCCGAAGCCGGCGCATCCGAGTCCGAAAAACCAGAACCGGTACGACTTGGTCAAGATCGCCAAGGTGCAGAGAACCAGCCCGAACTGCAGGCCGAGTTCGCCCAGGTCGATGCGCAGGGCGCGGTGATGCTCGGCTTCGCTTTCTGCGCGTTTGGCCTTGCGCTCTTCCTCGAATCGGCGAGCCTCGTTGAAGGTCTTGGGGAGATTGGTCGTTTGATACTTGATCGTCTGATCGAGCCAGCGCTGAACCGCGTGCTCGCGCCCGGGAACTCCGACGGACGATTCGAGCGTGGTCTGATAAAAGTGCTTGCGTAGATTGTATGCCTGATACTCGCTCCATTTGTCGGAAGCCTCGTTCTGCTTGAGGACCGCCTGGTTGAGCGAATTGAGCGTCTCATTGTGCGAGCGGTGGCCGAGCATGGTAACGGCGGCGAGCACGGCCGCCACCGCGGTGATCGAGATCGTCACGCGTTTGTTGAACTCGTCGTGAGCGGCATGGCTCGCGTGCTCGGCGTGTTCGATGTGATGTGCGGGACCATGACTCATCGCGTTTCTCCACGAGTTCGCGTTTGACGACGAACGATCGGATTGCCTACAGAATCAGCCACATTCTCCTCGTGTTCCAGCAGGTTCCTTTTTACGAACAGACGGCCTCAGGCGTTAGACTTCGTTCGGCTTGATGCTCTTGCGGAAGGCCCGGTTTTCACTTTCCAGCTTGTAGTTCTGCATCTGAAACTCAAGGCCCAGCGTCTTCATCCGTTTGGACAGCTTGCCCATCTCTTTCATGATCTTCTTGATGTAGTTGAGCAGGGCCTTGCGTTCGCTTTGATTGGCTGCAACATGCTTCGCGAACACCTCTTTTTGCTTCTTGAGTTCCTTCTCCATCTGGTCGAATGTCATCGCCATGCTGCATCGCTCCTTTTGGGCTGCGCCCGTTCTCGATCAACGAGGCGAGTTCTTGATTTCGTTGACGCGAGCCATTTCGATCTCGGCCAACTCGACAAACTCTTGTAAAATCGGCGCCATCTCCGGCTTCTCGACGCCGTGCTCCGTCTTCGGTCGGAAGCCTTCCAGAAATCCAGCCAACTCCTGGAGTAGATGCAGATACGCGTTGCATTGGCTGGCGTCCAGGTTCGGCGCCTTGGCGAGTTCGCCGATCTTCTTGAGGAGCGTGACCACATTGCTCGGATTCTCCGTCCGCAACCCCAGGCTGCGCGCGGCCAGCGTGTAGGTTTGCAGCCAGCAGCGGACGTTGAGCGCCGGCCTCGGCAATTTCCGCCGCCAATCGCTCGACTCGTACTCTTTCTTGACGACGCGATCGTCCTTGTACAGGAGTTCCAGAAAGTCCTTGACGGCGCCGACGTTCGAATCCTTCTGCGACAGCGTTTCGCGATCGAGGCCGCAGCGGTTCAGCGCGGTGATGGCGATCGTGTCCTTGGCGACGATGGCGCCGTACGCGATGCTGTACTTGGCGAGCGTCGGATTCTGTCGCCGTGCCAGGAGTCCCAGCTTGCGGTTGTCGGGATTGTCGAGTGCCTGCCTGGTGAGCTTCCACGCCGACTTGACGGCCCGCTCGTTGTAGAACTTGTAGGTCAACTCCTCCATGCTCTCCGCCAGCTGGGCGCCTGCGGAAACGACCTTGGCGAACGGCATCCCGATGGCCGCGATCTGCGACCCGATCTGCACGAGATTGAGGGCCGACTTGATCGCGTGATGCGACATCTGCTCCTTTTGATTCGTGACGAAGTTCTGAATCGACGTCAAATAGGGGCTTACCGCCGTCATGGCGTCGCGGCGCGAATCGATCCACTTGCGCATGTGCATGGCCCGCTGCGCCGCGGCGGCGAGGTTGTTGAGGAACGTGACTGCCGTCCCTGCGAGCGCGAGCGGTTCGAAGAAGAACGACGCCGCCTTCATGCCGCCCGACATCACCGCCGTCGCGGTCGCCATGATCACCGCATCGTGCTTCATCTTGGCCATGAGTTTGGCGATCGACTTGAGTTCCGGCTCCGCTTCGCCGAGTTGATCCAAAGCGGACTCGAACTCCGTTTGTTCATCGTCGAGTTGCTTCTGGATCGCCTTGATTTCCTTCGCTTTCTCTTTCTTCCCTTCCGCGAGCCGAGCCTTGGCCGCTTCGGAGAGCAGATCGCCCTGGAATTTCATGAGCCCGGCAAAGCCCTTGGCCGCATCGTCCGCGCCCTTGTCTTGAACTTTGCCCGCCTTGTCGATGGCGCCTTTCTTGTCGTCGGACTTGCCCGTCTTGTCCAGGGTTCGCGCGACTCCCATCGCCTGTTTGCCGGCGGCGGACGTGGCTTCGGCGATCAATTTGCCGACTTCGGGCCATTTCCCCGCCTTGATCGCGGCGCCGATCTTCGCGGCACGCGCCTTGGCCGCCAATTCGAACGCCGCCGCGAGGCTCGTGCCGACGCTCGTCAGAATGGCTGCCTTGCGATCGTCGGGTTGGCCGTTGTTCGCAAGCGCGAAACAGGTTTCGATGTGCGTTCCCAGATTGCTGATGAGGCCATTCACGTCGGGGGGGTCGCTCCCCACGAGCGGGGCAAGGACGCCGATGGTGGCGGTCGCGCCTCCCTTCATGGTGAGTGCGACCAATTCGGCGAGGTCGGCGTTGCCGGTCGCTTCCTTGAGAATCTTCTCGACGATGCCGCTCAGGTTATTGACGAGCGTGAGCACGCCGCCCGAGCCTTCGCTTTTGACGACCGATTTGGCGCCGGCCAGCGCCGTGGTGATAACGGCTTCGGACAACTGCTCGACCAACTCCGCGGTATGCCCCTGCCCGGGGACCATCTTGAGGATCTTGCCGGAGAGTTCGACCATCTTGCTTGCAGTTTCGATCTTCTCGGCCGTCTCGTCCGGCTCGGAAATCGTCGCCAATTCTTTGAGATAGTAGTCGTTCGAACCGTCGATCATCTTCTGCGTCTTGCTGTACTTGCTGGGAACGAAGTTCTCCGGCAAGATCATCTGACGAACGAGCGGTTCGTAAAGTTCGTCTGCAACTTCGTCGTGAGAGAAGAGCGGCTCGTCGACCAGGACGATGGCGCCGTTCACGAGCTTGCTTCGCTTGGCGTGCGCCGATTCGAGGATTTTCTTCTGTCCGACGAGAATGTCCATCATCTCGGACGCCGAGATGTATTCGGACGACGAGGGGCCCCGGGTGACGCGGCTGACCTCAGCCGTATCGAGCGCGCGCGTCTGATCGCCGCCCTTGCCCATCGTCGAGATGGCTTTCCCCTCGAGTTCGAGTTGCATGCGGAATGCTCGCTGCATGCGGACCTTCTCGGCCTCCAAATTTCGCGTCACCCGGTCGATGAGCTGTTCTTTGCGCGCCTGCTCCTCGACTTCCTCTTTCTCGCGGCGCAGCACGAGTTCCTCTTTGAGCTGCAGCGGCGTCAGCCCGGCAAGGTCGGCGGCGGGCGTGCGGACGCCGGTGAAGCGATCGACCCAGAGTTGTTCTTTTTCCGCGAGGGGCATCGTGAGTTCCTTAAGAAGGTCGTCGTACAGTCCGGAAAAGAGCCTAACTTACGTCGTGAGCAGCAATTTCGCTTCCGCGTCTGCCAGGGCGTTGTTGATTAGGTTCAGGCTGGCGAGCGGGGCGACGAACGGATTCGCCTTGAGGAGCTTGAAGCGATTGTCTTTGAGCAGGTAGTTGCGATAGCGACGCACGACGCCCAGGCCGATCTCGCGCTTCGAGGCGCGCTCGCCGGGGTTGCTGCTGGTCATGCCGGTCACGACCGCGTCGAAGGCGGAAACGCTGAAGAGATCGGCGAGTTCGTCCAGCTTCCTCCGCGTATTCGCTTCGAGAACCTCGCCCCCCACGCCGGCGACAGTCCCCACGGCGTCGGCGATGCGGTCGAGTTCCTCGCGGAACGCGTTCAGGGCGGCCTTCCATTTCGTCCGCACGGCCTGGAGTTCGCCGGCTTGCGCCGCCTCCAGTCCCTGCGGATACTTTTGCACCCAGGCCGCACGCTGGTTCGCGTTCTTGAGTTGAAGCTTCGCGTTCTCCAGATCCTTCGTCTTGGTAAACGCGGCATTCGCCATCGAACCGAGCGAAACCAGCTCGTCGTATAGCGCCGACTCCGGGTTGAGCGCCTTGACCGTCTTGAGCGTGGCCAGGAATTGCTTGTAAAGTTCGCTCCAGACGGCTTCGTTGCGCTCCGCATCTTCTTCCAGGTCTTCCATCGCGGATTGCCCGGCCGCCATTCGTTCCGGGTTCGTGACGGCCGAGTGGATTTCCTCGCGCAGCAGGATCAGCTCCATCTTCGCGTTGGCCTTGCCCGCTTCCGACTTCCCGCTGACGAGCAACTGGTCGAGTTGCTTGACGAGGCTCTTGAAGTAGTTGACGTGCAAAGGTTCGAAGTCATGCGTGACCGAAATGAGACTGCTCTTGAGCGTGGCGACATCGGCGACGAACTTCTGATACTCTTCCTTGACGCCGCCGGCCTCGCGGATTTTCTCCCCAACTTTCTTCTTCCACGCCACCAGCGCGTCGTTGGTTTTGTCCATCGGCGTCTTGACCAGGTTCTTCTTGATGTCCTCCAGTTCCGTGGCCAAGACTCGCCTGGTCGCCGACGCGTACTCGGTCAGATCGGCGTTTTCGAGGAATGACGCGAAGCTGGTGATCTTGGCGCCCAGGCCCTCCATCGTCGGCAGCGAATCCGGCGGCGTTCGCCCTTCGAGCGCCTCGAGCGCCTCGTCGCAACGCTTGCGAATTTTCCCCAGATCGACGACGGCGGCAGCGAGAACCTCGAGATCGCTGGCCGTCTCGATGCCGTCGAACTGCGCGATCTCCTCCACGAAGATCTTGACGTACTTCTTGTACAGACCGCTATCGGAGACGTGTTTCAGCCAGCTCTGTTCGTAGACTTCGATCCGCTGAAGGAACCGTCTGAGACTTGCGGTCGCCTGGGTGCGAACCGTCGTGACGCCGGTCTGAGCGGCCGCGATTCTGCCCAGAAAATCGGCGCGATATCTGTCGATCTCGATCTTGAGCGCATCGAGTTTCGCCTTTTTGTCGTGCACGATTCCGACGACCTCGGGCCCCTCGGCGAGCGTCAGAATGGCGAGCTTCGCCTGGAAAAGCCGGTAGTCCGATTCGGCTACGCCGAGCGGCGCCAGCGTCGCGAACGCGGCTTCGCAGGCCTTCAGCGAAACCTCGTACGGCCCGCGCGCCGCTTCGAGTTCGTTCTCAAGTCCCACCGTGCTGCATGCCAGTTTGCTCGAAGTTCGGACGACGACTTGCTCGCGCAGTCGTTCGAGCGTTGCCAGGATGCTGGACTTCTCCGCGATTCCCTCAGGATCACAGGCGGCGGCGTAGAGTCGATTCCAGCGCGCTTCGAACGAACGTAGGCTTTTTTCGCATCCGCCAAAAGTGGCGATGTCGACCCGTCGGCCCTCTTCCGCCGCCTGTCGCTGAGCGGCGGCGCGTAGCTTGCGTCCCTCCGCCTCAACCGCAGCGATCGCGGCCTTCACTTCGCGATCCGCGGCTTCCCGAGTCTCGGCGAATGCCAGGAATTGCGCATGGCGTTCTTGATTGACGATCACCTGGCCGATGCAGCGCCGAAGCGCGGCGACGGCCTCGGCATGCGACAGATCCCGCGGCGGCGTGAGACTTTTTAGCCTGTCGAGTTCCGCTTTCGTTTCCGCAATCGTGGGCGCCTGAGTGCTGAGCAGCGGGCACGGGCTGGCGTCGAGCGCTTTCAGCTTGGCGAACGATTCGCCGATTCGCGGCCTGAGTCCTGCCCATTCCGCCGCTCGCGCCGCAACGGTTGGCTGCAAGGCGGTCGCCCCGGTTGCGAGCGCCGTGCCGGTCTCGGACGCCCGATCGTAATCGCGATTGAGAAGCATGACGCCGATCGTTTCCGCCTGCCGAGTGAACAGCGCGGTTTCGCGCTCGGACGCTCCGACTCGGACCAACTCCGCCAAGGCCGCCTTGGCCGCGACGTAGGTCGTATTGGCGGCCGCTTGCTTGCTCCGGTAGACGTTGATCTTGGCGCGCGTGGAGTCCCGAATCGCTTCGAGCGAAATCAGGACCGGTCGATGGGCGGCCGAGGTCGCTCCCGCGGCGAACAACGGCTTGACCGCCGACGCGGTTTGTTCGAGGATAAACGCCTTCACGTCCGGGGGCAGGTAGGCGTCGTCGCTCGCCAGTCGGTCGACTTGTTCCTTGAACTGAAAGGCGGTTCGGAAATCCGCCTTCGTCTTTTTGACGTGCGCCGCCGATTCCTTTTTCGCCAGCTCGATCTGAGCCGGGACTCTGCTCAGGTCGGCTTCGCATGCCGTTTTGAATTTCTGCCGGCTTCCTTTTTCCGTGGCTTCGTCGATGAGGAACTGGATCGCCGTCACGCGCCCTTCCACGCCTTCGAGCGTCTTGAGGTGCGCGAGTTCCTTTTTCGCAATCGCGAGGTCGTTGTGGAACTTGACTTCGAAACGCCCCGATTCGACTCGGCTCGTGCGTTCCTCTTTCTTGCGTTGCTTTTCCGCCCGTTGTTGCGGGGTGAGCGCACCGACGCCCAAAGTATTCGCAAGCCACTCGGCAGCGCCTGGCATAGTGTTATTCCTTAATGTGGAGTCAGTGTGTGGACGCGGTGTGCTCGGTTACTTACTGAGAATCGCCTTGATTTCCGCGAGGAGCGTCGCCATTTCCGCATGGATGCTGGTCTTGCCCAACGGCGAATTCTCGAATTCTTTGAGCAGGGGCTCGCCGTCGACGAGCTTCTGATAGGCGGCCAATATTTTGATCGCGTTTTGCTTGGCCTTGGCCTTTTCCGCGGGATCGGTCGCCCCATCGACGGCGTCGAGCGCGTCTTCGAGGCTGTGGTCGAAACGCGGGAAAAGCTTGGGGAGTTCGAGCGCCTTGGCCTGGAACTCGGGGAAACGCGGATCGGATTGAACGTCTTCGTCGGCCAGGATGTCGTCGGCGACGCGCTGAAGTTCCGACTGCGCGAGCGACTTCGCCTTGGCCCAGCGCAGACGGAAGGTCTTGTAGCGAACCAGATTCGGGCCCGCGGCGCCGATCTCCTGTTTGGCCAGCGCCGTTCGCAGCGAACTTTTGACGCGCGCGGCGAGCTGATCGAGCTTGGCGTCGGCGTCGTCCCAGTGCTTCGCCTTCTTCTGAGATTCAAATTCCTTGAACAATGCGACAAGAATCGCGTCGTCGCCGGTCGAAGCGTTTCGGGATAACTCGACGGCCTTATCGAAGGACGGCTGAAGTCCCGCCCACTTGTGCTCCACATGCTCCGCCGACTGGCGCGAGCTGCGCAGGATCGCTTCCACGGTCCCTTCCAGATCTTCCAGCTGCTGCTTCATCTCCGGGAGATGGTTCGCCTTGGCGGCCGCGTGGGCCTCGGCAACCATCTTGCCCAACTCGGCCTTGAGTTCCGGATGGGCCGCTTCCGCCTCCAGGATCGTCGGCATCAGCTTCTTGAGCCGCTCCTTGAAGATCGCCTCGCCGTCGATCGAGGGCTTGGTTGGAGGCGGGGCCTGCTTCGGCACTTCCGGAGCGCGAACGGCCTCGACTCTTTCCTCCGCTTCCGCTTCGTCGTCTTCGATCTCTTTGACTTTCGCTTTGGGACGAAGTGCAGTCTCGGCGTGATCCTCCGCTTCCGTTTCGTCGCTGTCGTCTTCGATCTCTTCGACCTTTTCCTTTTGCCGAAGCAAAACCGCCAATGTAAGACCGACTTCGTCTTTTATGAGCTTCTTGATTTTGGGGCCGAAGGTGCTGGAAACCTTGTTGGCGGTTTCGAAGACCATGACGCCATCTTCGAGGAAGCAACGGCCGCGAACGATGGTTCCGCCGCCGCACTCGAGTTGCTTCTCCTTGAGAGCGGCCCCGCCGATCTTGGTCTTGGAAAGGAGCAGACCCAACTGATGCCCCACAACGAGGGCGAAATTATGCGGGCGTTTCTTGGCCGCGGAGAGGGATCTCTTGAGATCCTCGTTCACAATTTGCATGGCGCCTCCTCCGGATCGGGGAAATGATTCCGAAGGTATCTAGCATTATTTTCGAGCCGCGGCAGAACTTTGCGAACTCTGTTTCGCGGGCTTTCCCTTGGCTTCTTCCTCTGTTAAACTACACACACCTACCCCGATCCCCTTTTCGCGGCTCACTCCATGAAACGATCCCTCCTATATCTCGCAATTGTCGCGTCTCCGCTGGCCGCGGAGGAAACTCCGTCGCTGTCGCGGCATATCTCGCCGATGCTTTACCAACTCGGCTGCAGCGCCGGCACCTGTCACGGGTCGTTCTCCGGCAAGGGCGGCCTTCGCCTCGCGCTCTTCGCGGGGAACGCCGATCAGGATCACGCCAACCTGCGCGGCGTCTCGGCGCGACGCATCGATCCGATGCAGCCGGAACGGAGCTTGCTGCTGCTCAAGCCAACCCTCGGCATCGAACACATGGGAGGCAAAAAGCTGACCAAGGGAACCTGGCAGTACGATCTGCTCCGGCGCTGGATCGAAGCCGGGGCGCCGTACGATCCCGCGGCGGAACTCAAGGTGCTGTCGCTGCGGACCGAGCCGGCCACGCTCACCGTCCCCGTCGAACAGACCTCGCAGCCGCTCAAGGCCTTCGCGAAACTCTCTAACGGCACGGAAGAAGAAGTCACCAAGTTCACGCGTTTCGAGGCCCTCGATCCGGGCATTGCCGAGGTCGACGCCACGGGTAAAGTGAAGGGCGTGCGGACCGGCGACATCGCCATCCTCGCGCACTATGCAGGAGAGATCGGCTTCACCATCGCCCTCATTCCCGGCAAGCCGACCGGCGCGTTTCCCGATGAGAAGTACGCGGACAACGTCGATCGGCTGCTTGCCGAGCGGATGAAGATGCTCAACATCGTGCCGTCGCCGCGCTGCGACGACCTCGATTTCCAGCGCCGCGTTTATCTCGACGTCATCGGGCAATTACCTACGCCTCAGCAGGTCCGGGCGTTCCTCAAAGATACCGACCCGAACAAGCGTGCCAAGCTCATCGACGTGCTGCTGGCCGATCCGCTGCACAATGCGACGTGGGCGACGCGCTTCTGCGAAATGCTCGGCGCCGACGACCGCTTCATCGGCGGCGCGGTCTACAACTTCCACGACTGGTTCCGCAACAAGCTCGAAGCGAACATGCCCTGGGACAAAATCTCCTACGGCGTCCTCTGCGCCACCGCCGCCGACGACCGCCCGCTCGACGAAATCAAGGAAGACTTGAAACGCATCGCCGAGGAACGCAAGAAAGGGATCCCCCAGAAACCCAGGACGGCCGCCAATCCCGAACCGACCGACGGCAAGAAAGCCTGGCAAGTCGGCTACGGCGCCCGCAAAACGCTCGACACGTTCCACAACATGCTGCTGCACTCCAAGACCATTCCCGGCAAACAACGCGGGCCCGACGGCAGCAAGATCGCCCTGCGCGTCGCCCATGCCTTCCTTGGCATGCGGCTCGAATGCGCCCAGTGCCACAAACATCCATACGACCGCTGGTCACAGGGCGATTTCTTCAGCTTTTCCGCCGCGTTTTCGCACGTCGGCTTCGGCACGGATCCCGAACTGCAGAAACTGAAGGTGGCCCTCAGCGGCGTGCATGCGACGATGGCGCCGCACGAGGAGTTCCTCGATCCCGAGACGCGTGCAGTTCTGCCGCCGCGCATTCCCGGCGGCGCCGTCATCGAGATCAAGCCGGGCGTCGACGCCCGCAAGGAAGTCTGGAAGTGGATGGCCCAGGCGGACAATCCGTTCTTCGCGTCGGCGATGGTCAATCGCGTCTGGGAACATTACCTGGGACGCGGCTTCATCGACCCGGCCGACAACCAGGCGGCCGCCAATCCGCCGTCGCATCCGGAAGTCCTCGACGAACTCGTGAAGGACTTCATCGCCCACAAGTTCGATCTGCGCCATCTTCATCGCCGAATCCTCAACACGCTCGCCTATCAGCGCGACTGGCGCACGAACCCGTCGAACGCCCGCGACGAACGCAACTTCTCCCACCGCAAGCTACGCCGCCTGAATGCGGAGCAGGCCCTCGACGCCATTGCTCAGGTGACGGGGACGCCTGTCAAGTTCGGGAAGCGTTTCGCCGACGCGCGCGACAACATCAAGGCGGCCGAGGTCGCGCTCAGCCGCATCGGCGGCGACGACGCGTACGTCCTGCAAATCTTCGGCCGACCGATCCGCGTGCAAAACTGCGACTGCGAACGCTCCGGCGCCGCCAGCCTCAGTCAAACGCTGTATCTTTTCAACGACGAGAAGTTGATCGCCAAGGTCCACGATCCGAAGGGGACAGTCAAGAAACTCGTCGACAGCAAGATGACCGACGACGCCGTGATCGAGGAACTGTACCTGCTGACGATGACGCGCTTCCCGACGAAGGAGGAAGTGATGTTGTCAAAGGAGTTCGTGAAGAAGACGGAATCGCGTCTGGAAGCGTATCAGGATCTGGCGTGGTCGCTGCTGAACCGGCACGATTTCGTGATCAATCGGTAACGGTAGTTGTAGCCGCTGAGGTTTTCATGAAACTTGCCGAAATCGAATCGCTTTTGGGGATCGAGTTCCCGCTTCGGCACAAGCAAGCGATTTTGGATGCAGACGATCCTATCCACCGGGCCTGCGACTTTCTACTGGATTCGTCGCGCTATGAACTTCTTCGGCTAGTCGATGTGAACGAGCTTCTTCGCCGTCGAGACAAATCGAGCGCTTGGCCGACATTTTTGGTAGCTTTCGCGTCGAATGGCTGTGGAGACTATTTCGCGTATGATCTTCGATACCAAACGCCGAAGATCATCTACATGGAACCACTTCGAACAATTGACGAAAACTTGGCTTCGAACGATGATGCTTTGGAGTTCGATACCTTCGAGGCGTGGTATGAATGGAAGGTTGAAAAATATGAAGGCTAGTCGTGCATGCGACAGCGCGCACTACTTCACCTTAACCCTTACCGCCGTCACGGAGTTGACGACGGAGACCGAGAATGCGCTCTTCGAAGCCGGTTGCGATGACGCCACGCTCAGCGCGCGAAATGGTAAAGTGTTTCTGATGTTCACACGAATCGCCGCCACGCGAGACGAGGCCATCTCGAGCGCTATCCGCGACGTCAACAAGGCGAACCTCAACGTGGACGGCGCTCTCCCCATTCTCGCGTGATCTACCGGAAGGCTGAGCCTGGGGACGGTCTATGCCGTCAAGTCGCGCACCTTGCGACGATTGCGACAGGAATTGGCGCACGTGCTCGATTGACCGCTAATTTCCGCCGACGCGCATCTCGACCGTTTTGCTGGCGATCTTGGAGGCGTGCCGAACCGTTTCGTCGCGTACGCGGATCGTCAGTTGATAGACGCCCGCGGGCACGTCGGGCACGTAAAAGCTGTAGTTCTTGAAGTAATCGTTGAGCGGCGTGCGGCTCTGCAGCGGCACTTTCTCGTCGCCGAATGCGATGGTCCGCATCACTTCGCCGCGGGCGTTGCGGATCTCCAGCGAACTCGCGAGTACGGTTTCGTAGATCCCCTTCGTCCTCTGTTGGCTCCCGAAATTACGAAGTTCCACGTAGAGCTGCACCAGGTCGCCCGGCTTCTGATTCGTGGAGGCGACGAAGACGTGATCCTCCCCGAGCGGCTTGTAATTTCCGTAGGCCTTCACCCATTCGCAGAACGACAGACAGCCGATGGTGATACCGGTCATCGGGCGTAAATCTTCCTGTATTTTCTTGAGCTGATCGGCGACGTTCTGCACCTCGTCGTGCGAGAGGTACGCCCATTTTTTCTGGCCGACGAGCGGCAGGATCGGCAGCATCCGCAAGAAGAAATCCTGCGTCTGCGGATCGTACGCCTGCAAATATCTGACCGCCTCTTCGTGTTTGTTTTGCATCATCGCCTGAAGTGCGAGCAAGAAGGGCTCAGTCACAGGCGCCGGGGCCGCGGAAACTGTGACCGCGGGAATGAGCGGCGGCTGTGCGGGGGGAAGCGGCAACACCTGCACTTCACGAGGCGTGAATGGAGCCGAGGGCTTTTCGCTGAATTGGGTCAGGTCGATCGCACGTTCGACCGTAGCATTCTGCACTGCGGGCGCCGGCGCCTGGTAGGATCCGGGCGTGACGACTTCCACAGGCGTCTCGATCTTGCCGGCGAACTGCGGCGGCGCGGCGATTTCCTTGCCGAGGAAGTGTTGGCAGCCCGGCAAGGCGCCTCCCAGCAGACAGATCAGCCAAATGGAACGGGTTCGCTGCGTCATCCTGACCTCGAAACCGTGCGGACGAAACGGAGAGCGGGTGATACCCGCCCGGCCACTTGCGGTCAAGGGGTTCTTGATCGATTCGCGATCCATAAAACAGGAAAGGACGCCGACGACTCCAGGGCCGAGACCTTCATGAAAACGCTTGCCGATTTCCAACGCGTGTACGACCTCCCCTTCGCCGACCTGATGTTCCGCGCCGCCCAGGTGCACCGCGAACACCACGACCCGACCGACATCCAGCGCTGCGTGCTGCTCAGCATCAAGACGGGGGGCTGTCCCGAAGATTGCGGCTACTGTTCGCAGAGCGCCCATTACGAGACGCCGGTGCCTGCCACGCCGCTTCTCTCGCTCGCCCAGGTTCGGCAGAAAGCCGAAGAAGCCAAGAATCTCGGCGCCACGCGCTTCTGCATGGGCGCCGCCTGGCGCGAAGTCAAGGATGGGCCCGCCTTCGACACCGTGCTTGACATGGTCCGCACCGTCCGCGGCCTGGGTATGGAGGCGTGCGTCACTCTCGGCATGCTCACCGATAAACAGGCCGAGCGATTGGCGGACGCAGGACTGACGGCGTACAACCACAACCTCGACACCTCGCGCGAGCATTATCCGAAGATCGTAAGCACAAGGACCTACGATGATCGCCTGAAGACCCTCGATTCCGTGCAAAAAGCGGGCATCTCCGTCTGTTGCGGCGGCATCGTCGGCATGGGCGAAACGGTGCAGGATCGCCTGGCGATGCTCGTCGAGTTGGCCCAGCTCGAGCCGGCGCCCGAGTCGATCCCCGTCAACTGCCTGGTGCCGATCCAGGGGACGCCGTTACAGATGGCGGAGTCGATCGACCCCCTGGAGATCGTTCGGCTCATCGCCGTCACGCGCCTGGGCTTCCCCAAGGCGCGCGTGCGCCTGAGCGCGGGCCGAGACAAGATGAGCCGGGAAATGCAAGTCCTCTGTTTCCTGGCGGGCGCCAACTCCATCTTCTTCGGCGACAAGCTGCTGACGGCGGGCAATCCAGGCGCAGGGAGCGACGCGGAGCTGTTTCGTTCATTGGCGGGATCCGCCGAAAGCCCAGGGACGGCTATCCCTGGGAAAACGCCCGTATCGTCACATTCATAACGATCGCGAGCAAATCTCATTTTGCGGCGTTTCCCCAGGGACAGCCATCCCTGGGCTTTCGCGAAGCGCCCAAATTGACGTCCGGAAAAAAACTCAAGTTTTGCTCGTGACATGCCGACGGCGCTTTGCTATCAGTACGCCTCCTCAATCCCCCACACATGGAGGTGTTTCATGCAAAGTCTCCGTTTCTTCGCGATCGCCCTCGCGATCCTCCCGCTGACCTTCTCCTCCGCCCACGCGGAGCCCCAATGTTGCACTTCTGGGTTCGTCTCCTGGCTCGCCGCCATGTTCAGCTCTCCGTGCAATCCGGCCTGCAAATGCGAAGACGCCGACGATTCCACGCTCGCTCGCTGGCGCAATCTCTGGACCACCGGCCGATTCGCCGAGGCCGTCGCCCAGATCAAGAATTGCGAAGGCTGCGATCTCCAGACGCGCCACGCCAAGATCCTCAGCGACCTCCTGACGCAGGAGTGCACGCCGAGCGCCTGCACCCGGCAAGCCGCGAACGATTGCTGCGGCAATCGGCCCAAGCAGCGCACTCGACCCTGCGAAGCCCTGCAGAACGTCGGGCAAATCGAGCTGGCGTTCGACGTCGTCTTTCTGCCCAAGTCGCCGTTCTTCTTCGTCAATATGAGCGCGAGCAAGACCGCGGCTCAGCCCGTCAATCAACTCGCCGTCCCGACCAAAACTCAGTGCGAAGCTCAGACCGAACGGAGTCGGTGCGCCGACGAAGCGTGCCCGAGCCAGCAAGAAACGCATCGACGTTTGATCGCCGTGGTCCGCGGGGTTCCTGCGACGGTGCCGACCGCCCGTTGCGATGGGGCCGAAGCGTCGGATTCGAGCCGCTTGCGCGCCGCACGTCGCAATGAGGGAGTTCGCCTTGAAGCCGAGACGCCGCAGCGCGAGAAAGAGGTCGCCTTCAAATTGACGTCCGGCACGAACCAGATGCACATTGCCGGCTCGAACTTCAAGGCCCATTGCCGGCAGATTTCGAAGTCGGCGAACGGCGAGGACTTGATCCTCGAAGGCAACGTCATTTTCGAGACGACGGTGCTGGGCCGAACCCTGGTGATTCACGGCGAGATGATCCGCGTCGACGTGCAGAGCGGGAGCTTCAAGGTGGGCGAATCGCCGACGCTGCCGAGAAAGGTTCAACTGCGGACGTCGCTATGGAGCGATGAGTTCCAGCAGTTCAACCGCGAGTGCATTGTCCGGGACTAATCCGAATCCCGTCCGATAGGTTTAGCCGCCGACTTCTGTCGGCGCGGAAGTGTGCCGACGGAACATGCCTCCGTCAGCACCGATCCGCGCCGACAGAAGTCGGCGGCTGAACGTTTCAGGGCCGCGGTTCCGCCATCACATTGCCGTCGAAATGATGCAGCATCAGCGTCTGCGCATCGGACGCGAACGCCTTGCTCGCCGGCGTGAAGCGATGCCGATTCACCGTCTCGTCCCGGCCAAACACGGCATCCGCATCCATGTACCGCGGCACGCTCGAGAGCCGAAGTTCGTCGAGCGCGAACGCCGTCCCCGGCGGGGCCTTGCTGACGAGCGCTTCGAGCCACTTCGCGTTCTTGGAGATGTTCGGCGGGCGATCGCCGTATCCGGGCCAATAGACGTTGCGGTAGTTCCCCTGGTCGTGGCCGTTGACGTACGCATGCACCACGCTGACGCTGGGATCCTTGGAGAGCGGCCGCCACACGAGGGCGATGTGCGTCCATTCGCCCTGAGCGAACTTCAGGTTCGTCGGCGTTTGAATCACGCCGTTGCCGAGGACGCTGAACTTCGACTCGGGGTGCAGGCGAACGTCCCAGAGCGGCTTGATCCAGAACTCGAGCGTGCCCTTCTCGGCATCGAAGAACTTCTTGACGACGCCGTCGATCTTTTCATGATCCGGCAGCGAGAGCGGTTTGCCGGGCCGAACGACGATGGCCTTGCCGAATCGGCCGGCGATGTAGTCTTCCTTCGGCACCTCGCGTTTTGGCGTCTCCAGCCATTTATTTGCCAGACTCAACACGGGCGTCACTTGGGCGTTTTCTGAGTTTGTCGCTACCCAAGCTTGTTTCACGGGGAGATCGGCGAGGCGAAACCAAATCACCGTCTTGCCGGAGTTTTCGAAACACAGCGTTCCGCCCACTGACTTTTCGAGCGCTAGTTTCCATCCAGCCTCCCATGCCTTCGCTTCAACAGCTCCACCATCGTTAAACGACAGACGGAGCTTGTCGCGGTAGCCGGTCTCGATGGAGAGCGATGCGAGGTTCGGTGGAACCTTCCAGTACCAGCGATCCCCGGGATGAACTGCGATCGGCCGGCTGGCGTGACACCAGGGGCCTAGGCCGCCGTCGATGCTCAAAAGGGCCGTATCGGCTTCGGGGACGATTACTCCCCATCCGCGGCCTGTTGATCCTTCACTAAGGCGAGCGGCAACACTTCGCTTACCCGTCAGCTGCTCTTTTCTGGGAAGAGCGAAAAGAGGAAGATGGTAGGCGTGTCGATCATTTTCCTTCGGGGTCAGAGTCATGGAAGACTCCAGCGAGTGTCTTGAAGCGTTGTTG
>JBBQPM010000149.1:0-16726 GCA_038217425.1 Gemmatales bacterium
ATCCCGATACGAGCTTCCTCGCCAAGATCCCCGCAGACTCGGCGTTCACGTTCCACACGATTGACAAGCACGGCATGGTGCTCAACGCCGCTCAGACGTGGCATCAACTTCGGCCCGGCGAAATCCGCACGAACTGCGGCGGTTGCCATTCCCACAGCCAGTCGCCTACCGATTTTGACAAGACGCTCGCCGGCAAGTCGGACTATCCCGTCTGGGATTTGGCGACGACGACGCCGCTGATCTCCGGCAAGAACGCCGATCGAAAACAGTGGGATGTCGCCAAGGAAACGAGTCTGACGCTCGCCAAGAAGGGGCCGCTCAACGTCGAGTACTTCCGCGATATTCAGCCGATCCTGAAGCGAAGCTGCGTGGCGTGCCACACCGGCGCCGAGCCCGCGGGGAATCTCAACCTCGACGCCGACGATGAGATCGTGAACGTCGAAAACGTCGGCAAACTTCCTGGTACGTACGCCCGACTCGCGGCGGACGAGCGCGCGAAGTTTGGGCACAAGCCGGTCGGCTGGGACAGCTGGGGCTATCCGAACGCCTCGCGGACGATTCGCAAGTTCCAATCGCGCCGCAGTCTGCTGGTGTGGAAGATCTTCGGCGAACGCCTGGACGGTTTCAGCAACGACGATCATCCGTCAGAGACGAAGCCCGGCGCGAAGACGCTGTCGTGGAAGGGGCAGGAGATCGACCTGCAGAAGAACCGGGCCCGGCACGACCTCGACTATCTGCCGCCGATGATGCCGCCGCCCGGCGCCGTGAAAGCGGGCAAGGTCCAGGCGCTCAGCGACGAAGACAAACGGACGATCGTCCGCTGGATCGACCTAGGTTGCCCGATTGATCTCGATTACGACGCGAAGCAGCCGGAGCGCGTCGGCTTCGGCTGGATGCTCGACGACAATCGGCCGATCCTCACGCTCACGTCGCCCAGCGTCAACGCAAAATCCATCGACCGCATTGTGATCGGCATGCACGACTACGGCAGCGGGCTCGATGAAAAGAGCCTCGAGGTGAAGGCGTCGTTCGCGAGCGGGAACCTCGCGGCGAATTTCAAGCAAAAGTCGCCGGGCGTTTGGGAATGGACGCCGCTTCGCCCCATCGATGCGGCGGGGCAGAAACTGACGATCACGGTGCGCGATCATCAGGGGAACACGACGATTCTGGAGCGGACGTTTTCCGGTCGGCCCTGATTACTTGGCCGCACAAAGCTTGGCCGCCTCCTGCACGGCTCCGATGATCTTGTCGTAGCCGGTGCAGCGGCACAAGTTCCCCGCGAGCCAGAGCCGGCAATCGTGATCGCTCGGTTCCGGCGTCTTCGCAATCAGCGCCTTGGCGGCGAGGATAAACCCCGGCGTGCAGATGCCGCACTGCAGGGCAGCGCCTTCGAGGAAGCACTTCTGCAGCGGATGCAGCCCCTTTGCGTCGGCCACTCCTTCGATGGTTTCGACCTTGCTGCCTTCGACTTCCGCGGCCATCACGATGCATGAGTTGACGAGCCGGCCGTCCAGAATGACGTTGCAGGCGCCGCAGTTGCCGTTATTGCAACCTTCCTTGGCGCCGGTGAGCCTGAGGTCGTCGCGCAGGACTTCGAGCAGGCTTTGCCGAGGTTCGCACAGAAACTCCGCTTCCTTGGCGTTGATGGTGCAGGTGACGTGGATCTTCTTGCTCATGGGATTAACCTCGTGCTCTTTCCAAAGCGATGGTGATGGCTCGTTTGACCAGGACGCCGACGAGATGTTTGCGATACTCGGCGTCGCCGCGCATGTCGCTGATGGGCTTGGCGGCGTCGCGAGCGGCGGCGGCGGCCTTATCCAGATGCGCCTCGGTGAGCGTGCCGTTGATCAAAGAAGATGCGGCCTCTGCGACCAGTAAGGGCCGAGGCGCCACCGCAGCGAGCGACACCCGGGCGGCGATGCACTTCGTTTTGCTCGCGTCGAGCGTCACCGAAACCCCGGCTCCGACGACGGCGATGTCCATCTCGTTCCGCGGGATGAAGCGCAGATACGCTGTGCCGGTGTTCGCCTTGGGCGCCGGGAACTTGAGCGCCACCAGAAACTCGCCGCGTTCGAGGACGTTCTTGCCAGGCGAAACGCAGAACGATTCGACCGCAACCTCGCGCATTCCTTTGGGGCCCGCAATGACGCAGACGCCTTCGAGCGCGATCAGCGACGGAATCGTATCGCCCGCCGGCGACGCGTTGCACAGGTTGCCGCCGAGGCTCGCCCGGCTCTGAATCTGGATGCCGCCCACCAGTGACGCCGAATCGACCAGGCCCGGATAGTGCTTGATGATCTCGGGATGCTCGTAGATCTGGTAGCACGGCACCGCGGCGCCGACGCTGAGTCCCTTCCTGGCGTCGAAGGCGATGGCCATGACGTCGGGGATCTTTTTGATATCGACCATGACGTCGAGATCGCGGCGATGTTCGCGCACCTGCACGATAAGATCGGTGCCGCCGGCGAGAACGCGGGCTTTATCGCCCTTGTCCTGCAGAATCGCCACCGCCTCGGCGACGGTCTTGGGGGCGGCGTATTCGATGTCTTTCATGAAGCGTTTCCTTGGTTGTCTCAAAGTTAGCAGACTAACAGTCGACCGAAGCTGATTGGCGACGGATGTAAACCGCGCCGCCAATCCGATTTGGAATTTCGATTATTAACGAACTGCCAACTTCACTACTGGTACCTTTCATTTCGGGATCTTCTGTTGAATTCCTGGATTTGGGCTTTTGAAATAGCTCTTGCAATTTCGGGCTGGGTGCTTGGATCTTTGGCTCGAGCATCTTGGGGCCAAGCTTAGGGTTAAGTGTCAGCCCCTCCAGTTGCGTCACTACTTGCCCCTTCCTCTCTACAGGTAAATTACCGATCGGAGAGTCGAATAGTTCTTTGAGGTCGTCACGGCAAGCGTGCGCTAATAAGTAACAATGCCTCAACAACTTTTCCGATGGTTTTGGATGCAGATAGCTAGTCTTTACTAGTTCTTCGTAAAAAGTTCGTTGGGCAGCCTCAACCTTTGTGCTTTCTATCACGCACATCTTACCCCAATAAAGTTGATCAAACAGGCGCAAATCCGCTTGTACCTCTTCCAAGCGTTTTGCCGTCGCAATCCTCGCGGCGGCATCACATACTTCTAAATACAATGCCAATTGTTTCTCGTAGAACTTGAGCGAGAATTCCTTCTTCCGTTGTTCAAAATCGCGTTGCTGTTGATCCTTACGTTGGGTCAATTCGTTCTCCCGTTGGGTCAACTCCTTTGCTGCTTGCGTCGCCGCCTCTTTCTGTGTTTTTTCTTGGCCCGTTATGAACAATGCAACATTCACCCATGCCCCAACAATCAAAAGAAGCGCACCCACTGCCTTTATGACCAAATCTGCTAACTTCATCTTCTCTTCGAAGTTCATTCGTGGAGAAGTAGACGAAGTGGACGTCGTCCGTTCCATCGCAGAAAGAGGCTTTGTGGGCTCGGGCGTAATCTCGTTACTCATTTTACATCTTTCTGAAAAAAACATTGTGAAATGAGTCTGAGTTCGACAAAGTGTGATAGAGGCGTCGTTCCAAGCTCGCCTGCCAAGGCCAATTTCGATGCTAAACTATGCTTGAATTCCACAAGTTCTTGTTCGCTAATCCCGCAACTTGAACGACACGTACTTCGTCTCCAGGTATGCTTCGAGCCCCTCGTGCCCAAGCTCACGGCCTAGGCCGCTCTCCTTCATGCCGCCAAACGGGCATTGCGGCGACGCGGGGACCGGGTCGTTGATGCCGATGATGCCGGCCTCCAGTCCCTCCGCTAACTTCCATGCTACCGTCAAATCGTTCGTGAAGACATACGCGGCCAGGCCGTAGCGCGTGTTATTCGCCTGTTGGATCACATCGTCCAGATTGCTGAAGTCGAGCACCGGCATCACGGGGGCGAACGGCTCCTCCGTCATGATTCGGCAATCCATGTTCAGGCCCGAAAGGACCGTCGGCTCGAAGAAGTAGCCCTTGTCGAAGCGATCCGCCCGCTTGCCGCCGGTCAGAAGCTTGGCGCCGTGCTTGGTCGCGTCTTGCACCAGGTCGATGGTCGCGTCCATCGCCTTCTTCTCGAACATGGGTCCAATCTCGATGCCGGCTTCCAGGCCGTTGCCGAGCTTGAGGGCCTTGGCGAACTCGACCGCCGCCTCGGTGAATTTCTTCTGCACGTCTTTGTGTACGTAAAATCGACTGGGCGCGATGCAGACCTGGCCATTGTTGCGGAACTTGCCCATGACCGCGAGCTTGGCGCCGACTTCGGGGTCCGCATCGGGGAAGACGATGAACGGCGCGTGACCGCCCAGTTCCAGGCTCAGCCGCTTGACGTGGTCGGCAGAACCTCGCATCAGCTGCTTGCCGACTTCGGTCGAGCCGGTGAAGCTGATCTTTCGGCAAATCGGATTTTGCATGAACTCGTCGGCGATTCCCTGAGCCGGGCCGGTGACGAGATTCGCGACCCCCGCCGGGACGCCCGCCTGCTCCAGGCACTCGAACAGCATGACGAGCGAGAGAGGCGTTTGACTCGCGGGTTTGGTGACGATGGTGCAGCCGGCGGCGAGCGCGGGGGCGATCTTGCGCGATTGCAGCGTGATCGGGAAGTTCCATGGGCTGATCGCGCCGACCACGCCGACGGGATGCTTGAGCGTCACGTGCCGTTTGCCGGGAATCCAGCTCGGAATGACCTGGCCGTACGCCCGTTTACCTTCCTCGGCAAACCACTCGAAAGTGTCGGCCGAGTGAAGGATCTCGCCCTTGGCCTCGGCGAGCGGCTTGCCTTGTTCCTGGGTGAGCGTGCGGGCCATGGCGTCGGCGCGTTCGCGCATGAGGTCGGCGGTCTTCTTGAGAATCTTGCCGCGATCATTGGGCGAGGTCTTCATCCACGGCCCCATCGCCTTCTGGGCGGCTTCGAGAGCCCGTTTGCAATCGGCCCGGCTGCCGAACGCCATGGGAGCGACCACGTCTTCGGTCGCCGGATTGGTGACGCCGACGGTTTTGCCGTCCTGGGCCTCGCACCATTTGCCATCGATATACATGCGAGCGATAGGGGCAGAAGCGACGGCGGCGGCCATGGCGAGATCCTCAAGGTAGGGCGGAACATGGTGGAAAGAGCTATTGTAAGGTCCGAAAGCCGGAGGGCGAGTCTGCAGGCTACAAGATGCAGTGAAGTTTCGCGGGCTCCCTCGTGGGACAAGCTGCTAGCTTACCCGAATTCGCAGCAAGCTAGCAGCTTGCTTCAGGAAGAGGATTTTCCTTACTCGGATCGACGTCGTTCTCCGCGTTCATTTCGCGAACTGCATCTTGACATTCCGGATTGGCGAGTGCTGAGGCGATAGCCTTCGGCATTCCGAGATGCTTGTTACTCCACCGATAGCCGCCGACGTTACCAGCTTTCAAGTGCGTGTGCCATGCTTCTGGATCCAATCCAAGGTCCACTTTCGAAATGCTGACCAGAAAGGCATGGCCGTGTCGAATACGTTGGGCCAATGACCAGTCACTGGGCATTCCCATTTTGAGATTCTTTCCGAGGAGCGCATGCATACCAAGTTGTGCGGGAGTGAGCCTCATTGATTGACCTTAGCTGATCCTGTGTAACTTACTCGGCCATCTCACAACTCATACCCGCGGTCTTTGCCCCATTGAATCCACGCCTGCGCCATGCTGGCTCCGTCGCCTCGCGATTCGTCAGGGACGGGATCTTCCTCGGTAATCATCATGAGTGCCCAGAACCAGTTGTCGAGGTTGGTTTCGAGCTCTCGAAGTATCAAGGGGATCGCTTCTCTGCCCATGCCGATAATACACTGGTACGCGGGCAGCAGCACGCTCTTCGCCGTGGACGGCTCGTGCCGACGCTGCCGTTTCCATTCGTTCCGCAATCGATCGAATTTCTCCTTGGGGGAACTCGGCGGGATCGCAGGAATGCCGGAAAACGAATGCTCGATCGACAGATCCGTCGGCTGGACATTGGCGGTCATGGGAACACCTCCGGACGACTTCGCGATAACCAATGAATTATACGACTTCACGGCTCGCTTCGGCGGTCTCCCGAATCCGACTCCCCATGCCTGGCCGCATTTGGTAGCATGACGAGTGCCCTCCCGCCCCAACGCCTCCTCTGCGAGCGATCCCATGCCCTTGCACCCCTACCTCGACGCTGGCATTCGCTGTCTTCGCCGCACGATTCGCGTGGGCCGAGCCGTTCATGCGCTCGGTTTGATGCTGCTCGTGCTCGCGTGCCTGTTTCTCGCCGCCTGGCTCTGGGACGCGTCGCTCGGCATCGGCCTTTGGCAACTCCGCGGTCTACTCGTCGTCGGCGGACTGTTGACGTTCGCGCTGATCGTGCGCGGGACGATGCTGTTCATGCAACGGCTGCCGACCGCGAAGTTGGCGGCGGCGATCGAACACAAATATCCGACGCTCGGCGAACGGCTCTGGACGTTAGCGCAAGCCGCGGAGATGCCGCCAAGCTGGCGCGAACATCTGTCGGCCGAGACGGTGTCTGCAGCGCAGGGCCTCGACTTCCGCGCTGCGTATTCGTGGGAACGTTCCAAACAGACCGCACGCTTCGCCGCCGGGGCGTTAGTGCTAGTCGTCGGCGCCCTCGTCTTCTCGGCGAGCGCTCGCCAATTGTGCGCCCGTGCGGGGCACGCGTTCTCCGCCGACGCGCTCGGCTACACGTTGACCGTCACCCCCGGCGATGCTGCTGCCGCCAAGGGGAGCACGCTACTGATTTCCGCACATGCGGTCGTCACGCACGAGTTCGCGCGCTTGCCGAAAGACGTGTATCTCGTCGCGGATGGGCAGCGACAAAAGATGGAGCCGCAAGAAGCGGGTGCATTCTTCGCCGCGCTGCCGGGCAACGCCGATCGCACGACGTACCACATCGAAACCGATGGCTACCGTTCGCAGACGTACGAGATCGAGTTCCTGCCGCGCGTGAAGTTGGCTGGGCCAGTGCGCTACACCCTGATTGTTCCCGAGTATGCGTCCGGGTCCCGCCATCTCGATCCGGATTATTCGCTCGGAATAAACCGAGATGTGCGGCTCTATGCCAATCTACCTGCCTCGCCGGGGAAACGTCTGCAGTACAGTGAGCTGGGCTATTATTTTGAACTCGATCGTCCCGCCCGCTCCGGTTTCCTCCGGTTGCAGAATTCGCAACATGAACGAGACGTACCCTTGAAGCTGAGTGGAAAACGGGTCAATTGTACGTTCGAGGTGAATGACCTCGGCAACTTCACTCCGGAACTGCACGTCACGTGCGAGCACGGGATCTCGACGATCATTCCCTTGCCGATGTTCTCCGTATTTTCGGATCAACCGCCGCAGTTCGTCGAAGAGTTGCTGCCGCCCAAGACGGGGGAGCGCATCGTCGAGACCGACGAGGTGCTTCGCCTCAAAATCGCGGTTGAAGACTTCGTGGGACTCGGTCAGCTCGACGTCGAATGGAGGGTCGGCGACGGACCGACGACGCGCTCGAAGATGCTCGAATTCTCCAACGCGCCGAAGTTCGTCGGCGACGTTCTGCTGCCGCTGCGCGGCAAAGTCACGCCGGGCGATCAACTCCACGTCCGCGCCGCCGTCAGCGACAATCGCCGGCTCGATATACCCGAAAAGCTCAAACCCCAGTGGACGTACTCGCCGCAGAACAAGGACGCCTGGCTGACGTTCGCCGTCCGCGCTCCCGGCGATTCGCCGCAGAAGCAGTTGGTCCTCGCCCAGCACGATGACTTCGCTCGACGCATCCTCGCCGCCAAGTTCGGCGTCGAACGCGAAAAGCAACTCTTCAAGGCCGTCCACAAAGCAAGCCATCAGCTGCCAGGACTCACCGGCGACCAAAAGCAGCAAGCCGAACAGGGCCGCAAGCTCAATCAGACGCAGCAGCAGGCGCTCCGTGCGCTCGGCCAGGAGCTGGTCGTCGATCCGAGCCTTCGGCCCCTGGGACAAGCCGCGTTCAGCGTCGCGGACAACGATCTCGGGCCCGTCGACGAGTCGGCCGAGAAGATCATCATGGGCAACCTGGCCATGGCAGCGCGCGAGAATGAATTCTACAAGAACGACCTCCAACTCCTCAAGGCGCTGCAGAATCTCGACGCCATGCTGAAGATCAACAGCGAGTTGGCCACGAAACGAATGCAGCAGGCCGATCTCGAGCGCATCCTGGCCAAGGAAGATTCGCTGGTTCAGAAGGCGAAGGAGTTGGCCGCCCTCGATCCGAAGGAAATCGCCAAGGAACTCGCCGCCCTCAAAGAGCAGCAAGAGAAGCTGCTCGATGAACTCCGCAAGTGGGCCGAGGCGAATCCGGAACTGCAGAAGCAACTCGCCGAGGCCAAGGCGGTCCAACTCGCGGAACAAGCGAAGGAGTTGGCGGGCAAGCAACGCAAGCTCTCGATCGAAGACCCGGCCAAGCTGCAGGAGAAAATGAAGAAGGAGTTCGCGGAGATCGCCGGCAAGCAAGAGAAGCTCGCTGCCAAGACGAAGGACTTTCAGACGCATCTATTGGAGAAGGCGGTAGAGTTGGCAAAGCAGGTTCCCGCGAAGCCGGCGTCGTCGGCTGCCAAGCTATTGCGCGAAGGTCTCGTCGAGAACGCCATCGGCGAACAGGGCAAGACGTTCGACGATCTCACGGAACTCTCGCCCAAGGTCGGTAAGAAGGAAGAACCGAAGGCGCGCGCCCTGGCCGAGGAGCAACGGCTGTTGCAGGAGGAGACGTACCTGAAGCTTGCCGAGCTAATGAAGCATCACGGCAATGGCGGCGGCGAGGAACGGGCCGGGCTCGAAAAGAAGGTCGAGGATCTTTCGAAGGATCTCATGAAGCTGGCGCAAACGGGGAGTTCGCCGGAGGGGAAAGAGGCCGCTGCCGAGGCGGCGATGGCGGCGGACCAGGCGAAAGATCTCATGAAGAAAAGCGACAACGAGAAGGCGAAGGGCAACCTCGGCAAGTCCGACAAGATGGAGGCTGAGGCCGCGCTCAAGCTCGAACTGGCGGCACAGAAGGCCGACGCCAGTGCCAAGGCGATGTCGCAAAAGAAGGATGGCATGCCCGATCCGCTCGCTCAGTCGTTCGAGGAGACCGAGGCGAAGATGACCAAGGCGGCGCAACGATTGGCGAAGTCCGCGGCGCCGGAAGATCTCAAGCTGGCGGCGGAGTCGCTCAAGAAGACGTCGCAGATGGCGGGGGATCTCTTTTCGCAGCAGAAGCCGACGCCCAACGGCATGAAGGCCGATCCGTCAAGTCTGCCGGTGCGCGATTTAAGTCTGACGCCCGAAGAGATTCGCAACCTGAAAGGCAAAGGCTGGGGCGAACTCCCCGGCGAGCTGCGGGCCAAAATCGTCGAGGACTTCCGCGGCCAGTTCGGCGACGAGTATGGCCCCATCATCCAGCGTTACTTTCAACGGCTCGCGGAAGAGACGCCGCGTCAGCGAGAGTAGATTTCCCGAGGGTCCGTTATGATATCGGTCGCCGAGGCTCAGCGGATCATCGCCGAGCGCGCCCGCCCGCTGCTACCGATTTCGTTGCCGCTGGGGCCGCAGTTGCTGGGCTGCATCCTGGCCGAGTCGGTAGCCAGCGATCTGGATCTGCCGCCGTTCGACAAGGCGCTCATGGACGGATATGCCGTGCGTGCGAGCGACTTTGCGGGGGGCAGCGCGGAACTTCATGTCGTGGAGGAAGTCGCCGCCGGTCGGACGCCGAGCGCCGCCGTCGGCGCGGGTCAGGCGACGCGGATCATGACGGGCGCGCCGATCCCCGCAGGTGCCGACGCCGTCGTCATGGTCGAACGGAGCCGAATGCTCGACGGCCAGCGCGTTCGGCTCGAGGATGTCGTGAAGCCGGAGCAGAACCTCCTGCGCCGGGGACGCGAGATGCGGCTCGGCGAAACCGTCGTTCCCCCAGGTTGTGCGCTGCGTCCGCAAGAGTTCGGCGTCCTCGCCGCCGTCGGCAGGACGCACGCCCTGGTCCATCCCCGCCCCACCGTCGCGGTCGCGCCCACCGGCGACGAAATTACCGAGGTTCACGAAAAGCCCGGCCCGGGGCAGATTCGCAACAGCAATGGCCCGATGCTCCTCGCCCAGATCGAACGCGCGGGCGGCGTGCCGGAGTTTCTCGGACTGGCGCGCGATACCCGCGAAAGCTTGCGCGAACACATCCTCCGCGGTCTCGAAAGCGACGTCTTCATCCTGTCCGGCGGCGTTTCCGCGGGCAAACTCGATCTCGTTCCCAGCGTCCTCGAAGAACTCGGCGTCCAGTCGCTCATTCAGAAAATCGCGATGAAGCCCGGCAAACCGATGGTCTTCGGCGTCAAGTTGCATGCCGAGCGCCCGCCGACCCTCGTCTTTGGCCTTCCGGGAAACCCCGTCAGTTCGCTCGTTTGTTTCGAGTTGTTCGTGAGACCCGCATTACGGCTCCTGCGCGGCCAGACCGCGTCGCCCGAACCGATCTCCGCGGCGCTTACCGAGCCGATGCGCTACCGAACCGATCGCGCGACGTACTATCCGGCTCGCCTGGAGTGCGTCAGCGCCGGCTGGCGTGTGACGCCGGTCCCGTGGTTCGGCTCGCCCGACTTGCGCGGCGTGCTGGGGTGCAACGCGTTCGCGGTCATTCCGCCGGGGACGCACGACTTTCAGACAGGCGAACTACTGCCAATCCTGCGCGTGGACGGGCGCGATTGATCGGCATAACCCGTCCGTTCGCCCACATTCCGGCGCCGATTCTCCCGGAAAGACTTGCATGAAGTGCCTCTGACTTTCCATAATAAACCAATACGCTCCCGCGCAGCTCAACCCTCACGGAACGGCGCCATGAAGAAACTTGCTCTGCTGACCGCCCTGGCGTGCCTCGCTTCCTCGGAATCCGCACGCGCTCAGTACCCCGCATACCACCCGCCTTACGCCGGCGGTTACTACGCCCCTCAGGGGCACTGGGTCTACGGCTACATGGGACAGACGCCGACGTATCCGGTCTACTATTACGTCGATCCCAAGACGAACCTCAAGCATTTCGCGACGCATCGCCCGCAGGTGGCGCCGGCCATTCCGCATTCCAAGCTGGAGGCGTATCTAAAGACGCTGCCGGGCGGGGGCGGGTCGGAGACGGCGCCGGCGCCGCGTCCTTTGCCGCAGCAAACCCAGACGCCGATCACCTCCGTCCCCGAGTTGATCCTGAACGTGATCGACGCGGACGCCCGGGTGTTCATCGCGGATCAGCCGACGACGCAAACGGGTTTGCAGCGGAAGTACAAACTGCCGCTGGCGCCCGGCGCGAGTCAGAAGTTCAAGATCCACGTCAGTTGGGGCAACGCGATTCTCGGCGATTCCGAGACGCGTGAGGTCGTGCTGACGTACGGCCGAACGGAAACGCTCAACATTCCCGCGACCAAGAAGTAAGGAAGTATCCAGACCATGACGAGTCAAGACCGCAATCCGCAGCCGCCGGGCAACTGGCGCGAATTGGCCGAGCTTTTGGGGATCGACGACGCGACGGGAGTTTCGCCGTCCGCGCAAGCCGCGGCCAAGGCTCCGCCGCCGCCCCCGCCTGCTCCGCCGCCGCCGCCTGCTCCGGTCGAGCCCGAAATGCTCGAACCTGAGTTGCTCGAGACGGAGCTGCCGCCGGTGGAGGAAGACGAAGCGGTGGAGCTCGTCGAGCCCGAGTTGGCGGACGCGGAGGATTTGGAAGACGAAGCGCCGCGCGCCGAAGGGGGTCCTCCCGGCGAAGAAGGCGAAGACAAACCGCGGCGCGGCCGACGTCGCCGCGGACGACGGCGCGGCCGCAAGTTGCGGGAAGGCGAAGTAGAAGGCGCGCCGAAGCAAGAAGGCGACGCCCCCGCCGTCCCGACCGCTGCTCCGATCCCCCGTGAACGTCCCGAAGGCGAAGGCGCCGAGAAGGGCGAGGAACGCGAAGGCCGCAGACGCCGACGACGCAAACCGCGTGGCGACGAGGCCCCTGCTCACGCCGGCGCTCCACGTGCGGCCACTCCCCATGCAATCGACGCCGACGACGATGAGGAATCAATGGACGTCGAATCTCTGGGTCACGGCGGCGCCGTTGAAGAGGACGAAGGGGACAACCCCATGGATCAACTTGGAGACTGGAACATCCCGTCGTGGAATGAACTGGTCGCGTCGCTGCATCGGCCGGAACGGTAAGGGAGATGGCCATGGCGGACGCCATTATTGACCTGGCGGGACCGGAAGATTTGGCGGTAATCTGTTCGCTCTACAACCAGATCTTCCGACCCGCCCGCGACGCCGACTCCTTCCGTCGGCGTTTTCGCGGCCGCTACAACATCCTCATGCTCGTCGCCCGTCTGGAGCAGACTCCCGTCGGATTCTTCATGGGCTTCGAACTCAAGCCCAACGTCTTCTTCTGCTGGTTTTACGGCGTCCTGCCCGAGTTCCGCAGGCAGGGCATCGCCTCGCAACTCATGGACGCCGTCCATACCTGGGCGCGGCAAAACGACTACGAATCGATCCGTCTGGAATGCCATAACCAGCATCGGCCCATGCTGCACCTGGCCTTGCACTTGGGCTACGACATTGTCGGCATACGCTGGGATCCGGATCGGGCCGACAATTTGGTGATCTTCGAGAAAGTTTTGCATTAACGCCTGCGGGAAGCCAGACAAAGTGTCTGGCCTACCGGTATGCGGACAGCCAGACAAAGTGTCTGGCCTCCGCAGGTGCTGACCTGGGTGAAAAGGCTAAATCGTTTCACTATGCTCTCTGTGTCAAATCTTGTGGTTGCCGCGTTCGGCGCAGCACCCGAGGCGGATGGGGGCGGGCTCCATGGATCAGTCGGCGGTACGCGTCCTCACCACGCAGTTGGCGGAAGATCTCGCCTGGCTCGAGTCACACGCGGGCCAAGTCCCCGGGCAAACGCCGCACGAGGGCCTGCTGCGCATGGCCGCCGGCCTGGTCCGCAATGTGCTCGCGCCGTTCGTTGAAGGTCAGCCCGCATTGCCGCTGCATGTCGCCGTCGTCGGCGGCGCCGGCGCGGGCAAGAGCACCGTCGCCAATCTCCTCATCGGCTCGATGCAGGCCGAGAGCAATCCCCAGGCGGGTTACACGCGCCATCCCATCGCCTTCGCCTCGAGCGAGGGTCCCCTCCCCTGGCCCGCGAGTCTGGGATTCCTGGGTCCGATGCTCAAACTCGCCGGTGCCGAGCCCGCACGGCTCGATCGGGACGTTTACCAGGTTCGCCGCGTCGCAGTCCCCCCCGATACGCTCAGCGTGCTGGGGCAATACGTCGTCTGGGACTGCCCCGACATGACGACCTGGGCTGCGTCCAACTACGTGCAGCGCATGCTCGAAGTCAGCGCGCTCGCCGACGTCGTCGTTTATGTCGCCTCCGACGAGCGCTACAACGACGAGGTGCCGACCGAGTATTTCCGCATGTTTCTCGAAGCGGGCAAAGCGGTAATCGTCGTTCTGGTCAAGATGCGCGAGACCGACGTCAAGGCGTTCCTGGATCACTTCAACAAGGAAGTCGTCGCCCGCATGCCGGGCAAACCGGTGGTGTGCCTGGCGATCCCGCAGCTCACGCAGGAGCAGCTGGTCGACCCGATTCGCCGGGCGCCGACGTACCGCATTCCGATCCTCAACCAACTTTCCGTGCTCGCCCAACCGCCCCGGGGGTGCCGTAGTCGAACCGTGCGCTCGGCCCTTTACTTTCTTACCGCGAATCAGGAACGCCTGCTCGCGGTCGCCAAGAACGACCTCGACGCCCTCGACCTGTGGAAGCGAACCGTGCAACAGGGGCAGACCGAGTTCGAAGAACGCTATCGCCGGGAGTTTCTGACGTCCGAAAAATTTCGTAGGTTCGACGAGGCCCTGGTACGTCTCGTCGACATGCTGGAGCTTCCCGGGATCGGCCGATTCTTGTCGGGAGCGATGAACTTTCTGAGCATGCCGTACAAGATCATCAAGAGCTGGTTTTCGCGCCCGTCGCAGCCCGACGCCAAGCAGGTTGCGGAGCGGGTGATGCTCGATTCGGCGCTGCAAGGCTGGTCGGATCATCTGCGCAAAGAGGCGGCGTTCCGGGCGGACGGCAGCAAAGTCTGGAAGCACATCCACCGCGGCTTTCAGACGGGACTGACGACCCAGATCAATCAGCGTTTCGAACGCAGCGTGCAGACTTTTCAGATTTCGCTGAACGAAGAGGTGGAGCGCACGGCACGGGCGATCTTCGAAGACATTCAGAAAAGGCCCGGCCTGCTCAATACGCTGCGCAGCGCGAAATTCGCAGCCGAGGCGGGGGTGCTGGTGACGGCAGTGCTGACGATGGGCGTGAGCCTGGCCGCCCTCGCCGCGGCGCCGGTGCTTGTGTCGCTGACGCGCTACCTCGTCGACTACTTCGGCGAGTCGTACATCGAAGCTCGCAAAGAAGAAGCTCGTAGGCGGCAGCAACGGATGGTACACGATCAAATCACGCAGCCGATCGCGGATTACCTGAGTCAATGGCCCGCGTCCGACGGCTCGGCGTACGAACGCCTGCAGATGGCGCTACGCCGAATCCCGGCGAATTTGCAGGAGCTGACGAAGGCGATCACGCCGATGCTGTAGTCCACGCAATCGTTTTACCCCATGGGCCCTGCCGATGCTCAAACACCTGCTCATCCATCCCCAAATCAACGAGATCCTCGCCCGAGCCGGGCATCACGCCAAGATCCTGATCGCCGACGGCAACTATCCCGCGTCGACCAAGAAAGGCCCCAACGCCCAACTCGTCAGCCTCAATCTCATGCCGGGAGTCGTCAACTGCAGCCAGACGCTCCGGGCCATCCTCTCGGCCATTCCCATCGACGAAGTGAACACAATGATGTATCCGAAGGATGACCCTTACACGCTCGACGGCGACCCGTCGGTCTGGGACGAATATCGCGTCATTCTGCGCGAGGCGGGCCTGGATCTCGCGCTCAAGCCGATCGACAAGTGGGATTTCTACAAGGCCGTCGAAACGCCCGATCACGTCCTCACCATCCAGACCGCGGAGCAGCAGCGCTTCGCGAATCTGCTCCTCTCCGTCGGCGTGCGCATGTAACAGTCACTTCGCGTTGCCGAACTGCCGGTAGTAGCGGTCGTGGAATGGATTCGTCTTGGGCCCAACCGCGTCCTCGTTGACCAGCAGCGGCGTCACCTCTTGCCACCAGCGGTCGTACGCGCCCTTCATCTCCGCGAACGCCTGCGGATGCTGGGCGAGCACGTTGACCTTCTCGCCCGGATCGTTCTGGATGTCGTGCAGTTCCCACTCGCCGCTTTGACGCACGAGCCGAAAGCGAGCGTTGCGCACGGCGCACTTGGCATACTGCGCGGCTGCGGACTTGCCCTTCTCCCACCGGCCCACGTGCGTGAAGAGCATACGATCGGCCCACTCGGCACCGGGATTCTGCAACAGGGACGCCAAACTTCGGCCATCGAGTTTGACCGTGTCGGGAATCTTGGCGCCGGCGAGTTCCGCGAAGGTGGGGAAGACGTCGAGATGCGCGGCGAGCCGGGAGCAGTCGCCGGGCTTCAGGTGTTTGGGCCAGGAGACGAAGAACGGCACGCGCGTCCCGCCCTGGTACGGCGTTCCCTTCGGGCCGCGCATGCCGGCGTTGTAAGTCTGCACCCCGGCGGTGCCGCCGTTATCGGTCATGAAGACGATGAGCGTGTCGTCGAGCACGCCCCACGCTTCAAGTTGAGCGAGCAGCTTGCCGACGTTGTCATCGATGTTGGCGATCATGCCGTAGAATTTTGCGACCTTCTCGGGGACCTTGCCCGTGTACTTCGCCTCGTACTCCTTCGGGACGTCGAGCGGGGCATGCGGAGCGTTGGTGGCGATCCAGCACAGGAACGGCTCCTTCTCCTTGCGTTTCGCATCGAGCCAGGCGGTCGCCTGTTTGAAGAAGACGTCGGTGCAGTAGCCCTGGGTCTTGACGAAGACGTTGTTGTGCAGGATTGCGGGATTGAAGTAGGAATTTTTAGGAGCGTCGCCGCAGGAGCCCGGGTAGGTTTGGCCGATGCCGCCGGCGCCATGGATGAAGACTTCGTCGAAGCCGCGTTTGCCGGGTTGGTACGCGTCTTCGTCGCCGAGATGCCATTTGCCGAAGATGCCGGTGCGGTAGCCGACGGACTTGAGAAGCTGCGCGAGCGTGAAGGCTTGCAGTCCGAGCCGTTCGCGTTCGTTGATGGTGTGCGTCACGCCCGACTTGAACTCGTGTCGGCCCGTCATGAGCGAGGCCCGCGTGGGAGCGCAGGTCGGGCTGACGTGAAAGTCGGTGAAACGCACGCTGCGCGCGTGGAGCTTGTCGATATGAGGCGTCTTGAGGATGGGGTTGCCGTGGCAGGAGAGATCGCCGTAGCCCTGATCGTCGGTGATGATGAAGACGATGTTGGGTTTCCTGGGTAAATCGGCGGCGCGGGCGTAAGGCGCGAACGCGAGGCAAGCGAAGAAGAATGCGAGACGAGACATGAGCGGAATCCTCCAGGCGATGGGGGCGAGCCACGAGTATAACCGAGCGAGAACACGGCGTCAAAGCTTCGGTCTTCTCTTGCGGATCGCAGCGGAGCATGGTATGGGCCGCCGCACACGGAGGGAAATGATGGCGAAGGTTTGGGCGATCGCGCTGTTGCTGTTGCCGACGGCGGTGAGCCAGGGGCAAGAGGAGGTTACGCCGGTACCAATCGAAGCGCCGGCCGAGGTCAAGGAAACTTCCGGCGGTTTCGGCGATCTGGGATTT
>JBBQPM010000150.1:0-16704 GCA_038217425.1 Gemmatales bacterium
GGCCGGAGGCCTGGGTAAGAATTAAATCCTAGATCGGCCCTGAAGGGGCCGCTCGAAAGCCCCGTGCCGTTGAGCGGCCCCTACAGGGCCGACCACAGACACCAACCTACCCAGGCCTCCGGCCTGGGCTATAGGAGACGGCCATACAGGCCGAAAAATCACAACCGCCATCGTTTGACTGCGGGAAAAATGGCACTGTCCGACTAGGTACGGCGATTTTGGAGCCGCGGCGTCGGCTTTTTCGTCTCCGCAGCTTACTCCGCCTTGTCGCTGCGGTCCTTGAAGAACGTGACCACGGCGCTCATGTCGGGGCGTAGAAAACTCCCTTGCTTCTCGTCGGGGCGCAAGATGATCTTCACCCGCACCGCCACCGACGTGCGCCCGCGGTCGCCGATCGGCATGATCCGCGACACGTAACCGTCGTAAATGCGTTCCTGAAACGCCTCCGCGTACAGCTTGCACTTCTGACCCTGGAAGATCCGTGAGATATCGCGCTCGGCGATCGGCAGGTCGACCTCCATGTTCGAGAGGTCCGCGATCTTGCACAGGCTCGTCGGCAGATCCTTCGCAAACGTGGCGTTGATCATGCCTCCTTTTGACGCCTCCTTCGTCAGCACGGTACCGGAGATCGGCGCCAGCACTTTCGTGTCTTCGAGGTTGGTTTTGATGCGCTTGCGGTCGGCCTCGGCGAACTCAAACTCCGCCTTGGCGATCAGCGCCTCGATCGGCAGCGACGCCTGCAGTTTCTCGAGCCGATTCTTCATCTGCTCGACTTTGGTGAGCGAAGTGGCAAGCTCATTGGAGGACTTGGTGCGAACCTGCTTCGATTCGGTCCTGTTGAAGTCGATGTCCGCCTTGGCCTGCTCCACGCGCACGTTGGCTTCCGCCAGTTCGGCGGCGGCGAGCTGCAAGTCGGCCTCGGTCGTCTTCAGTAGCTTCTGATATTTCTGAAACGCACTCTGCGCCTGAGCCGCCGAGCGGTCGTAGTCGAGTTGGTACATCGTCGCGTCGATGACCGCCAGGAGTTGGTTCTCCTTGATGTAGTCGCCTTCCTTGAAGTAAATCTCTTTCACCATGGCGCCGACCTTGGGGCTCACCTGCACCGAGTCGACGGCCACGATGTAGCCCTTCGCTTCCAAGACCTTGCCGTCCTTGTTGATCGAGACGAGGGCCGTTCCGGAGGCGGCAGCCTCGGTCGCGGCCTTTTTCGTCGGCGTCGCGGCATCCTCCTCGACGTTCGCCGGTTTGAAGAAGGCCAAATACCCCAGCCCCGAGCAAGCGATCGACAACACGAATACGGCCAGCCAGGGAATCATCGGAAACGATTGCGGCTGGCGCGAATGCTCGCTGAGCCGAAGGGAACGTACGCGGTCGGACAGACTTTCAGGCAGCGCAGCTTGGCCATTTGTCGGCGAATGAATCATTACGAGTCTCCCAGGATTCGGCCTCCATCCATTTATAGGCCTTGCGGTCGACGCGAGTCAAGACGGATGATTCCCCGCCGACCCCTCGTCACGTCCTCTGCATTCTATCTAAAATGAAGGTTCTCGCTTCCTTTTCCGAGGCTTCTCCATGCGGACTTTGATCACCGGCGGCGCCGGCTTCGTCGGCTCCCACCTCTGCGAACGCTTCCTCGCCGAGGGGCACGACGTCCTGTGCGTCGACAATTTCATCACCGGCAATCGCCGAAACGTCGAACATCTCCTCCCCAATCCACGCTTCGAACTGCTGCATCAGAACGTCTCCGAGCACATCAACGTCCCTGGACCCGTCGACAACATCCTACACTTCGCGTCCCCCGCCAGTCCGCCTGATTACCTCAAGCACCCGATTCACACGCTCAAAGTCGGCTCGCTCGGCACCCATAACACCCTCGGCCTCGCCAAGGCCAAGAACGCCCGATTTCTCCTCGCCAGCACCAGCGAAGTGTACGGCGACCCCGAAAAGCATCCCCAGTCCGAAGATTACTGGGGTAATGTCAATCCCATCGGCGTCCGCGGCGTCTACGACGAGGCCAAACGCTTCGCCGAGGCCATGACCATGGCCTATCGCCGATCCCACGACGTCAACACCCACATCGTCCGCATCTTCAACACCTACGGCGAACGCATGCGCCTCGACGACGGACGCGTCGTCCCCAACCTCATGGGCCAGGCCCTTCGCGGCGAACCCCTCACCGTCTACGGCAGCGGCCAGCAAACCCGCAGCTTCTGCTACGTCGGCGATCTCGTCGAAGGCATTTACCGACTCCTGCAAACTGAGTTCTACGAACCGGTGAACCTCGGCAATCCGCACGAAGTGACCATCCTCGAATTCGCCCAGGAGATCCTCGAACTCACCGGCAGCCAGGGGGGGATTGTCTTTAAGGAATTGCCCCAGGACGACCCGCGCATCCGCAAACCCGACATTACCCGAGCGCGGAATTTGCTCGGGTGGGAGCCCAAGGTGAGTCGTAAAGAAGGGATGAAGCAAACGCTGGAATATTTCCGCCGAGTGCAGGGCGTGATATAGTCTTAGTGAGCCCGCAGCGCGAGCAAGGGAAAAGATACCCTTGCTCGCGCTGCGGGCTCGGAATTTTAGGAAGGTCCCCATGCCCGCACGCATCGCTGAACTTCGTCGACAGACCGGCGAAACGCTCATTTCCCTGAAGCTCAACCTCGACGGCGCCGGCGTCAGCAAAGTCCGGACCGGCGTCGGCTTCCTCGATCACATGCTCACGTTGCTCGCCAAGCACAGCCTGATCGATCTCGAAGTCGACGCGGACGGCGATCTGCACGTCGATTCGCATCACACCGTCGAGGACGTCGGCATCTGTTTCGGCAAGGCGCTCGTGCAGGCCGTGGGCGACAAGGCCGGCATTCGGCGGTACGGTTTCATGACGCTGCCGATGGATGAGACGCTGGTGACGTCGGCCGTCGATCTATCGGGCCGATCGTTTTGCGTTTGGAATGTCGAAGTTCCCAACGAGATGTTGGGCAACTTCAGCTCGCCGCTGGCGGAGGAGTTTTGGCGCGCGGTCGCCGGGAGCGGACAACTCGCACTGCACGTGGTGCTGCATCACGGCAAGAATGCTCATCACATCATCGAAGCGGTATTCAAGGCGACGGCGCGCGCGCTGCGGCAAGCGGTGGAAGCCGACCCGCGCTCGCCGGGCATCCCGTCGACGAAGGGCGTGCTGTAGCGAGCACTGTTTACTTCGCCGCCAGCAAGTCCCGCAGCGCCGCTTCAACCTCGGTGAACTTGAACACGTACCCGTGCTCCAGCGCCTTCTTCGGCAGCACGCGCTGCCCTTTCGTGATCACGTCCGCCACTTCGCCCAGGAGCAAGTTGAGCGCGAATGCGGGCGTCGGCATGAAGCTCGGCCTACCCAGCACTTTGCCCAACGCTTGCGAGAAGACCTTGTTGGAAACCGGGTTCGGCGCCGTGCCGTTGAGCGGGCCGACCACCTTGTCGCGATCGAGGGCGAAGAGGATCAGGCCGACGAGATCGTCGTGATGGATCCAGCTCATGATTTGGGCGCCGGAACTGATCGGCCCGCCCACGAACATTTTGAAGGGTGTAAGCATCTTGCCGAGCGCGCCGCCCTCGGGGTCGAGGACGACGCCGACGCGCAGCATCACCGTGCGGATGCCGTGCAGCGCGGCTCCCTGGGCCGCTTTTTCCCAGTCGATGCAGAGCTGGGCGAGAAAGTCGTTGCCGGCCGGGCTGTTCTCGTCGAACTCGGCTGTTTCGTGCGGGCCGTAGATGCCGATCGCGGATGCGGAGATGAGCGACTTGGGCGTACCGTCGGCACGTTTGGGATGCTTGCTCATGGCGGTCACCACGTTCTGCGTGCTGACGATTCGGCTCGAGCGCATCACTTCCTTGAACTCGGCGCTCCAGCGGCGATTGAAGATTCCCTCCCCCACGAGATTGACGACGGCATCGCAGCTGGCGACTTCGTCGATCCAAGGTCCCGACTCCGCGGGATTGCCCGCGACCGCTTGGACCGCGGTCGCCCAGCGCGCGATCACTTTCTCGGGATGTCGCGTGAGCAGCACCGGCCGATCGCCGCGGTCTAGTAAACGTTTAATAAGCCGAGTGCCGACCAGCCCGGTGCCGCCGGTGATCAAGATTTTCATGGTTGCTCCGTGTTCGTTCCGTTCGCGGGTCTAACGAATCATCTATAGTCACTCGGTATCGCGTTCGTCCATGAAAATGTAATTCTTGAGCACGTCGCGCAAATTGTCGCGGGCCCGGGAGAGAAGCGATTTCACCCCCTTGGGCGTCAGGCCCATCACCTCGGCAATCTCCGCGTAATTCATGTCCTCGAACTTGTTGAGCACTACCGCCATCCGCTGGCGTTCGTTGAGCGTCTCGAGCGCCTGTTGAATGATGCCCGCGAGTTCCTGCTGCTGAATGCGCTGATGCGGTTGCGCGCCGCGATCCAGGACGATCTGCTCGGCAGGGCGGGGCCCCAGCGGGCCGGAATCGCGTAAGTTGAGCGGCACCGAAGGCCGACGCTGCCGCGAACGCAAGTGATTGATGGCGAGATTGTTGGCGATGGTATAGAGCCAGGTCGAGAACTTGGCTTGCGGATGGTAGCGTTTTCGTCCCCGGTAGACTCTCAGGAAACACTCCTGGGCCAGGTCTTCCGCTTCCTCGGCGTTGCCGACGAGATGATGCATGACCATGACGAGCCGGGGATGGTAGAGTTCGACGAGCTCGGCGAAGGCGGCGTTGTCGTCGTTGCGGACGCGCAGCATCAGCCGGATGTCCGGATCACGCAGTGCCATTTGCGTGCTGGTTTCCCCGGTCAAAGCGGCACCGTCCCCCCTCCGTTTCCGGTCGCTAGTTGCAGACGAATGAGATTATACCAAATCGACGCTGGGACCGCCCCAGACAAAATGCCTTGACCGCGCGTTTCGCTGCCCTTGCGAATAACCGCCTACGCCATTCCACAGCTGGTCTGGCGTGCGAAAATTTCCGAGGCGATTTCACGCAAGAATCCCGGAATCCTCTTCAATTTCCGCAGAACCCCAAACTCACGCCACTTCTTCGTTGCTCGCCTGAGCCGATTTCCTACAACACGAATGAGGGTGACGGAACACCGGAGCCAAGTCCATCATCTCCGACTGCTTCGAGGTGTAGACGTGCGACAGCCCCTCATTCTGAATTACTTCAGCCTTCTCGCCGACGACGAGTCCAGCGTGCGTGCGCAGGCCGTCAATCAGACGTGCCGGCAGGCTCGGCAAAAGTTTCATCGCGCCGTCCAGGCACGCTACAACGAAGCGACGCTCGAACGACTCCTCTCTTCTGCCGAGGTTCAGGTGCGCCAGGCGGCAGTGCTCGCGCTGCAGGTGCAGGGGACCATGAACGTCAACATGCCGCTCGCTGGCTGCCTGCACGACGACGACGCCACCGTCCGCAACTGGGCGACGCAGACGCTCTGGTCGATTTGGCTGCGTGCCGACTCGGTCGAGAACAACAGCGAGCTCGCCCGACTCGCGGAGATGGAAGTTAGCGCCGAAAGCGCACCGACGATCCTGGCCGGCTTCGAAGCGCTGTTGCGCCAGGCGCCCCGTTTTGCCGAGGCGTACAATCAGCGGGCGATTGTCTTCTTCCGTCTGGGCGATTTCCCGAGAGCGATCGCCGACTGCGAACGAACGCTACGCATCAATCCCTACCATTTCGGCGCCGCGTCCGGCATGGGACAGGCGTTCATGAAACAACGCAAGTACCGTGCCGCTCTGCGCACGTATCGCCGGGCCAATCGCATCCATCCGGATCTCGACGGCGTGCCGGAAACGATCGCCTCGCTGGAGCGCCTGCTCGGCGGCGAAGGCAAACGCGAAAATGAGAAGTAGTGTTTTGAAAGCCCGCAGCGCAAGCAAGGATTCGGGGTCGCCGCTGGCGCCTTGCGTGCGCTGCGGGCTCCTGATCAAGTCGCCGGTTCCAGGTACACGCCCAGGGAGCCAAGCTGTCGGCCATCCGGCAGCGTCTCATGAAACGTCTGCATTTGTTCGACCTTGAGTTCCGCCACTTCTTTCGAACCCGTCCAGATGATCGCTCGGCCTTTGACGTGCGCCTCGCTGGTGAGTTGGAACGCTTTCTCGAACTCACAGCTCAAGACTTTCTGCAGCACTTCGACGACAAAACCCATGGTGTGATGGTCGTCGTTCTCGAGGATGACGTGAAACGGAGGCAACTGCCGCGTCTTGCCCTGCGTGCGCTTCTTCGGCTTGGTCCGAACGATCGGTTCCTGCAAGATGGGCTCGCTCACGACAGATCTCCGGCGGGGTTTGGCAGATGAACATAGATTAGCAGATCGTTCGCCCGGTTGACAAGCCTACGCTCGGCTTTCGAGCATGAGCGTCACTGGACCGTCGTTGACCAACTCGACCTTCATGTCGGCGCCGAAGACGCCGGTCGCCACGGGGACGCCGAGACCTTTGACGTCGTTGATGAATTGTTCGTAGAGGGGGATGGCGAGTTCGGGGGGCGCCGCCTCGATGAAGCTGGGCCGTTTTCCTTTGCGACAATCGCCGTAAAGCGTGAATTGGCTAATAATCAGCATCGCTCCGCCGACGGCGATCAAGTCGCGATTCATCTTGCCCGCGTCGTCCGGGAAGATTCGTAGGCCTGCGATCTTCTCGGCGAGCCAGCGGCTTTGCTGGACCGTGTCCGCATGGGTGACGCCCAGCAGCGTGACCAACCCGGCGCCGATCGAACCGGCGACGGCGCCGTCGATGACGACTTGCGCCCGGGAAACGCGCTGCACCAACGCTCGCATGGAAGAATGCCCTTGTCCCTGGAGTGCGGATCGGCCACAATGCGAGAAGACTAAATTCAAACGATCGGTGGCCCATGAGCGACGGCAAAACTCCCCGCAACTTCTCGCCCAATCAAGAAAAGATCATCCGCAGGTACTACGATAATCTCGATAACATCAAGACCGCTCGGCTCTCGGATCTGGTAGGCGAATTGTATTTGGCGACGGGGAAGAAGAAAGAAAAAGCCTGGCAAGACGTCGCCAGCGCCCTGGCCAAGCTCGAGGTCGGGCAGGTCTACATCGATCATCTGCTCGAAAAGCGCGATCCCGCGCTGGTGGCGGAGTACGTCAAGAACCTTCAGCGAACCAAGTGAGGCCTGCCATGCGCTTGACGCTGCGAATGATTCTGGAATACATGGACGACGCCTTGGAGCCGGCCGTCGCCAAGGCGGTGGGGGCGAAGGTCCAGGAAAACGCCGTCGCTCAGGACTTGGTCGAGCGGATCAAGACGCTAGTGCGCAAGCGCCGGCTCATGGCGCCGACGCCGATGGACGCCAACACCCTGGCGGAGTATCTCGACGAGTCGGCGGACGACGAAGCGATGGCCGAGGTCGAGAAGATCTTCCTCGCGTCGGACGCGCATCTTGCCGAAGTCGCGCAGTGCCACAGCATTCAGAAGTTGCTCGCCGTCCATACGCCTGTCGTTTCAGAGTCGATGAAGAAGCGGATGAATGATTTGGTGAAAGGCGGACCGGCCAAGCATCCGCTGTTGAAGGGAGATCTGGGACTTTTTGCAGCTGTGCCGGCGACCAAGCCGAAGAAGCCGGAACCGGCCGTGAAGCCGCCGCGGCGCGAATCGTTTGCCGCGCGCTACCGCGGTTTTCTGATCGCGCTGGCTGGCGTCGTCGTCGTCGGGTTGCTGGGCGTGGCGGTTTGGCAGTTTTTGGACGTGGGAACGGAAGGGGTCAATAAGAATGTGCCGCCGATGGCGCAGGAAAAGCCCGCGGAAGTGCCGACCCCGCTGCCCCCTCCGCCATTGCCTGTCGAGGAGAAGAAACTACCCGCGGTCGTCGAGGAAAAAAAGCAGACGCTGCCGCCGGTCGACGTCAATCTGCCGCCGCCGCCGATCTCGGAACTGCCTCCCGTCCCGCTGACGGAATTGGGCGTGGACGTCGGCAAGAGTCTGAATCTGAAAGTTGCGAAAGTCCCTTACGCAGCGCCCGTCAATAAGTCGACGCCGCTCGGCAAGATCCTGGCGCCCCCCGGAGCCGAGGCGCCCCTGTTGCTACAACGCCCGCCCGAAGGAAGCGTGAGCTGGACTCGGCTCGGGATTCGCTCCCTGGATGTCCTTTCCGGAAAGTCGGTGGTGAACCTCCCCGGGTTGCAAACGACGATCCAGTTCAACGAGTCGATGCAGGCGAAACTCGTCGGCAACTTCGAAACGATCAACCCCGCGCTCCGCAACTTCGAACGTTTCGGCAAAGTGCTGACCTTGAGCCCCTTCGTGTACTTCGACTTCGAAACGGCCGTCGATTGGCACCAGGCGGACGGCTTCGATCTCGACTTCACCCTCCGCAAGGGTCGGGTCATCCTGACGTCGCTGCGCAGCGATCGGCCCGTGACGGTGCGCGTGCGCGTCGAAAATCCCACGATCCCCGACGAGCCCGAATATTGGGATTTCACCCTGCACGACAAGGGGACCGAGGTCTACGTCGATTGCCTGACGTTCCTCGTGCCGGGAGAGCCGTTTTATCGCAAGCCGAACCACCCCGAAGACAAAGGCCCGGCCGCGTTTTGGCAGATCTTCCTCGCAAAAGGAACGGCGAGCGTCATGATTCATGACCAGACCAAGACGCTCTCGGGGCGCTACGGCTCGATGGAGCTGACCTGGAATAGCCGGGAGGGGATGCTCCCGAGCCCGAAACTTCATCCGGAAAACAAACGTCCCGACTGGTCGAAAGACGCGCTGCCGGTTTTGCCGGGCCAGGCGGCGGCGATCCAGGCCAAGGCGATCCTGGCACGCGACTTCATGCTCCGCAACCTACGCGAGAATGAACCCGACGTCGCCATCGGCCATCTCATGCAATCCAATGATCCGGGCATCCTCTGGTTCTCGATCCGCAGCCTGGGCGCTCAGGACGACATCCGCAAGATCCTCGATTTCGCGTCCCAGACCAACCCCGTGATCCGCTTCGCCGTCGTCAACACGCTTTACGGCTGGGCGGGGCAATCGCGGGCTCACGACCACATTTTGTACGAGCAACTGAAGATCAACTACGAACCCTCGCACGCCGCCATCATCATGGACCTCCTGCATGGTTTCTCCGAGGAACGCAAGCGGCAGCCCGAAACCAAGGAGCTCCTCGTCGGTTACCTGCAGCATCCCAACCCGCTGGTGCAATCGCTCGCGGGGATGATGCTCCCGCCTGCACCGCCCAAGAAATAAAACCTACGGACGATCGCTCATGAATCTCGCCATCGGACAGCTCTGGCAAGAGACCAACACTTTCAACCCGCTCCCCACGACGTTCGCCGACTTCGAAGCCTTCGGCGTCTTCGAAAGCGCCGAGATGCTCGAGAAACTCGCCGACACGAACGAGGTCGGCGGTTTCCTGCAAACCATGAAAACCTGGCCCCAACCCGTCACGCCCAAGGGGCTCGTCCGCCTCCCCGCCTGGCCCAGCGGCCCCGTCACTCCCGAATGTCTGGAGATCCTCGTCCAGCGCCTGACTCGCGCCCTCGAACGCGTGCTCCCGGTCGATGCCGTCTATCTCGCGCTGCACGGCTCCATGGTCGCGGCAAACGAACCCGACGTCGAAGGGCGCATGCTCGAGGAAGTTCGCAAACGCGTCGGCCCCAAGATCCCGATCGTCGCCTCGCTCGATCTGCATGCCAACGTCACCCGACGCATGGTCGAACATGCCGACGCGCTGCTGCTGTTCCACACGGCGCCGCACATCGACGTCGTCGACACCGGCAGGCGCTCGGCACACGTAATGCGCCGAATTCTCTTCGAAGGTGCGAAGCCGACGATGGCGTTTCGCAAGGTGCCGCTCGTCGTCCCTGCCGAAAGGGCCAACACGCAAGATCCGACCAGCGTGAGCTACCAACTTCGCGAAACGTTGCAGACGCTCGAAAAGCAGCCCGGCATCCTGGCCGCGGGGTTGGCGACGGTGCAGCCCTGGCTCGACATACCCGAACTCGGCAGCGCCGTCCTTGTCGTCGCCGACGGCGATCGGGCCTTGGCCGACCGGCATGCGCAGGAACTGGCGCAGCGGCTCTGGGACGTGCGCCGCGAGTATCTCATGGATCTCGTGCCGATTGCTGAGGCCGTGCGCCGGGCACATGCGAACGTCGAGGGACTGACCGTCCTCGGCGATCCCGCGGACGCCACCACGTCCGGCTCGCCTGGCGACAGTACCGCGATCCTCGAGGAACTCATCAAGTACGAATGGGAGCGCCCGGTCATCGTCACCATCGTGGCGCCCGAAATCGTCGCCCAGGCCGAGGCCCTGCATCCCTGGACCGCCACGCTCGGCGGCAAACGCGACACGCGCTTCTCCAAACCGCTCACGCTCCCCGTCGCTGTGCAATCCCTCTTCGACGGCCAATTCTCGATCTCGGGACATCTGGCAGGCAACCTGGCGATCGACATGGGCCGCTGCGCCGTACTGCGGCACGGCAACATCCACATCGTCGTCACCTCGCGCTCGGGCCCGCACTTCGCGCCGCAGCTTTTCCAGACCGCGGGCCTGGATCCGTTCGCCGCCCAGGTCTTCGTCGCCAAGAGCCCGTGCGGCTTCCGCGCCGCCTTTCAGGAACGCGCCCGCGAAATCATGGTCGTGCAGGCGCCGGGCTGTTCCCCGTCGGACTTCTGGAATTACACCTACGCCAACATCTCCAGGCCGCTTTGGCCCTGGGACGAATGGGACTGGAAGCCGTGAGCGACTATTGGCTCGCCCTGATCCTGGGCATCGTCGAGGGGCTCACGGAGTTCATCCCCGTCAGCTCCACCGCGCACCTCCGCTTGACGCAGCGCTGGCTCGACGTCGACCTCGCCTCCGAATACTGGAAGACGTTCGCGATCGTGATCCAGCTCGGCGCCATCCTCAGCGTCGTCGTTCATTTCCGCACTCGTCTGTGGAACTTCGTACGAACCTTCCGTCTCGGCGCCCATCCGCTCACCTTCGTCGCCGTCGCCTTTCTCATCACCGCGATCCCGGCCTACCTGCTCGAAAAGCTCATCGGGGATAATCTCGAAAGCATCACGATCATCGCCTGGGCGCTCATCGTCGGCGGCGTCGTCATGTTTCTCGTCGACCGTCTGTGTCGCACGCCGACGACTGAAAGTCTCGAGACGATGTCGCTGTCCCAGGCGGTCTGGGTCGGACTGGTACAAATCCTCTCGGCGATCTTTCCGGGGACGAGCCGATCGATGGCGACGATCGCAGCGGGGCAGTCGGCGGGGATGTCGCGCTCGACGGCGCTGGAGTTCTCCTTCCTGGTCGGCATCCCGATCATGTTCGCCGCCGGCGGGTACAAGCTCCTCAAGGCGACGCTCGCAACCTCGACGCCGCCCTTAACCGCCGAGAACTGGGGCGTGCTGACGATTGGCTTCGTCGTCTCGTTCCTGGTCGCCTGGGCGTCGATCGCCTGGCTCCTTTCCTGGGTGCGTCGGCACGGGTTCGTCTGGTTCGCCGTTTATCGCATTTTGCTCGGCACGGCGCTGCTGCTCGGCGGCAGTTAATCTCCGTTGCAGTTGCCTGAAAGCCCGTGAATCGATACTTTGGACAGAGAAGACGAAGTCTTTAGCCGCCTTAGCTCAGCTGGTAGAGCGACGCTTTCGTAAAGCGTAGGTCGTGGGTCCGAATCCCACAGGCGGCTCTCGTTCCGTTCGACTTCATTCACGTCCCCAAGTCGCAATTGAGTTCCTCCGATGAAGTCCACTTCCGCATCGGTCCTCGATCGTCTGTTCGATCCGCTCAGTCGGCTTCTTACGCCCGAAGTGGCCCGCCGATTCGTGGATCATCGCTTTGACGCAACTGTTCAGGCGCGCATCAACAAGCTGGCTCGTAAATGCAACGAAGGGCAGCTAGACGACAAGGAACGCGCGGAGTACGAGACTTACGTGCACGCCATCGATTTTATCGCCATTCTGCAACTCAAGGCACGCGCACTGCTCAAGCAAACGCCTGGCGTTTGATGTCGCGCGCTCTGAGGAAATTGGTCCGCGAGCGTGCCGGCGGAATTTGCGAGTATTGTCAACTTCCCGACGTGGTCGTCCAGACGTCCCTGTTTCACGTCGAGCACGTAGAACCCAAGAAGCATGGCGGATTGAACGAAACCGATAACTATGCCTGGAGTTGTCATCGTTGCAACCTCCATAAGGGAAGCAACCTCAGCGGAAAGGATCCGCTTACAGAAAACGTGGTCCTTCTTTTTCACCCGCGTCAGCAGGCGTGGAAACGCCACTTTGAGTGGCAAGGCGCTCTGTTGATCGGCCGAACCCAAACCGGGCGCGCCACGGTTGCAGTGCTCAACATCAACGATCCGAAGCGAATCGAGATTCGGCAACTTCTCATGGACAATGAAGACTGGCTTGATGCGTGAACAACGTCCTGGCGCCAGTCCGACACCGGAGCCCCTCACGATGAAGAAGCGAGCGCTCAATCAACCGCCGTTCCCCCCGCTCAAGTGGGACAAGTTTTTCTGGGTCGGCGAGATCACGCTGCCGTCGTGGTCGAGCTTTCACCTACAGCGCGCCGGCGACCCGGCGCCGCCCCACGTCCGCCTGACGCTCACGCCCGACGACGCCCGGGAGCGCACGCCGCCCCTCGTGGAACAAATCGCAGGCTTTCAATTCCTGCTCGATCACGAAGCCGAAGTGACGGCGTCGATTCTCGAGGCGCTGCTCGCACGCTATCCCAAGATGCGAAAGACGTACGGGCACGATCATGCCAAGGCGGCCGAGGTGATGCCGGAGGTGACGAGCGTCGACGGCTTCAAGCCCCTCATCGAGTTGGCGGGCGTACACGTGCTCAATGTGCCGCGCGAGGGGGTCTCGTACATCGGCTTCGAGTACCGCTGCAAATGGGACTTCGAGGACGGCCTGGGCGTGATGACGCACCGCGCTCGCGCGGTCGAAGTGGGGGGAGCCGACACGTCGTTCCTCACCTGGGTCGCCGACGAGGATGCCGAGTCGGCCAAGTAAGAGGACTTGCCTAACGTCAACATCCCAATAAAGAACACTTACGGCATTCTCGGCAAAGGTGTCAGGCCTGTCAGGCCTGTCAGGCCCCTTTTCGCTGATCTGCCGCCTTAAGAATATCCATCGGAAAACCTGCCCATCCTCGCCGACGGGCGGCGCTCGCTAGGAATTTGGCACGTCGGTTGCCTCCCCTAAACCTTCATATTCCCGGGGCGTCGAAAACGCGCGCGCCCCAATGATATTCTGAAAAAGGAGAAATGTCATGCCCGGCAAGAAAGCGAAACGCCCCAGCACGCCCAATACCGGAAATGAAGAGATCCCGCCAGGCGCAACTGCCCGGGCTGCGGATCGCCCGATCCACAAGGGAGGCGGCCCGCCTGGCAGCGGTGGCGGCTCGCGCCACGCCGCGGACGATCCAGGCGCCCCCGACGAAGAATATGGCTCCGTGGACAGCAACGATCCTGGAGCGGACGGTACCTTGGTAGACCAAGACGCTCCTCTCGAGGACGAATTGGAGGGTTATGGCGGAGCCTCAGGAGGCGCCGTCGGCGGCACTCCCGCGGGAAAACGGGTCCGTGGCGGCCATCATGGCGGCGGAATTCGACCAGGCACTACCCGCCACACCGATTCGACGATTGGCTCCGACCCCACAGCGCCAACCGATTGACCTCGCCATCTGAATACGGAGAAAACAAAGGCGGCACAAAGAGGTTTCTGGGACGCGGCCGAAAGCCAGGCTGCCGTCGGTTCGGGGGAAACCCGAGCCGGCCTGATCCCGTAACGCTGTTTGGCGCCGTCTCATTCGTGACATACCTGGGTCACAAAGACGCGAGTGATACGCCCGTGCTGAGCCATCCCGGCGCCGAGGGAGCGGTATGCCAGCGAGCAGTCCGGAACGGTTGATCCGATTGGGACGTGAGAAAAGTCAGAATTCGGGTTGCGTCGAAGGAGCGTCCATCACCCGCCGAGGCCGCTTCAACGGCGTGGCGTCGCGCGAAACAAGAATGCGGCCCGGTCGTGGTGCAACGCCTGGTTCGGCCTGCGTTCACTCCGTGAACTCGGCGCGGGCCGCGGACACGACTGAGTCCGCGACTAGCCCTTCCGCCCCGCACCGCTCTAGAAACTTGGTGGCGGCCTCGACCAGTCCCCGGCGCGCCTGCCGCAGTTCCCGGTCCGAGATCCGGCGGGGCGGCGCTGGCTCCCGCTCCTCGACCCCGGCCGGCCCGACTTCGGACAGTTTCGTGTCGTGGGCCGCGACAAACCGCTGCTGACCGCCCTCCATCCGGACGAACCGCACCCCGTACCCATCAATGCCCTGCAGGGCGTGACGGACCTGGGCGAGCCAGAAGTCGAGGTTGGCAGCCTGGCCCGCGAATTGGTGCGGGCGGAGGGTGGCGAACCGCGACAACTGGTCGGCCACCAGTTTAGCCATGTTGGTGGAGAACGACACTTCCTAGCCCTCTGCTGCCGAACGACACCCATCACTTGCCGGGCCGCCTGCAAGAACGTGGTGTCGCGAAAAACCGTAATTGCGGCCCGGTCAAGTGCAAGGGTTGGTTCGCTGACGACTCCTCAGTTCCTTGGAGCTACGCTGGTCAATATTGCCGCCACTCGTGGCTCGTTTGCACTTGCAATCAGCAGCCCAATGGCTTGATCGAGGTACGTCAGCAATTCGTCGAGCGTTGCGGCACTATACTCTGGCGACTCCCACAGATCTTCCGTAATTTGATCGCGACTTACGTCTTCGTCTTCAACAGTGCACTGAATGGACCAGTGAGCGGCATCCCATGCAACAAGGATCGAGAATACCACTGACTTTTCGCCAGCCTTATTCCGGTGAATGGCAAAGCCGGCTGTCACCGTTGGAGTTGAAGGGGCGTACCCCTTTCCGCAAAAGGTCAAGCCCCGCGGTTGCGTCCAACCCGTCGCTTTGGTTTCAAGATACAAGGAGTAACCGAAAGAGCGCAACCTATCCACGGCTCCGGAAAGCGCCTGAAGTCCTGCTTTTAGGTGTTGACTCGCAGTATCCACGACGACTCACAGCCCAGGCGACGACCAAGCCAGCGAACCATGTAATTAGATCAACCGGTGCGCGGCTATAACGGCGCCGGTCGGTATAACGCTGCGCGGCTTTAATCGCGTCGGTTGGTATAAAACCAGCGCATCCTGATTACAACGTACGAACCTGCCCTTGTCAAACGCGAATCCGAAATTTTCTTGTTGACGCCCATTCTTGTTCAAGAGAATACAGCAACAAATATTCATGCGTCCACACACGAGGCCTCGTATGAACAAAAGTCTTCAAATGGTGAGCGGGCCGCAAGCGAAACCCAGATTATTAGATCTGCTCGATCGGCGAGCGCGAGCTGGGGCAATCCGCGTCCGCTTCGGAGTGGGTGCGCTCATCGCGTGGGAGGCTGTTCCCTCACCCCGGCCCTCTCGCCCCGGAGTGCCGGGAGGAGAGGAAGGAATTCGGCTGCTCGCTCGCTTCCCCGGAGAAAACCGGGTTTCCAGTGGAGACGAGGCGAGGTTCGGAAACGTCCCCCGGCGATTTCGGCATCTGTTGTCGCGCGAAATCGTCGGCAGCGCTCGTCGGGCGAGCGTGCGGCAGACGGATGGGCGGAACGGCTTCTTTTCGTTGCAGATCGGATGAGACGTCAGCGGCAGGTTCGGCGGGCCCAGGCGCGGGGGTGGGGGCGGGCGCCTCGGGCTTGGCGTTGGGCTTGCCCATCACGTAGGTCAGCACCATCTTGGCGGCGGTCAGATTGCCTTCCAGGGCCCGCTTCAAGAGAACGCGGGCCAGGGCTTGCAAATCCTCGAGACCGACGACGGAAGCGAACGCGGCACGGAACTCGGCGGGCGTCGAAATCGGGGCGCAGGCGATCATGGCGAATCTCCAGAAGCGGTGGAATTGAAACCCTCGAACCACATGTTAACATATGTACATGTTACGTGTCAACCGCTATCCGCGAAATTTCTCCGGAAACGTCCCTCGGCATCGATCAAAACGTGCGTGGCGAACTTCTACAATACCGGGGGCGATCGAGAGGTCTTTTCGCAACGAGGAAAGTTTTGTCAGTTTAGTTTTGTTTAAGTCGGGCAATAGCGGAATCGAGCGAAAAGCGGGTTGCCGTAGACATCCGGAACATCGAGAAGCGAACCTGAAGCGTCAGGAATGGGCTCTTTCAAGAGAGAATCGAGTCAAAAGGAAGCATGCGTCTTGTCAAAGACGAGGGTGAAGGTAGAAATAGAGGAACTGAGGAGGCGTAGCTCAGCTGGTAGAGCAACGGACTTTTAATCCGTAGGTCCTGGGTTCGAACCCCAGCGCCTTCACTTGAATGAATACCCTGTAAAGTCTCAGGAAACTCTGGTTTTCCTGGGACTTTTTGCGTTGACAGACCTGTGTCAACGTTCTCCGCCAGCGTCTCAATCTGTCTCACGTTTACGCACGAAATATCAGGCGATGGGCCAAGGAATAGGCCAAGGAATTCCGCGGGCTTTCCTTCCGTGCCCGTGGCGGCCAGCGTCATGGGCTCCGACTCCTTCGGGCCCATCGCGGTCAGCGGCGGCATCGCGTCAACGGCTGCGGCAAGATCATACCTCGCCACGTGAGCGTACCTCCCAAGCGTCAGTTGCACGTTCGAATGCCGCGCCAGCGTCTGAGCGGTCTTCGGCGATGCCCCGCTCGCGACGACCTGGGAAACGTAATGGTGGCGCGTGGCGTGGAAGTCAAGGAAGCGGCCTT
>JBBQPM010000151.1:0-16644 GCA_038217425.1 Gemmatales bacterium
GTGTGGCGGCGGGTATTGGTTCCCTTTCTAAGATCTTATCGACACCTACCAAACACACTCCCGGGCCTACTGCCGTCGGCCGCTCGCCTTAGCTTCTGAACGCTAAACCGCTCTAGGGACAACTTGCGAGTCTGAAGAAACAAGAGGGCGGCAATTCGCATGGCGGTATAATACCCTCTCTCGGCGCTATCTCGGTTTCACTTTGGGAACCGATAGTTTCGTTCTGGAGAACCGCCATGATCCCGCGACTCCTGGTTGGCTTCGCTCTGGTCGGATGGACGCTCTCTGCTTTCGCTCAACCGACCGAAAGCAAGACGCCCCTCACTCCGGCGCAGAAGCAGAAAGAGCGCGTGCGAATCTACAAACAGCGCGAGAAGGCCCTCGACTTGCTCGACGATGGCAAGACGAAGGAAGCGATCTCAGTTCTGGAAAGTTGCCTCAAGAAGCAGCGCGAACTGCTCGGCCCGAAGGACTCTTCCATTCCGCATACGTTGAAGGCGCTCGTCGAAGCCGGCCAAAAACAGGGCGATCTGGAAGTCGCCGTCAAAGCCCAGCGCGAGCTGGTCCGGTTCTACGAAGAAGCGAACCTGGTGAATGGCCTGAGCAGCGCATTGGCGGGACTTGCGGAGACGCTCCAGGCTCGCCAAGAGTTCGCCGAAGCGGTCGAAATCCGCAGGCGACTTTACGACCAGGCGCTCAAGCAACACGGCCCGTCGCACTGGAACATCGCGGAGGTGAAGCATCGATGGGACGATGCCCAACTCCTGGCTGCGATGACGCCGACCGTGCGCGAACAATGGAAGGAAAGCGACCGGTTGTTGAAAGTCGCACGCGCCAAGTGGGTCGATAAGAGTCTCCCTGAGGCGCTGGATCACGCTCAAAAAGCGTTTTTCAAAATCAAAACGATCTTGCCGCCTCATCATCCGCGCCGGGGCGACGCCCTTGACTTGCTCGGCGAGATCCAGTTCGCCATGAAGGATTCGGCGTCTGCCAAGAACTCGTTCGAGCAGGCGCTGGAGAATGTCGACCGGGCCTGGGGCGGGGACCATCCTCAAAAGGGGCGGGCGCTCCTTCAACTCGGCATCGCACTCTCGTCGCTTGGTCAACATGCCGACGCGGAGCAGCGATATCGCGCCGCCCTCAACCTACGGAAGAAGCACCTGGGCGAAAATGATCCCGTTTTTCAGCAAGCGGAGCGGATCCTCGCCGACGCTCTGATCGCGGGCAAGCGATACGCCGATGCGGAACCGTTGCTGCTGGCCCAACTCGAGCGCGAACGGGAACGCAACCCGGAGAGCGTCGCCTATAAGACCTGCCTGCAACAAGTGCTGTCCCTCTACCGGGCCCAGAAAGACGAAGCCGGCCTGGCAAAATTTGTTCGGCAGGAATCGGCCGGCCTCAAGGTTCACATCGTCCGGCGGTATCACGCCTCGGCAGTGCCGGCTCAATTCGCCCTGCTGCTCCCCCTTCTGGAGGTTCGCCAGCAACTCATTCGTGACGGGTTGCCCGGCGCGCACGACCTGTTGGCGGAAGGTTGGAAGATGAATGCAGAGGTGCTCGAAGAGGCGGAACAATTTGCCGAGTCGGCAACCGCCTGGAGTGCCGCCGGCGCGGCGATGATCGAAGCGCGCGGAGCCAAGCACTGGGAGGCCGCCGACCTTCGATTCTCGAAGGAAGCCACGGCTGCAGTTGCGAAACTGTCGCCCATGCAGAGGCGCCAGTGGCGCGAAGCGCGCGAGGCGGAAACGAAAACTCTCCTCGATCGGCCCCTCGGTTTCGGCCAGGGCTACGCCGTTCCCGCGCTCTGCTCCCTGGTGCACAACGAGGGGGGCAACACCAAGAATTTCGCGACGGGGACGTTCGTCGGCGCTCCCGAATCGGTGACCCAGGCGATTCTCAAGACCCGGCAAGATACCCTGGGTCCGGCGCATCCGCTCGTCGCCGTCAGTCTCAATAATCTCGGCTCGATGTACTTCGGCCAGGGCCAGCAAGCGCCGGCCGAGAAGCACTTCCGCGCGGCCCTGGAGATTGCGGAGAACGCCTTGGGTTCCGAGCATCCGCTGCATGCGACGATCGTGGCCAACCTGGCGCTGGTCTATCAGGCCAAGGGAGACCTTGCGGGCGCCGCCCTTCTCGCGCAGCAAGCCGCCAACGCGCGGGGCGCCGCGCTCGGCAAGGATCATCCGCTGTTTGCCCTGAGCCAAAACAATCTCGCCGGCCTCTACCTTGGGATGGCCAATCCCGACCAGGCGGAGCAGTGTTTCAAGCTCGCAAGCGCGATCTACGAGAAGGACGTCGCGAAGTTTCGCCTCGAATTTGCGACGATGCTCAACAACCAGTCGACCATGCACCTGATGCGCCGCGAATTGGCCGAAGCGGAAAAGGCGCTGATGAAAGCCCGGGAGTTGCTCGGCAACGCCCCATCGCTCGAATCGGCGACCATTCTCGTCAACCTCGCCTCGATCCATTCGCGTCGGCACCAGTACGCAGAAGCCGCTGTGAACTTGCGCGAAGCCGTCGCCATTCAGAAATCTCGGCTCGGAGCCGCGCATCCCGACGTCCTGGCAACGCTGACCAACCTGGCAGGCGTCCTCCGCGATTCGGGCTCGCTCGACCTGGCGGAAACGACTTGCCGACAAGCGCTGGCGATCGGCGAAAAATCGCTTCCCCCGAACCACCCGCACCTGGCAGCCGTGTGGGGCAACCTCGGTTCGATCCAGCAATCCCAGGGTAAGTTCGATGATGCCGCCGCGAATTTTCAGAAAGCTTTGGCCATGAGCCGAAAGAATCTCGATTGGATCGCAGCGGTCCAGTCGGAACGCGAACAACTCCTGATGATCCACGCTCGGCGTCATTATCTCGATGCCCTCGTCGCGCTCGGCGCCAGGGCGGATCTCTCGGCGGAGGCGGTCTACGCGGAAGTCTTCCCGATGAAGGGGGCCGTCTCCGCTCGGCAGCGTTGGACGAAGCTAACGCGTCTTGCCGCCAAAGGCGACCCCGCAATTCAGGTTTCGTTCGCGAAGCTCGAAGCGGTCTCCAAAGAGCTTGCAGTCCTCTCGGGAAAGGCGTTCAGCGCCGCCGAGCTTCCGTCCTTTCTCAAGCAAATCGCGGCCCTGGACGAAAACCGCGAGAGCCTGGAGAAGGAACTCGCCCAGAAAGTCGCCGGGGTCAAGGCGTTCCGCGCGAGCCGAGATTTCACGCCCAGGGATTTGCAATCGTGCCTCCCCAGCGACGGCGTCCTCGTCGACTTTCTCGTTTATCAGGTGAAGGAGAAAGAACACCTCGTCGCGTTCGTCGTCGCCAGCAACGGCGTGCAGCGCGTCGACTTTGGGCCGCTCGAACCGATCGTCAAGAAGATCGACGAGTTCCTCACCGAATTCAGCCTGCATCGCCTGCGCCCTCTCAAGGATAAGGACGACCCGGCCCAGGTTCTTCGCGAGACGCTGTGGCAGCCGCTCGCCAAGGCGCTCGCCGGCAAGAAGCTGGTACTGATCGCGCCGGACGGCCCTCTCTGCCGGCTCCCGTTCGCAGCGTTGCCAGGGGATGATAAGAAGAAGTACTTACTCGAAGAGATCGACCTCGCGGTGGTCCCGGTGGCGCAGATGTTGCCGGAGATGTTGGCGCCGCGCGGCAAAGCGTTGCCTCAGATCGGCCTGCTCGCGCTTGGCGACGTCAACTTCGACGCACCGACGAACGTCGCAAAATCGGCCATCCCCGCATGGAAAAAACGGCTCGACAACTCTTCGGAGGCGTCGGCCTTGCGTCTGGGCGAGAAAAACCATTATCTGGAGCTGGCAGGAACCCTCGGCGAGATCAACATCATCGAGGCGACGTTTCGCAAGGCCATCCCGGAAGGAAAGCCGACGATCTTGAGCAAGTCGGCCGCGACGAAGCGAGCGCTGCTGGAAAAGATCGGCCAGCAACAATTCCTGCATCTGGCGACGCACGGTTACTTTAGCCCAACGAGGATCAAGGCGATCGGCAAAGGCCAGGGCGCTTCGGGCATGCACCCCGGTCTCCTTTCGGGATTGGTGCTCGCGGGGGCCAATCAACCGCAGGAAGAGGGCACCTTGCTGACCGCTCTGGAAGTCGCGGAACTCGATCTCTCCAGCGTCGAGTTGGCGGTCCTCAGCGCCTGCCAGACTGGCCTGGGCGAGGTGGCGGGCGGCGAAGGCGTGCTCGGTTTGCAGCGTGCTTTCCAGATCGCCGGGGCGCGAACGACGGTCACCAGTCTCTGGTCGGTGGACGACAAGGCGACCAAGGACTTGATGGAGGCGTTCTACCGCAACTACTGGGAGACCGGCCTGACGCCGCTCGAGTCTTTGAAGCAAGCCCAGCTCATGATGCTGAAGGAAGGCATCGCGCGCAAGGCGGTTCGCAAGGATCTGCCGATCGAAAGCGGTGGCCGGACGCCGCCGTTCTACTGGGCGGCGTTCGTGCTGGCAGGGGACTGGCGCTAGCGGTCGGTCGCAGGCTTGCGTTTCCCGGTGGCGGCGGATACGATTCGGGCTTCAACCGACGTGCCCTGTCATCCGCAGGACGGAGAATTGCATTATGACTCAATCGCGCTGGCTGCGTTTCCTGGTTCTTTGGTCGGCCCTCTTTCTCCCCGGCGGCGAGACGTCTCTGCGGAGTCAAGAACTGGAACTCGCGCTCGAAGCGCCGTTCGTGAACCTGGCGCCCGGTCTCAAGTATTCGGACGAAGCGCGCGATTACGCCATGACGATCGGCCTGGAGCGAACGCGCGGCGGTCGGCTCTGGGCGGCGTGGGTCGCGGGCGGCGATAGCGACAAGGGCTACTTCGTGGCCGCGACCAGCGACGACGAGGGGAAAACCTGGTCGAGGCCGCGCTTCGTGATCGACCCGCCGCCGGCACCGAGCGGGTTGCGCCGCCGTATTCTCGTCGGCAACTTTTGGCTCGATCCGACCGGTCGATTGTGGCTCTTCTTCGATCAATCGATGGGGTACTTCGACGGCCGCGCCGGCGTCTGGGCCATCACCTGCGACAATCCCGATGCCGAGAATCCGACGTGGTCGCCCCCCCGGCGGCTCGCGCACGGCGCGACGCTCAACAAGCCGATCGTCACCAAGGCCGGCGATTGGCTGCTCCCCGTCTCGCTCTGGCAGCGCGACCGCATCCGCCCGCTCGAAATTCAATCCGCTCACAAGGAACTCGACGCCGAGCGCATGGCCCATGTCTTCGTCAGCCAGGACCAGGGCAAAACCTGGAACCGCCGCGACGGCGTCGTCTTCCCCCAGTTCGACTTTGACGAACACATGTTCCTCGAACGCAAGGACGGCAGTCTGTGGATGCTCGCCCGCACCCGCGCCGGCATCGCTGAAAGCACCTCGACCGACGCGGGCAAAACCTGGAGCGAACCGAAGATCGCGCAGCCGCACATCAACGCCCGCTTCTTTCTCAGGCGGTTGGCGTCCGGCAAGGTACTGCTCGTGCGGCACGGCGCGATCGATCAACGCACCCCGGCGCGTTCGCATCTGACGGCGTTTCTCTCGTCGGACGATGGCAAAACCTGGGAAGGCGGGCTCGTCCTGGATGAACGGGCCGGCGTCTCGTATCCCGACGGCTTTCAGGCGCCCGATGGTCGAATCTTCATCTCGTACGATCGTAACCGGGCCAAGGATCGCGAGATCCTGTTCGCGGTCTTCACCGAGGCCGACATCCTTGCGGGCCGAGTTGTGAGCGAGAAGTCTCGACTCAAAGGACTCGTCAATAAGGCGACCGGGCCGACGATCCGCGACTGGACCGAGCAAGCCAGGCTCGACGCGAAACACGACCGTACGAATATCCCCTACGACGGCATATCGCCGGATCGCATGGTCTGCGACACGACCTTGCGCGAACTCCCCGACGGCTCGTGGGCCTTGTTCCTGCTCGCGGGTGACGACATCGAACCCTCGCCCAAGAACTACACCGCCGTGACGCGCAGCTTCGATCAGGGCAAGACCTGGTCGAAGCTCGAAGCGATCGACGTCGGCTTTCCCCGCACAGGAAAAACAAGCGGCCAGGGCCCGACGGAAATCATGGTTCATGGCAAGCGCTGCACCATGTTCTTCTCGACGCACTCGCAGACGTGGGGCAGAGACTGGAAATCGTGGTTGATGCACAGCGACGATTCGTGCAAGACCTGGAGCAAACCCGAGCCCGTCCCCGGCCGACTCGGCAACTTCACCTTCATCCGCAACCATATCGTGACGCGCGACGGCCGAATCATGCTCCCCTTTCAGCATTATCTAGGCCCTGGACCGGACGTGCCGCCCCCCGCCGCGGACGAACGTCCCTGGAGCGTGTCGCTCCGGCACTACGTCAGCAACCCGCGCAACGGCGTGCTCATCAGCAGCGACGGCGGCAAAACGTGGGCCGAGCATGGCAACATACGGCTAACCACCGACGACCGCTATCACGGCTGGGCCGAGAACAATCTCGTCGAACTCGCGGACGGCCGAATCGCGATGATCATTCGAGGCGATCGCCTGGGGGGCGTCCTCTACTATGCCGAGTCCAGGGACGGCGGCAAGACCTGGCCCGAGTTCGCGACCAAGACCGACATCCCCAATCCCGGCTCCAAGGCCACGCTCTACCCGCTCGGCGGCGACGCGGTCGCGCTGCTGCACAACCCCAATCCCAAGCATCGCAGTCCGCTCGCCCTCTGGGTCAGCTTCGACGGCATGAAGACCTGGCCCTATCGCCGCGTTCTCGTCCCCGAATCGTGCGACGGGCCCAAGGGGCGACTCAACTACCCCGACGGCTTCGTGAGCAAGGACAAGCAATGGCTCCACTTCGCCTTCGACGACAACCGCCATCGCGCCGTCTACTACGGCGCCAAGCTCCCGCCGTTGCCCGTGCCCGCCTCAGCTCCCATCGACGTCGAACACGTCGAGCCGAATGCGGGGAGCTGCGCCGCGGCGATCGTGGCCGACGCCGTGCCGCTCGTACACACGCAGCAGATCCTCGCGGAAGGGATGGAAACAAAGCCCGTTCAAGATCGGCTCCAGACGATCCTGCAAAATGCCGGCTCGTCGCTCGACCGTCTCGTCAAACTCAACTTCGTGATGACCGACGACGGTCAGCGGGAAGCCCTGCGAAAATCGCTCGCGCGCGGCGACTTTGGCAAGGGCAATCCGGCGGTGAGCTTCGTCACCGGTAAGCTTCCGTCCAAGGCGACCTGGGCCGTCGATGCGGTCGCGCTGGGGACGCGCCGGGCAAGTTGGAAGCAGGTCGAGCACGGCGACGGTTTCGCGATTCTGCCGCCGGGCGCACGCGTCTACGTTTCCGGGCAACTCGTCCCTGGCAAGGATCTGGCCGATGCGACGCGCAAGACGCTGGAAGAACTACGCGAAACGCTGAAGTTTCTCGGCCTCAAGGAAAACTCGGTCGTTCAACTCAAGGCGTTCCTGCAACCGATGGCGGATCACCAGGGGGTCCGGGAAGAGTTGGCCAAATTCTTCCAGGCCGCCAAGGCGAACGTGCCGCCGTTGGTGCTGGTCGAATGGCAATCGACGCTGCCGATCGAGATCGAGCTGATCGCGTGGAGCGGACGCGAACGGCCCGGCGAGCCGATCGAATATCTCACGCCGCCGGGAATGAAAGCCTCCCCGGTCTATAGCCGAGTGGCGCGCGTCAACGACGGCAAGCTCATCTTTCTCTCGAGCCTGCACGGCACGTCGGCCGACGACCCAGCCCGCGAAATCCCCGAGATCTTCGAACAGATGGGAAAGATTCTGGAGAAAGCGGGGAGCGATTTTCGCCACCTCGCGAAAGCGACCTACTATGTGACGAACCCTCAAGCGACGAAAAAGATGGGCGAGCTTCGGCCCAACTACTACGATCCGAAACGGCCCCCCGCGGCATCGCTGGCGCTGGTCGCCGGGACGGGATTCGCCCAGCGATCCACGACCATCGATATGATCGCCATCCCCTCGCCGCGACTGAAAGTGAACGGCTACGGCCCGGCGGAACGCGGACACGGGCTCTCCGAGGCGGAACTTCAGGCGGGGTTCATCGTGCTGTTCGACGGCGCGACAGGCTTCGGCTGGAAGGATGCTCAAGTTCAGGCCGGCGTTCTCACAGCAGGGAGTTCGCACTTCACGCCGAGCGGCGGTCTGCTCGTGGCGGAGGTCGCCAAGCCCGGCGTTCTCAAATCGGGACGTAGTACGGCATTGCCGAAAGTCGGTCCGGCCACCGTCATGCTGAATGGCGATTCGCCGCGGCCGCTGGATTTGCAGGACGGCCTCGGTCTGCGCTCGATTCGGTACAAGCCGGCTTCGCTGACGGAGATCACGCCCAAGACCATCGGGGACGCGTGGAAGCCGATCCGCCACCCGAAACTCCCGCCCGAGCGCCAGGCGTCCTGGAAGATCGAGGCCGGCGTTCTTACCGCGGTCGGCGGCCCGGGATGCCTCGAGTACCAGACGTCGCAATTCGCGAACTTCATCCTTCAACTGGAAGTCCGAACCAAGACGCGTCACTCCAACAGCGGCGTCTTCTTTCGCGCCATCCCCGGCTCGTTCATGAACGGCTACGAGGCGCAAATCTACAACCGCTGCCACGACGGCGACGTCTCCAGATCCTGGAGTTGGGCGACCGGCGCCATCGACGATCGGCAGAACGCGCGCCGGCTCGTCAGCCGCGACGGCGAGTGGTTCCACTACACGATCGGCGCCGTCGACGGCCGAATCGCGACGTGGATCAACGGCCAGCAGACAGTGGATTGGCAGGACGAACGTGAACCAAACGAGAACCCACGACTCGGTAAGCGAACCGCGGCCGGTACAATTCAGTTGCAGGCCCACGATATCGGCACGGAAGTCGAGTTCCGCAACATCCGCATCGCGGAGTGGAAGTGACGCGGTCCTTGCGACCGATTCCCGTGCAAACGTGCACAAGAGCTTTTCATGATCCGAACGTGCCGCAGTTCAACGACCCTTGTCATCTTTGCCGCGGTCCTCTCGGGAATCGAGATGCCCGCGGCCGCGCAGTCGCCCGACTTTCAGCAGCAGATTCTTCCCCTGCTTTACAATCGGTGCTTCAGTTGCCACAGCGAGAAGGCCGGCAAACCCAAAGGCGGGTTGCGGCTCGATTCGGCCGAGGCGATTCGCGACAGCGGCGTCGTCGTGGCCGGTAAGCCCGAGGAGAGCGAGTTGCTGACGCGCACGGCTCTCGCGCTCACGGACAAGCGCCACATGCCGCCGCTGAAAGGCGGCAGCCAGCCGTTGAATGACACCGAGCGGGATCTGCTGCGCCGCTGGATCGCGGACGGCGCCAAGACCGGCGCGTGGAAGTCCTTTGCTCACCGTGAGCCCGCCGTTGCGTTCGAGGCAGCGCCCCTGAAGCGAACCGACGTGCCGCAACTCACGCGCCGGGTCGACGAACTTGTCGAGGCCTACCACCGCGCGAAGGGGTCTCGGCTCAATGCACCCGTCGGCGACGAAGCCTTCGTTCGGCGTGTTTATCTCGACGTCGCCGGGCGCATCCCGACCCTCGCCGAGAGTACGCAGTTCCTTGGTAGCAAGGCATCCGACAAGCGGGCCAAGTTGATCGATACGCTGCTGCAGAGCGAGGCGTACGTCAGTCACACGTTCAACTGGAAAGCCGACCTGCTGCGTTTGATCAGCAGGGGAATCCCGGGGCAGCCCGCGTGGATGTACGAAGATTGGGTGAAGGAATCGATCCGCTCCGGGATGGATTACGACAAGTTCGTTCGCAATCTGATCACCGCGAAGGGTTACCTGTGGGAGAACGGAGCCGTCGGGTTTTATCTCCGCGACCTCGGCATGCCGCTCGATCACATGTCGAACCTGTCGCGCGTCTTCCTCGGCACGCGCATCGAGTGCGCCCAGTGCCACGACCACCCGTACGAACCGGTCACGCAGCGCGACTTCTACCAGCTCACCGCCTACACCTACGGCGTGTCGAATCTCTACTCTTCCGCGGGGTATTCGACCGACAATGTGAAGCAATGGAACAAGCTCCTCGTCCTCATGAAGGACGCGAATGCCGACGAGGGGTTGCGTCAGAGCGTCAGCGGCACGATCGCGCCGCTCAAACGGCTGACGCGGGATACCGACCACCTGCTGAAATATCCCGAGACGTACGCGAACGACGTCAAGGCGCGCGGGACGCCCGTGGAGTGCCGTACTCCGTTCGGCGACGAAGCCCCGGCCAGCGCCGACAATCGCCGGGAAGCCTTCGCCGACTGGCTGACGTCGCCCCGCAATCCGCGCTTCGCCAAGAACATCTCCAATCGGCTCTGGAAGCGGGTCATGGGCATGGGATTGATCGAGCCGGTCGACAGCCTCTCGCCGGTCAATCGGCCCGAACACCCCGAGCTTCTCGAGTTCCTTACGGAGTCCTTCGCCCGGCTCGGTTTCGACGAGCGGGCCTATCTCGCCGTGCTGCTCAATAGCCGGGTCTATCAATCGGAATCGGTACGCACGCCTCCGGAGCCGGGTTTACCATTTACGTTTCAGGGCCCGCTCCTCCGCAGGCTCTCGGCCGAGCAGCTCTGGGATTCGCTGCTCACGCTGCTCGTCGAGGACCTGGACGCACGCAAGCCGTTGCAGGGCGACCAGGATTCCGTGATCCGGGAAAGACTGGTTCGGCTGACGAACATGACCGCGGACGAATTACTGGATCTCTCGAAGAAGATGGCGGAGTTCCGGGTCATCCAGCGGAAACACTCGATCGAAGTCGAAGTTCTAAAGGTCGCACTGAAGCAGGCCAAGGAGAAGGGCGATGCCGACGCCGTCCGTAAGATTGGGCAAAAACAGGCGAAAGCGAATGCCGGCTTCGAACAGATGAAGAAGGCTTACGACACGAGCCTACCGACGTCGAAGAAAGAAACCGACCCGCGCTGGACGAAAGTTTCGCCGTTGTGGGTGCGGGCGTCCGAGATTCGCACGCCGATCGCCCTGGGGCATTTTCTGCGGCAGTTCGGCCAGTCGGACCGTCGGGAAATCGACGCGTTCAACAAGAGCCCCAATCTCACGCATTCGCTCGCGCTGATGAACGGCGAGTTGACTCGGTCGGCCCTGGAAGAAAAGTCGTACGTGCGATCCCGCCTGATTCCGCTCAACGACAAGAATGAACGACTGCAGGGGGCGTTTCTGTCGATCCTCGCGCGTCGCCCCACGGCCGACGAGGCGGCGCGCTGTCAGAAATTGCTTCAGAGCAGCCCGACCCCGGAGCAAGACCTTCTTTGGGCCCTGCTCAATTCCCCCGAGTTCCTGTTCATTCCGTAGGAGATTCCCATGAACCCACTACGCGACGAAATCTCGAGGCGATGTTTCCTCCAGCGCTATTCAAAGACGTTCCTGGGCGTCAGCGTGCTGGGGCTGGCGACCAGCCCGCGAGCCGCGGAAAATCCAGCTCCCCGGGCCCGGTCGGTCATCTACATCTACCTACGGGGCGGACTATCGCATATCGATACCTTTGACCCGAAGCCGGGCCGACCGGAGATGGGGGGCGTGCGCGCGATCCCCACCCGCGCCGACGGCGTGCAAATTTCCGAGTGGCTGCCGCTGTTCGCCAACCAAATGCGGCACGTCGCCCTCGTCCGCTCGATGACCTCGACGCAGGGCGTCCACGACCGGGGCAACTACCTGGCCCACACCAGCTACTTCATGACGCCGACCATCAGCCATCCCGCGCACGGAGCGTGGGCGCTTCGACGGCTCGGGTCGATCAACCCGCTGCTTCCCGGCAACGTCCTGATCAATGGGAGTTCGCAACATCCCGGCAGCGGCTACATGCCGGCGCACCTGGCTCCGCTGCCAATCCCCGACCCTGCCGCCGGATTGCAGAACTCCGCCTTGCCGGAGCGCGTGACGGAAGCGGACTTCGTGAGGCGGACGCAATTGGCCCAGGCCCTGGGCGACGACTTCCTCGCACGCACGCCCCATCCCTCCGCGGCCGCGTATCGGAAGGTCCACGAAGAGGCGGTGAGCCTTATGAGAAGCCGGGATCTGGGAGCGTTCGATATCTCGCAAGAGTCGCGCCGAACCCAGGAGCAGTACGGTTCTCACACCTTCGGCAAGGGTTGCTTGCTGGCGCGCCGACTCGTCGAGCACGGCGTCCGGTTTATCGAAGTCGAGGAAGGCCAAAACTGGGACACGCACAACGACCACCTCGTCGCCATGAGGAGGATGACGCCCTCGTTGGATCAAACCCTGTCGGCCCTGATCGGCGACCTGCACGATTGCGGCCTGCTGGCGTCGACGCTCGTGGTGCTGGCGACCGAGTTCGGCCGAAGTCCGCAGATCAGCGAAACGACCGAAGGACGCGGGCACCATCCCTCCGCCTTCACCTGGTGGCTCGCCGGCGGCGGCATCAAGGGGGGCGTCGTTCACGGCAAGTCGGATGAAGCCGGCCATAACGTGGCCGAAAATAGCGTCACGATGCCCGACTTCAACGCAACGATCGCCCGCGCGCTCGGGATCGATCTCGATCACATCGAGCGGTCTCCCTCGGGCCGGCCGTTCACGGTCGCGAATTCGGGCAGGCCCCTCGAAAGTCTGTTCGCGTAAATGCAAATTGGCCGGAGCCCGCGGCGGCAGCAGGGACCGAATTTCGTCCTTGCTGCCGCTGCGGGCTCCCGAGCGATCATTCACACGCGGATTCTTTAGACGTCGCTAAAGACGCCGGTGCTGGCGCCGAAGGACGTCGCTTCGATGCCCGTCTGCTGCAACATGCGCAAGAAGAGATTCGCGAGCAGCGTATTGTTTCGGCGGTCGTAGCCGAGATGCCCGCGGTGCCGGAGACCGCCGCCCGCGAGGAGGATCGGCAAGTTGTTATTGTCGTGCGAGGAGGAATTGCCGAGGTTGCTGGCGTACAGGACGATCGTCCGCGCGAGCAGATTGTGCTCGCCTTCCCGGCTCTCTTTGAGCTTGCCAAGAAACTCGCCGAAGACGCGAATTTCCGCTTCCTCGATGAGGGCCAACTGCTCCAGTTTGGCGGGCTCCTGGCCGTGGTGCGAAGCGTCGTGGTGTGCGAGCGTGGCGTTGGCGATTCCGGTCTGGTCTTGCGAACCGAGGAAGAGCGTGACGACGCGGGTCGAATCGGTTTGCAGGGCGAGATGGACGATGTCGAACCACTGCTGACTCCGGGCGACCAGTTGGGCGCCTCCCAGATCGCTGGTTGGCGCCGGGTATTCGACGCGCGGCTTCGGCGTGTTGGTCCAGCGGAGGTCTTGTTGAAGCCGCAGCTCGGCTTCGCGGATCGAGTCGAGGTACAGGGAGAGCCGGCGCCGGTCGGCGTCGCTGATCCGGGCGTTCATCGACTGCACTTGGCCGCGAACGTCGTCGAGGATGCTTTGGCCTTCCTGGATGCGGCGCATTTCCCGCGCCTGCTCCTCCGGAGTGCCGCGGACGAAGAGTTGCCGAAAGGCGTGGGTGGCGCGCGGTTGCGCGGGGACGCGGACGCCGCGCCGATTCCAGACGACGTCGCCGCCGCCGAGGTTGAGGCAGGCGAAGCGCGTCTGATTGCCGACGTGCGCCGCGATCTCCTGGTCGAGCGAGATGGAGTTGCGGATTTCGCCGGGCCGAACGAAATCGGGATGCACGCCGGTGAACAGCGCGGACTCGGCAAAGTGGCCCGAAGCATAACGATGCGACATGCCCGAGATGACGGTGAACTGCTCCTTGTGCGGCTGAAGCGCACGGAGATACCGGCTCGGCTGGTAGTCGGCGCCCGTTTGTTCGGGGAAGAAGTTGGGGGCGTACATGCCCAGCGGCCTGCCCACGAGCACGACTCGCCGCGGCGCGGCTCGCGCCGGCTCGGCAGCGCGCGGCGCCATCGCGTCCAGGAACGGCAACCCGATCGCCACCCCGGCAGACCGGAGGAACGTGCGGCGATTCATCGGTTTCATCGGCATGGCGAACTCCTCGGCTTTCACTTGTTCAAAAAGACTCGGCTCTGCACCACCTCGTGAATCAAGGTGCGGAAGCCATAATTCTTCGTCTTGAGAGTCGCGACGATTTGCTCGACGACTTCGCGGTCCGCGAACTGGATGTCGCCGCCAGTCGAGTAAACCATGAGCTTCTCGACGAGGTTCCGGGCCAGCTGTTCCTTGTGTCCCGCGAGCAGCAATTTCCTGTACTCGTCGATATCGCGGAACGCCTTGCCGTCGTACGTGACGCCCCCTTTTTCGACCTCGGGGCCCCGGAAGATCGGCCGCCCACTGAAGGTCAGCTTGACAATTTTGTCGCGGGCGCCGGTCGCGGCTCGATAGTACTCGCGGTAGCCGCCGATCGGGTCGAAGACTTCCAGGGCGAAGCCCGGCGGGTCGATGTGAACATGGCATGAGGCGCACGAAGCGATCGCGCGGTGCTTGTCGAGCTGCTGACGGATGGTGGTGGCGCCGCGAATGTCGGGTTCGATGCTGGGGACGTCCGCAGGGGGCGGCGCGGGCGGTTGGCCGAGGATTTTCTCGAGCACCCACTTCCCGCGCAGCACGGGCGAAGTCCGCGTGCCGTCGGCCGTCACCTTGAGCACGCTGGCTTGCGTGAGGACGCCGCCTCGATGGCTGTCGGCGGGGAGCGTCACTTTGCGGAAATCATTCCCCGCCACTCCCGGGATGCCGTAGTGCTTCGCCAGACGTTCGTTGAGCATCGACCAGTCGGCGTCGACGAATTCGAGGAGACTGCGATCGTGCTTCAGGATTTCCTCGAAGAAGAGGTGCGATTCGCGCGGCATCGCCCACAGGAGGACGCCGTCGAAGTCGCCGTACAGGCGCGGATCGGGAATGGTGGCGTTGATCTGTCTCAGGTCGAGCCATTGGCCGGTGAAGTTTTCGGTGAAGAAGCGGGCCTTCGGATGCCCCAGCATGCGCTCCACTTGCGCTCGGAGCTTGTCGGGCTGGGTAAGTTCCTTGCGCGCCGCCGCGGCGAGGAGCGTCTCGTCCGGCGGCCCCGACCAGAGGAAATACGACAGGCGATTGGCGACCGCGTAATCATCGAGTTTCGGCGACGCCAAATTCGCGCCGTTCGCCGTCGACGTGAGACTCGGCTCCGCGAACAACAGAAAGTGAGGCGACGACAGGATCGACTTGTAGCCGTACGTCATGGCGTCGAAGAACGAATACTTCTCGTCGAGCTTTTTGTGGACGCGGGCGACATACGATTTCGCCATCGCCTCGGAGACGGGGCCCCGAAAGGCGCGCGGCAGGAACGAGCGAATAAGCCGTTCGCCGTCGGCCTTCGGGTTCGCGGAGGCGGGTTCGAGCCGATCGTTGATCCAGTTCTCCACCGACTTGCGCGTCGCGACCGCTGGCACGCGCGTGCCGTCCTGTTCCGCCTTCGCCACGGACCGAGCTTTGAGAGGGACGCCGGCAAAGAGCTTATCGTAGCTGGCGGGCGGAAAGGCGCCGATCGGGCCCTCGATTTCGAGCCAGTCGACGCGCAGGCCCGGGCCGGTATATTCCGCGAGGGGGCGTTTGAAGTCGCGGATATCCCAGTGCGAAAGCAAGTTGACGACGAATGCCTGCCGGCGCTCGAGGTTGATTTCAAGTTCGAGGACGCGCGGCTCGCCGTGCGCGATGTCCTTGCAATCGAACACGACCGGATCGTCGCGCCCGGTGTTTTCGAGGATGTGAAAACCGACCGGGATCGGTTTTTTCTCGGCACCCACGGCCGACACCGACATGCGAATGCGATAAGTCCCGGCGCCGGCGACATGGCTCGTCGTGAGCAGGCCGTAGCGGGGCAGCCGGCTGTAGACGACCACACTGTCCCCTTCGAGTTTACAACTGCGGTCGAGCGTTTGCTTGAAGTTCGGCCCGCGCTGCGTCATCTCTTTGCCGGTCCGTCGTTCCTTGATCGGGTAGTGCGGATAGGCCGGCACCGCGGAGTAGACCGCCTTCTCCGCCGCTTCCTGGAAGAGCAGCAAATGCGTCGCGGAGAAATCGAGAGCGCTGCTCACGTTATCAAAACCGGCGACCGAGCTTTCCTCCGGCAACATCTCCTTCACGCGGACTTCGGTGCCGACGAGTTCGCGGATGGTATTCTCGTATTGCGTGCTGTTGAGTCGGCGGACGAGCACCCGGCCTTGCGTCTGCTGCCGCGCCAGCGATGCCTTGTGAAGCTGATCGTGAAGCCAGTTCGTGAGCGTCTCCGCCTCGGCCTTGGTCGGCTGATCGCTCTTGGGAGGCGGCATCTTGTGAGCCGCGATCTTGTCATGAACCGAGGCCCATTTCGCACGGAGCGATTCGTCGGCCAAGTCCGTACCAAGCGTGTCCAGACGCAGGCCTGCCTTCTGGACGTCCGGCCCGTGACAATTGGTGCAATAGGCGTCGACAAACGGCTTGACTTTTCCGCGGAAGTCGACCGCATTCTGGGCCGGCGCCCGGGAAGCGAGGGTGACGAAGACGAACGCAAAGAAGGCAAGGCGTTTCATCGGGGAGCGTTTCCGTGGCGAAATCGTTCGGAACCTGTTTCAGTCTAAAGCAATGCGAGGTTCTGTCAATGGCACGAGCTACGCCAAGTCGTTACGGGCGCGCCAATTCTTTCTGGCACAAAATACGGCGATGAGTTAAAAGAGGGGGGTAATCCATATTAACCAAGGAAGGTTCCTCCCATGGCTTTTGCATTGATCGCGGCGGAAACGGCTTTTCAGCAGATCGTTTTGGAGCA
>JBBQPM010000152.1:0-16581 GCA_038217425.1 Gemmatales bacterium
CTTAGCTTTCTACACGAATTATAGCTGTCCTTCGCGAGGAAAAACCGCCTGTCGGCGTTTTGTAAGATATTCTTCGGGCGGTAGTTTCGGCAAAAATCGGCGGTTTCGCGCGGTGCGGCGTTGGGCTGCGTAGAGTTTGACGCCGTCGGCTGCGGTATTTTTTGCAATGATTGCCTGCCGCAATTCGGGGAGGGCTTGATCGAGTCGGCATCATGGAAGTGCCGTGGGGCATTTCTTTTCAAGGAGGAGCCGATCATGCAGAACCCGACCGCCGAGTTTCCGCTGGAAGTGTCGCACAATTTCGCGTCCGACTATTTCGGCACGATCGATTTGGGACACAAGAGCCGCAATAAGTGCTTCGAGCGGGTCGCGCAACAGATCAGCCGGCATCCTGGGGGCACTTTGCCGGAGAAACTCAGCAATCCGGCGGACTACGCCGCGATGGACCGCTTGATGAATCGTGCCGAAACGACGCACGGCAGCGTTCTGGCTCCGCACTTTGCGCGGACGTTGGAGAAGATGCAGGCGTGTTCGGGCGCGGTGCTGATTTTGCACGACACGACGGTGCTAGATTACTCGAAGAAAAAGTCGTTGGACTTAAACGCGCTTGGCAACGGCAACGGCAGCGGTTACTTGTGCCATAATTCGCTGGCAGTCGATTCGCAGAATCGCGACGTGCTGGGCTTGGTATCGCAGATCCTGCACCAGCGCGTGGCGGTGGGCAAGAAGGAAGGCGTGAAGGCGAAGCGCGAACGCGCGACGCGCGAGAGTCGGATGTGGAGTACGGCCGTGTTGCAGTGCCCGCTGGCGGCAGAGGGAATACGTATTGTGGACGTGTGCGATCGCGGCGCGGACCTGTTCGAGTTCTTGGCGTTGGAGCGGAAGCTGCAGCGTTCGTGCTTGGTGCGATCGGCGTACAATCGCTGCATCGTTGCGGATCATGAAGGCGAAGGGACGAAGGCGCTGCTGCACGCGCATCTGCGGACGTTGCCGGCGGCGGCAGAGATGCGTTCGCGGACGATTTACGATCGCGAGTTAGGGAAAGATCGCGAAGTGAAACTGCGCGTGAGTTACGCTGCGGTGCGGATACAGCCGCCGCACGTGAAGAAGGGGGAATACGAGAGCATACCGATCGAGGCATGGGGGGTGCGCGTGTGGGAAGAGGCGCCGCCGAAGCCGGGGACGAAGCTGGAATGGTTTCTGATTTGTCTGGACCCGGTGAAGGACGCGGCGACGGCGTGGGAGAAATGCGATTGGTACTCGTGCCGCTGGATGGTGGAAGAATTCCACAAGGCGCAGAAAACGGGCTGCCAAATCGAGGCGTTGCAGTTTCGCACGGAAGAGGCGTTGCAGCCGATGATTGCGTTGCTCTCGGTGACGGCGGTGATGCTGCTGAATCTGCGCCAGGCGGCGCGGCGCCCGGATGCGACGGAGCGAAAGGCGAGCGAAGTTGTGGAACCGATCTACGAAGAAGTGCTGCGAGCGCATCGCTACAAGCAAGCGCGCGGCGAGATGACGGCATGCGAATTCTACCTGGCCGTGGCGCGTTTGGGCGGCCACATGAACCGCAAAGCGGATGGCTTCCCCGGCTGGATCACGCTATGGCGTGGCTGGCAGAAACTAGAAAGCATGGTCGCCGGCGCCAAAATCGAACGCCGACGACGAGGAAGAAACGTGTAGAAAGCTAAGACGTGAGTCCCCCGGTACGTCATGCCCAAACCCAGGACAGCTTCCATCGCTCGACGAGCGTGACGTACCAGGGGACTCACGTCCCCCGCTCGCCAAATTCTACGGCTCTTGCCACTCCCAGTCCTTCATCTGCTTGAAGAGTTCCCAGTTCGTGAGGTTGAACTGCAATGGCGTCACAGTGACGTAACCGTCCGCGAGCGCGATCACGTCGGAATCGGGATGCGGATCGGGACAGCGATAGTCGGGCCGACTCCAGAAATACGTCCGCCCGCGCGGATCGATTCGGCGGTCGAACGTTTCAATGTATGGAGCCACATTCTGCGGCACCAGCTTGACGCCCTTGATCGGGCCCTTGTCGGGCGAAGGGATGTTGATGTTGAAGAGCGTCCCCGCCGTCAAGGGATGCGCGAGCACCTGCACGATTGCTCGACGCGCGTACTGGGCAGCGAGCGGGAAGTTGGACGGGTTGGGCTTCGACATCTCCAGCGAGACGGCGATGCTCGTGTGCCGATAAAACGCCCCCTCGACCGCGGCGGCGACCGTTCCGGAATATAGGACGTTGATTCCCGCATTCGATCCAGCGTTGAGCCCACTGATGATGACGTCCGGCGGCTCCGGCAACAGTTCCATCAGCGCGAGCCGAACGCAGTCCGCGGGCCGACCTTCCACCGCCCAGCCCATCGGCTCGTTGTGCTCATCGACGACTTCTTGCACCAAGAGCGGCGTGAGGATCGTGATGGAATGCCCGACGGCGCTCTGTTCGCTGGCGGGAGCGACGACGGTGACTTCGCCGAGGTGTTTGAGTTCATTGCGTAGGGCGCGGAGCCCCGGAGCGTAGACGCCGTCGTCGTTGGTGAGCAGGATGCGCAAAGCGAGTTCTCCCAAAGGTTCCAGTGATTGTATCGTTTGACCGCCGAGCGCGGGTGCGATATAGTCGGGCGATCCATCCTCATTCGCAGGGAGTTGCCATGCGCTCAATGGTCCTTGGTCTCGTGCTCCTGGTTGTTTCGTCCGCCTCGGCCCAGGAGGCAAGGCAGCCGAACATCGTGTTTATCCTCGCGGACGATCTCGGCTGGACCGATCTGGGCTGCCAGGGGTCAAAGTATTACGAGACGCCGAACATTGATCGATTGGCCCAGGCGGGCATGCGGTTCACGAGCGCCTACTCCGCGGGGCCCAACTGCCAGCCGACGCGTGCCGCAATTCTTTCCGGCCAATACGGCCCGCGCACCGGCGTCTACACCGTCGGCGGAACCGAACGCTTCGACACCAGCCAACGTCCCCTCGTCCCCGTCGAAAACGTGCAGAACCTGCCGCTCGATCGCATGACCTTCGCGCAGGCGCTCAAGTCCGCGGGCTACGTCACCGGCATGTTCGGCAAATGGCATCTGGGCCAGATGGGCGAGTACCATCCGAGCAAGCGCGGCTTCGACGAAGCCATCGTCACCATGGGCAAACACTACGGCTTCACGACCCAGCCCAAGGTCGACGTGCCCAAGGGGGCGTACCTTGCCGACTGGCTCACCGATCAGGCCGAGGCGTTCATCGTCAAACACCAGAAGCGGCCGTTCCTTCTCTATCTGCCCCATTTCGGCGTTCATTCGCCCTTCGAGGCGAAGAAGGAGCTGATCGAGAAATTCAAGAACAAACCGGGCGTCGGGGGCCATAAGGATCCCACCTACGCCGCCATGATCGCCAGCGTGGACGAAAGCGTGGGGCGCGTGCTCGATCTGCTCGAGAAACTGAAGCTGTCGGAAAACACCCTGGTCATCTTTTCCAGCGACAACGGCGGCGTGGGGGGCTATCTCGAAGTCGGTCTCAAGACGAAAGAAGGCATCACCGCGAATCGCCCCCTGCGCGGGGGCAAAGGCATGCTCTACGAAGGCGGCGTCCGCGTCGCTTTCATCGCCGCCTTCAAAGGCAAGATCCGCCCCAACTCGACCAACGACGAACCGATCATCAGCGTCGACCTCTTTCCCACGCTGCTGGAACTGGGCCGAGCCAAGGCGCCGTCGCAAACCCTCGACGGCAAGAGCCTCGTGCCGCTCTTCACCGGCGAGAGGTTTGAGCGCCAGGCCATCTACTGGCACTTCCCCGGCTACCTGGGTTCCGGCAAAAACGAGTGGCGCACCACGCCCGGCAGCGCCGTCCGCGCCGGCGACTGGAAGCTGCAAGAGTATTTCGAGGACGGCAGGATTGAGTTGTACAACCTCAAGACCGACCTGGGCCAGGCGAAGAATTTGGCCGAGACGGAACCGGTGCGCCGCGACGAATTGCTAACAATGTTACGGCAATGGCGCACCGCGGTGAACGCGCCGATGCCGATGCCGCGGCAGAAGAAGTAAAGGCGACGCGATTCGGTTCGGCCTTGCAAGACCGAAATCAAGACGACTCAGCCGTCAGCGCGCCTGGGTCGAGCTTCGGCATCGACGGGGGCGCCATGCGAATCGCCTAGGCCATGATCTGCGGGATGACGTCCGCTCCTTCGACGCCGACCAGGCGCTGATCGAGTCCGCCGTAGAAATACGAGAGCCGCATCGGATCCAGGCCCATGAGCGTCAGGATCGTCGCGTGCAGGTTCTTGACGTGCAGCCGATCGGACTCGGCGACGGAAGAACTGAGTTCGTCGGTCTCGCCGTACGCGACGCCGCCTTTGATACCGCCGCCGGCGAGCCACATCGTGAAGGCGTACGCATTGTGGTCGCGCCCCGTCCCCGCGGCGTATTCCGCGGTCGGCTGTCGGCCGAACTCGCCCCCCCAAACGATCAACGTGTCCTCCAGCAGGCCGCGCCGTTTCAGATCTTTCAGCAGCCCGGCGATCGGTTTGTCGGTGCGCCCGGCGTGGTACGAATGGTTGTGCACGAGATCGCCGTGCGCGTCCCAGTTGGTGTCGTTGTGATTGCCGCCGGAGTAGATCTGGATGAAGCGCACGCCGCGTTCGACGAGTCGACGTGCGAGCAGGCATTTGCGGGCGAAGTCTTCGGTCTGCGGATTGTCCAGACCGTAGAGGCGTTTGGTCTCTTCGGTCTCCTGCGTGAGATCGACGGCCTCGGGAGCCGAAGTTTGCATGCGGTACGCGAGTTCGTAGCTGGCGACGCGGGCGGCGAGGTTGCTGTTGTCGCTGCGAGGGACGAGATGCTCGTTGTTGAATGTGTTGAGGGTTTCGAGGAATCGGCGCTGGGCGTCGTCGGACATGCCGGAGGGGCGCTGGAGATCGAGGACGGGATTGGCGCCGCCGCGGAGGATCGTGCCCTGCAGCGAAGCGGGCATGTAACCGCTCGACCAGTTCTTGGCGCCGGAGATGGGCCCGCCGGTCGGGTCGAGCATGACGACGAAACCGGGCAAATTGTCGTTCACGGAGCCCAGGCCATAATTGACCCAGGATCCCAGGCAGGGCGAACCGGAGAGAATCTTGCCCGAGTTCATCTGCAGCATGGCGGAGCCATGGATGGGAGAGTCGGCGGTCATGCTGTGCAGGAAGGCGATGTCGTCGACGCACGTCGCGAGATTCGGGAAAAGATCGGAGACGCGTTTGCCGCACTGGCCGTATTGGCGGAAGCGCCATTTGGGCCCGACGACGCGTCCCTGGTTGCGATGTCCGCCGCGGCCGAAGGTGCGGACGGGGATGGTTTGGCCGTCGAGTTCGTAAAGTTTCGGCTTATATTCGAACGTATCGACCTGGCTCGGCCCGCCGTACATGAAGAGGAAGATGACGCTCTTGGCCTTGGCCGGGAAATGCGGCTGGCGCACGGCGGCGTTCGCGAAGAAGCCGTCGCGGGACAGCAGATCCGTCAGCCCGAGCCCGGTGAACCCGGCGCCCGCTTGCCAGAGAAACTCGCGCCGCGTGCGGCCGCAAAAGGAGTTGAGCGGTTTGTCGGACATCGTACTCTCCAAGATTATTTAGCGCTCGCAGGATCCCGCGAGCGCTAAACGAATCGATGCATCAATCGGCCAGTTTCTTCACCGCAGGCAAATTGTCGACCATCGCCGCCTCGGTGCGACGCAGTTCCGCGATCGTCTTCTCACGCATTGACAGGAGCCGTTCGCGATGCTCCTTCACGTGCGCCAGATTCTTGAGCTGCTCCGGATCCGCGATCTGGTCGTACAACTCTTCCGTCTCGCCTGCTTCCAGGTTGCGGATGTACTTGTAGCGCCCCTCGTTGATCGACACCCACCACGGCACGTCGTGATACCGTTCCTTGGGGACGACCTTGGTATCGGAGCCGAACTTGTCGCCGGTGAACTCCGAAAAACAAACGTGCGGCCAGGCGGCGTCGGGGTTTTTGAGCAGCGGCGTCAAGTCGTGGCCGTGCATCTTCCACGGAAGTTCAAAGCCCGCGAAGGCGAAGAACGTCGGAATCAGATCGACGCCCGCCACCGGGACCGGACACGTCTTGCCCTGCGGCAATCGGCTGGGCATGCTCACGATGAACGGCGAGCGGATGTTCGAATCGTACGGCGCCAGCTTGTGCATGAAGCCGTGCTGCCCCCAGGCGAAACCCTGATCCGACGTGAAGACGATTAGCGTATTCTCGAGTTGTCCCGATTCGGCGAGGGCGGCGAGCAGCTTGCCGACGCCTTCGTCGATGGCGTTCGTGCAGCGCTGGTAGGTGCGGACGAGTTCGTGAAAATCGCCCCCCTTCTTGCCCTTCTTCAGCATCGGCTCGCCATTGGGGCCCTTGACCCAGAGGTCCATCTTCTGGACGTAATCGGGCTTGCCGTCGCGCGGGCCAAAAATGTCGGCCGGGATCGGCGCCTTCTCGCCTGCGAAATCTTTCTTGTGCCGCTCGGCGGGGTGGTACGGGCCGTGCGTGGCGCCGTAACAGAGCCAAAGCATCCACGGTTTTGTCTTGTCGCGCTCGCCCCCCTTGATGAAGTCGACCGCCCAGTTCGTGTAATTGTCGGTGGAGTAGCCCTTGACGCGTTCTTCCTTCTTGCCCTGGAAGGTGATGATCTGATCGTCGTAATAGTGCGTCGAGTTCTCGGTGTGCTTGGGGCGATTCCAGACGATCTGGAAGTCCCAATCTCGGCCGAAGCCGGTGTCGGTGCCGGTGTGCCATTTGCCGATCTGGGCCGTGTAATAACCGAGTCGGCGGAAGACGCTGGGCCAGAACGGCACCTGTGCGGCATCGTACGTCGTACTCGGATAGACGCCGCTATTGCGCAGCGATTCGACGCCGTGCGGATGCTTGCCGGTGAGGATCGACGCCCGGGAAGGCGTGCACCAGGCGCCCAGGTAGGCATGCGTGAAGCGGATCCCCTTCTTGGCGAGCGAATCGATGTGCGGCGTCTTTGCCCACGACAGCGATTCCGGATAACACCCGATCGAACGATACGAATGATCGTCGGTGTAGATGAAGAGAATGTTCGGCTTCTTCTCCTGCGCGACGGCGAAGCCGGGCGCGAGGAGAAACGCGAGAGCCAGGAGAGTGCGCGTCATGGAAGGATCCTTTGATGGAAACGAAAATCAAATTAGCCACAGAGAGCACAGAGGACTCAGAGGAAGAAATCGGTGCGATGTCGTTGATCGGATTGATTTCTCTGCGTCCTCTGTGGCTCGATTTTCTTTCGCGGGTCTCTAATCGAGGTACACAAATTCGTTCAGATTCAGAGCCATCAAACAGAAATACTTGAGCGCCAGCTCCGGCGAAGCGCCCCCCTCGCGCAATCCCGAGATCAACCGCAGGCCGCGCTCGATCTCCGCTTCAGTCGGCGGACGGGACGTCGCCAGGCTCAAGCCCGAACGGACTTGATCCTTCGCCAGCGTACCCGATTCCCGACGCAAACGCTCGGCAAAAATCTCCGCCTGCTTGTTCAGGAACGCGCTGTTGATCATCATCAGCGCCTGCGTCGGCACCGTCGACGAAAACCGCACCGGCGCGCTGCGGTCGGTCTCGGCCGCGTCGAACGCTTCCAGGATCGGTAGCAGCAGCGACCGCTTGATGTGGACGTAGACGCTACGCCGCGCCTGCTCCTCGGGCGTCGACTTGCCCCAACCCTTGCCGGGGATCGATTGCCCGGCGAGGACTTCCTTGGGGATCTCGGGATAAATGCCGGGGCCGAACATCTGCAGATTGAGATTGCCGCTGACGGCGAGGACGGAATCGCGAATCTCCTCTGCCGAGAGCCGGCGCATGTCGAAGCGCCACAGCAGATCGTTGGCGGGATCGACGGCCAGCGCCTCGGGTTGCCCGCGCGTCGATGCTTGATAGAGGTTCGACGTCATCACCAGACGGTGAAACTCTTTCATACTCCAGCCCTTCTCGACGAAGGTGGCGGCCAACCAGTCGAGCAGTTCCGGATGTGTGGGCCGATCTCCCTGCACGCCGAAATTGCTGGCGGAGCGAACCAGACCGCGGCCGAAGTGAAATTGCCAAAGGCGATTGACGATGACGCGGGAGGAGAGGGGGTTGTCCCGCGACGCAATCCAGTCGGCGAGCGCGGTGCGCCGGCCGGTCGTCTTGGCGAGCGGTTTGACGGCGGGGTCGGCAAAACCGAGCACCAGCGGAAAGCCCGGTTCAACGCGGTCGCGCGGCAGCGCCGGATTGCCGCGAAAAAAGACGAACGTCTCGGCCGGCCGGGGGCCCGCTTCGGTGACGCAGAGCGCCTTCTCGACGCCCACGACCTTGACGGGATCCTTGAGCGATTCGAGTTCCTTCTTGAGCGCCGCGTATTCCTTGAGTTTGTCCTTGGGAACGCCACGCGGCGTCTGATCGCGAAAGCCCTTGAAGAAGTCGGCCGAGGCGTTCTTCTCGCTCGGCGGCGTCGACAGCAATCGCCGGGGCATCTCCGGACCGGACCACGCCACATACAGCCCGTACCCGCCGACATTCTGGAAGTAGTCCAGCCGAATCGGCACCCGGCCTGCCTTGAGATTGATCGTTCTGGACTTCTCGTTGCCCACGCCGTGGATGCCGTCGTACTCGATCAGCTTCTGGCCGGCGATCGTCAGGCGCGAACCGTCGTCGGAATCGAGATAGAACGTGTACGTGCCGGTCTTGGGCACGATGAGCGTCCCCTCGAAGACGAAGCCGTGCGTGTCCAACCGCGTTCTCGGCGCCAGGTCGAAATATCCGCCCGGTAGCTCTCCCACGGTTTCCGCCTTGAGCGCGTCGAAATCCGGAAGCTTCGTCCAGGCGCTGCGGTAGAAGCGAAACTTCAGATCGTCCATGTCGGGCCGAACCGTCTTTTCCGCGGTCTTCACCTCGGATTCCAGGGCCGTGATCTGCTGCTGCACCTGGTCCCGGCGCTCGGCCATCTTCTTTAGGCGCAGGTCGTAAGAATTCTTCTCTGCGGAGTTCGCGAACAGCGGGGCCTCGTCGGTCGCGCCGCCGTTGCGGTAGTGGTTGACGTTGTGAAAGAAGGCGAGGAACCGGTAGTAATCCTTCTGCTGGAAGGGATCGATCTTGTGATCGTGGCAGCGGGCACAATCGAGCGTGATCCCCAGGAAAACCTGGCTCGTCGTCATCACGAGATCGTCGAGCCCGTCGTAGCGCGCGAGCAGGCGATCAGAGGGCTCGTCGTCCCAGATGCCCAAGCGGTAGTAACCGGTGGCCGTGATTTGATCGGGCCCGGGATTGGGGATCTCATCGCCGGCAAGCTGTTCGCGGACGAAGCGATCGTACGGCGTATCCGCGTTGAAACTCTTGATGACGTAATCGCGGTAGCGCCACGCGTTCGGTTTGGGGCTGTCGCGCTCGTAACTGTTGGTCTCGGCATAGCGGACGAGATCGAGCCAGTGCCGGGCCCACTTCTCGCCGTAGCGCGGCGACTCGAGCAGCCGATCGATCAGCTTGACGTATGCTTGTGGCGACGCGTCGCGCACGAAGTCGTCGACCTCTTTCGACGTCGGCGGCAGGCCGGTCAAGTTGTACGTCGCCCGGCGAATGAGTTCCTGCTTCGAGGCCGGCGGATTCGGTTTCAACCCCTTGGCGGCGAGTTGCTTGGCGACGAGAGCATCGATCGGATGCACGCCTTTCGGCACGACCGGTTTGACGACGGGTTTGAATGCCCAGTGCTCGCGATCCTTGGCGGTGATTTCCTTTTCGCCCTTGCGAACGACGGCGGCCGCGTCGCCGGGCCAAGGGGCGCCCGCCTTGATCCAGAGTGCGACGTCGTCGGCCTGGGACTTACTGAGCTTCATCTTGGGCGGCATCTTTAGACCAGGATCCGTATGTCGGATCGCCTTGACGAGCAGGCTCTTGACCGGTTCGCCGGGAACGATCGCCGGCCCGAGGTCGCCGCCTTGAAGGAGATGCGCCCGTCCGTCGACGCGAAGCCCGCCACGCTGTTTGTCAGGGCCGTGACATTTGAAACACTGGTCGGCGAGCAGGGGCCTGACCTTGCTTTCGAAATGCTGAATCGCGGCTGACTCTTGAGCGAGCGCGGCGCCGGCGGAGAGGCTCAGGAGGACGAGCGAGCGAAGGACGTTCATCGCGAAAATCCTGGAGGAGGGAGAATGTGGGCTTCCCCGGAGGTCGGCTTCTCTTACAGTATACTCGCTCGGAAACGGGCTGCAAGGGAATTTATTTCAGTTCTTAAATAAGTCGCTCTCCATGGACCCTTCCGCGAAGATCCGCCGGCGTGAGAACCTGTTCCAGGCGGCGTTTACGTTGTTGGCGACCGGGTTGGGCGCGTACTTGGCGGGTCAAGACGAACGGATCACGGGCCCGCTCGGGTTCGGCCAAACGCCCGGCTGGATCTTCGGCGGCGTCTGTGGTTTGATCGCGGGGTTGTTCGTGAGCGGATTGGCGTTGAGGGTGGTGCAGTATTTTTACCGGAACGAGTAAAATTCCCGGCACCCGTTTAGCGCTCGCGAACGTCCCGCGAGCGCTAAACGAATGTCGGAACATACTACTGCGCCCGCACGCGGAAATTGCGGAACTCCAGGCCGTTCTCCGGCACGATGGCGATCGGGCCTTCGCCGACTTTTAGTTCCGTCTTGAGCGCTTGCGTGTTGAGCCAGAGATCCGCCTTGCCGCCCTGAACTTTGACCTGCAGGTAGTTGAACTGCCCTGCGGGATGCAGCAGCGACTTGAAGTCGTCGTGCGCCAGCGAGAGTTGCGTGTCGCCGAGTCGCAGCGAACCCGGGCCATGGAATTCGAGGCGGAGCGTGTAATTCTTGTAGGATTTGGGCGTCACCAGATTTCGGCCCTCGTTCTTGAAACTCTTGTCATCGCGAAACACCTCGTAGCCCATTTCCTTGACGCGGACGTTCTTGAAATCGATGGTCCCCTCGGCCTGCATGCCGAGGTAGCCGCGCACGGGGACGAAGCCGTCGACTTCCCAGGCCTGTTTGCCGTTGACCCAGAAGGTGAGTTTATTGCCGACGGCGAGGACGCGCCAGTCGTTCCATTCGCCGTTGCCGCCTTCTTTGTGGAGTTGGGGGACGCCTTGGCCTTTGCCCTTGAGGGCGGGGACGGTGTTGATGAGTTCGCCGACGGCGGGTTGGTTGAGGTTGATTTGATTGGCGCCGACTCTGAGGCCGGAGCGGACGTAGAAGCCGCTGTTGTAGCTCTTTTTGTGGGCACGCCATTGCAGCCGAACTTCGAAGTCGTCGAAGTCCCACTGGCTGGCGAGGTCGGGGCTGCCGCCCTTGAGGAGCTGGATCATGCCGTCCCCGGCCTTCCAGTTTTCGGGCAGGACGTCGATGGTCGAAGTGAACGCCTTGGGTTTGGCGGTCTTGTCCTTGTTGGGGATGTTGCCGCTGAAGCGCCAGCCGGAGAAGTCCTTGCCGGTGATGAGGGGGATGAAACCTTCCTTGATTTCCTCGGCGGTCAAGTCCTGAGCGACGAGCGGAAGGGCGAGAAGGAATAGGCTGAGCGAGGCGAGCAGGTTGCGGATCATGGTTGGTCCCTGGGATGGAAGAGGTAGGCTCTGTCAACGTACGCAGGGGGCCGAGCGTAAGCAATAGCTTGACCTCTGGAGCCGCGGCAGGTATCTTGACAAGGACGAAACTCCCGCCTGCCTACCCTCCTCGAGGCTCACGATGATTCCCCTCCGCCCGCAACAGCGCTCCTTCGACCGTCGCGGTTTTCTTAAAGTCGGCATGCTCGGCTCCCTCGGTCTTGGCCTGGCCGATCTGCTGCGCGCTCAGGCGGAACCTTCGCGGAGGGCGACTTCCGTCATCATCCTGCACATGCGCGGCGGGCCGAGCCAGCTCGAAACCTGGGATATGAAGCCCAACGCCAGCGTTGAGTTTCGCGGCGAATTCAATCCGATCGCCACCAACGTTCCCGGCATCCAGATCTGCGAACTGCTGCCCCGGTCCGCGCGAATCATGGACAAGTGGTCCATCGTGCGAAGTCTGCATCATCATCCGCAGTATGGCGACGTCAGCCATTCGCGCGGCGATCAAGTCGTCTTCACCGGCCACGCGCCCGGCGCCAACGCCGATGAAAACGTGCATCCGAGCATGGGCTCGATCGCGGCGCGTCAGCTGCAGCGGCACGACCCGGCCATGCCGGCGTACGTGATGATTCCTCGCATGATCCCCGGCACGGGACCGGCGTATCTGGGCCGTGCGTTCGCGCCGTTCGAAACGCTCGCCGATCCGCGCGTTGGGCGCTTCGAGGTTCCCAATCTCGCGACTCCCGCCGGGCTCTCGGTCGAACAAATCGCGGGGCGTCGGCAGATGCTCAGCGCCTTCGACTCAGTCCGCCGGGAAGTTGATCGTTCGGGGACGTTCGAGGCGATGGACGCGTATCAGCGGCAGGCGTGGGAAATCGTGACCGGGCCGCGCGTGCAGCACGCGTTCAATTTCGACGCCGAGACGAAGGCGATGCGCGACCGTTACGGCCATCCGCCGCAATACACGCCGCGGTTGCGGGCGGGCGGCGACAACCCCGGCTGGAATCAGCGTCTCCTTTTGGCCCGTCGCCTGGTCGAAGCGGGCGTACGGCTGGTCACCGTCGACCTACGCTGGTGGGACACGCACGACGACAATTTCTGGGCGCTCAAGAACGGCTTCCTGCCGCCGTTCGATCAGGCCTACTCTGCGCTCATCGAGGATCTCGACCAGCGCGGGCTCCTCGACTCGACGATGGTCGTTGCGTGGGGCGAGCATGGCCGCACGCCGAGAATCAACGGCACAGCCGGTCGTGATCACTGGATGAACGCGTTCAGCGCCGCGCTCGCCGGCGGCGGCGTCAAGGGGGGACGCGTGGTTGGCTCCACCGATTCCAAAGCCTCGAGCGTCAAGGACAATCCCAAGTACCCGCAAGACGTGCTCGCCACCGTCTACCGCCACCTCGGCGTCGATGTGAACGCCAGCTACCTCGACCACACCGGCCGACCGATCGCGGTCCTGCCCTTCGGCTCGCCCATCGACGAGTTGTTCGTGTAGTGCCGCGGCCAGGCGACGCTAACCTATCCGCCCAGCTCGCGGCGGACGATTCTTACGCCCTGCACCATGTTCTCGAGCTTGCGGCGAGCGATGCTCCGCGCCGTCTGCGAGAATCCGCAGTCGGGCGTGACGTGCACGCGCGTCGGGTCGATGTGCCGCAGCACCAGGCGAAGACGCTCGGCGATCAGCTCGGGCGGTTCGACCCAGGTGTTCTTCACGTCGATGAGACCGACCGCCACTTCCATCGGCGCCGGGATCTGGGCGAGCAACTCGATCTCGGCCATCTCGCGGCTGGCGAACTCCAGGGCGAGCTGATGGACTTTCGCATGGGCCAGGTGCGGGAAGAGGGGCCGATAGCTGCGCCAACCGACGGCGCGGGCGCGGAAGTTGCCGAAGCACATGTGCATGCTGATCTTGGCATTCACGCCGGCCGTCGTCCGTGCAATCAGATCCAGGAAGTGCTCGGGATGATCGGGATGGCAGGCGAAGCTCGGCTCGTCGAGCTGAATGAAATCGACGCCCGCATCGACGAGCGCACGCATCTCGGCGTTGACGATCGGCAGCAGCGCTTCCGTCAACTCGGCGCGGTCCTTGTAGACGCTCCCCCCCTGAATGCACCCGGCGAGCGTGAAGGGTCCCGGCACCGGCATCTTGATCGGCGCGTCCGTGATCGTTCGCAACCGGCGATACTCCTCGACCGTTCCCAGCCCCTTGGGCGCCGACAGCGGCTCGGTGCACAGGTAACGGCTGCGTTGATCGTGGGCGGGCGCTCCGAAACGGCGCAGCGGCGGCAGCGGCTTGATGCCTTCGAGGTAGTCGTAAAATCCTAGATTGAAATCGACACGCTGCATTTCGCCGTCGGTGATGATGTCGGCTCCCGCCAAGAGTTGATCGTCGACGGCAAGGCGAATCGCGTCGAGCACCGCTTCGTCGCGGTCGTGGGCGCCGAACTGTTCGGGATGGGCCTCGGCATCGTCGCAGAATTTTTGGTACCAGCCTGGCAGCGCCCAACTACCGATGACCGTGGCCGGGATGAGCGGAAGCATGGGGGTTCCTCCGACGATGAAAGCCCGCAGCGCCAGCAAGGGATGACGTCCTTGCTGGCGCTGCGGGCTCACAAATTACAGCAGCGGCACGCGTGCGTGGTCTTCCATCTTGGTGCGCAGGTGCGCGAAGTAGGGGCGGACGTCGACGCCGCAGGATCCGCAGCCGCCCGTACCGCAGGAACTGCAACCGCCGCCGCCTTCGGTCTTGCCGCAATCGGGCTTGCCGCAGCCGCCTCCCTCGGGCTCGGGTTCGGGCTCTTCGGGCGCGTGGTTGTTCTCCCACAGGATTTCGATGCCGAACTCATGCGCCAGGATCGGCGTGAGCGATTCGAGTCCCGCATCCGAACCCAAAAAGTGGATGAGGGCCCGGCGGGCATCGAAAAAAATCTCGACGTCGAGCACGCTGAAGTCTCGGCCCTTCGCGAGGTTACGTGCGGATTCGTAGATGCGTTGGTTTAGGGATTGAATCCGAGCAAGCTGCGGTTCGTCCTCGGGCGTGAGCGGGCGAACGAGGTGCCCGGAAAAAGAGCTGCCGATGAGACGGGCTTGACGGACATTCGCGGGGCGCAGCACGGAGCCGACTTCGAGGCCGCGCGGCGTGTCGAGCAGGACTTTTTGGCCCCGACGCAATGCGAGCGGCCCGTCGGACTGGAACGAACCGAGCCCGCCGCTGCGTCCGTACTGGGCGAGGAAATGATCCGGCAGCGGTAAGTTGGCGACGTTCATACCAGGCCTAGCGTTTCGCGCATCATCTGGTCGTAGACTTCGGTCCCCTGCTCGGTGCTGAGATCGAGCTTCATTTCGTTGATGACCTTGATGCTGAGATTGCGGAGCCAGTAATCCCAGCATTCGGTGCAGACGCTGGCGTGGATGCGCTCGCCGATGGCGTCGTTGAAGGGGGCTTTGGGGAGTTGCCGGGCTTTGGTGCCGGCGAAGCAGCCGGGGCGTTGGCAGCGGAAGCCGTCGCCGGGGCCGGAGTCGGCGGCCGACTCGGGCTTCTTGGACGCCGGCGCCGGTTCGCCCAGGGCGACGAGCAGCTTGACCATCTCATCGCGCGGGATGTTGTCGCCGCGCTCGTCGGCGATGTGAAAGCCTTCCGTCAGAACTTTGACCGCCTCGTCCTTTTTGCCGAGCTTGCTGTAGCACGTCCCCAGGAGCTGAAAGACCTTGGAAAACTGCGGACTGAGCTCGAGGGTTCGGCGAAACGATTTGATCGCGTCGTCGAATTGGCCGTCTTCGAGCAGCAGTTGCCCGAGGCGATAATGGCCGAGTTCGTTGTCGGGATCGTCGTTGGCCATCTTGCGGAACTGAACGATCCGTTCTTGCAGTTGACTCATGGCGGTCGGCTCTCGTCAGGTGCGGCGTTTGGACAACCGTTATCTTAGGGCGCGGGAGAAAAAGAGCGATCCACTCCAGGGCGAGCGGGGGGCGTTCGCCCCCCGGTACGTCAAGCCATTGCAGAAATTAAGTACCGGGGAGCTACGCCTCCCCGCTCGCCCGGGACGACTTTACCTCCCCATTGATCCGATATCGACGACGTTGAGACTGTAATTCACGGTTGCCGTTTTCTTGGCCAGGTGATCGATAGCGACTAGCTCGACTTTGAATCGTCCCGCGCGGTTGAGGTAGATCGGAATGGGAAAAGGGACAAAGTTCGTCTCGGTGAGTTTGAGATCGGTGCCCGCGGGGAAGTCCTGGGGGATCTTGGAGGTGAGCGGTTTGGCGACGAGCGTACCGGCGTCGTCGAAGATTTTCATGGTGAGTTCGACGTTGGGATTCTTGTCGGCGCCGAGCTGCATGTCGATGAGTGCCAGGCCGATGGTGTAGGGTTGGCCGGGAAAGCCGATGCCCTGCGCGGTGACGCCGGCGAAGCCGAATTGCTTGGGCAGCACGTTGAAGTACAGGACGGCACTTTTGAAGTCCTTGGCCAAATTATCGACGACGGTGACGCGCGCCGTGAATTTGCCGGGCGTCAGATCGCGACCGATGATGACGTAGAATTCGGCCGGCATGCGCGTGCCGCCGAGCTGGGCGGAGCCGACGTTGGGCGACTTCCTCGGTTCGAAGACGGATTTGTTGTTCGAATCGAAAAGTTCGACGATGGTGGTGAAGTTGGCGTTGCCGGTTGCCGGATCGAACTTGAGCCCCTCGATGTCGTAAGCGACGAAGAGGGAATCTCCCAGCAAGCAGTTGGTGTCGGTGCGCGTGGCGCCGAGCGGACCGTAGCAGGGCCTGAGATTCTTGATTTCCTGAGCGGAGGCGAGCGGCGCCAGTAACAGAAGCGAAGCGGCGATCCATGGCTTCATTGCGGATACTCCTTTCGAAAGTTCCTGGTTTTCCGTTATTCTGCCCGAGGCGAGCCTCAAGAGCCAGAGCAATTTCCCCGAATCGGGTGCGCCAATGGATTCTGGCGAGCCACGGAGCCGATGAGGCCCGGGGCGCCCAAGACCCAGGGGTATTCCAACGCCCGAAAGACCCACGCGGACGCCAAATTACCGCGGC
>JBBQPM010000153.1:0-16563 GCA_038217425.1 Gemmatales bacterium
CAAGCGATTGAAACAGACGGGCGCCCGTTGGAAGGTGGAGAACGCCAACAAAATGGGCGAACTCTGCTGTCTCAACTACAGCAGCCAATGGGCCGCATACTGGAATGCCGCATGAGTGCCGGAAAGGATTGGCGCGCCCCCCTCATTCTCGACGGCGGCCTGGCGAGCGAACTCCAGAGCCGCGGCGCCGACCTCAGCGATCCGCTCTGGTCCGCGAAGCTGCTCATCGAGAATCCCGCGCTCATTCGTCAGGTGCACGAGGATTACTTCGAGGCGGGCGCCGATCTCGCCACCAGCGCCAGCTATCAAGCGACCTTCGAAGGGTTCGCACGCCGAGGTTTGGACGCGAGGCCGTTGCTTGGGCTTGCCGTCCAACTCGCGAAAGACGCACGGGATCGCGTCAAGCCGTCGGGTCTCGTCGCGGCGTCCCTCGGCAGTTTCGGCGCCTCGCTGGCTGACGGCGCCGAGTTTCGCGGCCACTTCGGTTTGTCGCCGACGCAGCTGGCGGACTGGCATCGGCCACGCCTGGAAACGCTCCTTTACGCCGAACCCGACCTCCTCGCGTTCGAAACCATTCCCTGCCTCGAAGAGGCCGAGGCGATCGTCCGTCTGCTCGAGGAATTTCCCAGCCTTCCCGCCTGGGTCAGCTTCTCGTGCCGCAATGGGCGGGAGCTATGCCAGGGACAACGGTTCTCCGAGGCTTACGATTTGTTGCGAAGTTCGCAGAGCGTCTGGGCGATCGGCATCAACTGCACGGCTCCCGAGCACGTTTCGAACCTGCTAGCGACGTTGCCGACCGAGCGTGACAAGGCGGTCGTGGTTTATCCCAACCAGGGGGAAGCGTGGGATCCGCAGACTCGTTCATGGATTGAGAGGAGTGACGAGCCGGACTGGAGCGAACTGGCTCGGACGTGGCAGGCCGCGGGCGTGCGCGGCATCGGCGGTTGTTGCCGCACGACGCCGGAGACTATCCGGCAGATCGCCCGCGCGAAAGCCCAGGGATGGCGATCCCTGGGGACCCCGGAGTAACCACTATTCGTTCCGCGCAATCACGTCGCGGGCGCTTCCCCAGGGATCGCCATCCCTGGGCTTTCAGTTCAGAGATCGAACAACAGCACTTCCGCACTCTCTCCGCCGGCGAACGTCACGGCGGACGCCTCGGTGAAGCGAACGCCGTCCCCCGCGACCAGCGTTTCGCCGTCGGGCGCCAACACAACGCTGCCGCGTAGCACCTGCAAATACGCCGAGCGTCCCTCGGCCAACTCGTGACGCACCTCGCTCCCCGCGTCCAGCGTTGCCGCGTAGACGAACGCATCTTGCTGGATCGTCAGCGAATCGTCCCGGCCATCGGGCGACGCGACCAACCGTAATCGATTTCGCATCGACGCGGGGTCGAAACGCCTTTGCTCATAGCTCGGCGTGATTCCTTTCCGCTTGGGGAAGAGCCAGATTTGATACAGATGCACGGTTTCGTCGGCCGAGGGGTTGAACTCGCTGTGCAGGATGCCGGTTCCCGCCGACATCCGCTGAAACTCGCCCGGCGTGATGTTCGTGCCGTTACCCATGCTGTCTTTGTGCTGCAACGTCCCTTCGAGGACGTAGGTAATGATTTCCATATCGCGATGCGGATGCGTGCCGAATCCCTGACCGGGCGCCACCCAGTCCTCGTTCATCACGCGCAGGGCGCGAAACGAGTGGTGCGCGGGATCCTGGTAGTCGGCAAACGAAAAGGTGTGGTACGTCTTCAACCAGCCGTGGTCGGCGTGCCCGCGTTCCGCGGAGCGTCGGATGCTTATCATGGTTCGAATCCTCCTCCTTCATTTTACGTGCTGAGATCCCAAAAAAGACGTCTCGCGTGCATTCGGGTAAGATAGATCACGTGGGTAGAGCCCGGGATCTTTTTGTGGTAGTTTGTCATCATGGGGCTCCTCGAAATTAGTGCGGCGGGGTTGTACTGCCCGGCGGGAGACTTTTACATCGACCCCTGGCAACCCGTGAACCGAGCGGTGATCACGCACGGGCACGCCGACCACGCACGTCGAGGCTCGGCGCACTACCTTGCCGCCCCGGGCAACAACGCCATTCTGCGGCGCCGACTCGGCAGCGACATCCACCTAGACATAGTAACTTACGGACAAATAGCTACTCACAATGGCGTCCGCGTCAGCCTGCATCCCGCGGGGCACATCCTCGGCTCTGCCCAAGTTCGCGTCGAACATGCGGGCGAAGTCTGGGTCGTCACCGGCGATTACAAGCTCGCGGCCGATGCGACGTGCGTTCCCTTCGAACCGGTCCGCTGCCATACGCTCATCACCGAATCGACGTTCGGCCTGCCGATCTATCGGTGGGCCGAGTCGCGGGCGATCTTCGCGGAGATCGGCAAATGGTGGAGCGAGAATCAAGCGGAAGGCAAGGCGAGCATCATCTATGCCTACGCGCTCGGCAAGGCGCAGCGCTTGCTCGCGGGGCTCGATCCGAGACAGGGGCCGATCGTGTGCCACGGCGCGGTAGCTGCGGTGAATAACGATTATCTCGCCGAAGGCGTCGCGTTGCCGACGACGTTCGAAGCGGACGAGACCTCGGACTTCAGCCGATCGTTGGTGCTCGCGCCGCCGTCAGCGCAGCGCAGTCCCTGGCTTCGGCGTTTCGGGGACCATGCCGGAGCGTTCGCGTCGGGCTGGATGGCGGTGCGCGGCGCCAGGCGGCGCGGCGGGCTCGACCGCGGCTTCGTCCTGTCCGATCACGCCGATTGGCCGGGACTTCTTAAAGCCATCGAACTTAGCCAGGCCCAGACCGTCTACGTAACCCATGGCCAAGTGGCGCCGATGGTCCGCTGGCTGCGCGAGCATGGCAAGGAAGCCTTCGGCCTGCAAACCCGCTTCGAAGGCGAAATCGACGACGGAGCTTGATCCGTCAGTTCGGCGTCGATTCTTCGCTCGCCTCGTTGATCGCCGGCAATTCCTGGCCGAAGGTGAACAGACGCTGATCGATGCGCGAGCCTCGCGAGATGGCCAGGCGTTCGTCGTCGAGATCGAAATCGATGGGCCTGGTTTCGGGTTCGAAGTCGCGCGGCACCCGGACCGTGAAGGTGCTCCCTCGGCCCAGTTCGCTTTGCAAGGTCACGTCGCCTCCCAGGAGACGCGCGAACTCGCGCACGATCGACAATCCCAACCCCGTCCCCGTGTGTTCGCGCGTGAGCGGATTGCCCGATTGGCGAAACTTCTGGAACACGAGATCCTGCTCCTCCGGCGCGATGCCGACCCCCGTGTCGATCACCTTCAGCACGATGTCCTTTCCCTCGAGCGTCGCCTTGAGATGCACGAGTCCGCCTTCCGGCGTGAACTTGATCGCGTTCGAAAGAAGGTTCTGCAGAATCTGCTGCAACTTCGATTCGTCCTGTTTGACCGTCGGCATGTCGGGCTCGATCGGAGCGCGGAGGTCGATGTTCTTCTTCTCGGCGAGCGGCCGAAACATGTTGATCATCCCCTCGCAGACGTCCTTTAGGTTGAACTCCTTGACGCGTGCCTGCATCTTGCCCGCTTCGAGCTTGGCGAGTTCCAGGATGTCGTTAATCAGATTGAGCAACCCCTGGCCCGAAGTCTGGATGTTCTTGACCCAGCGCTGCTGTTTGTCGTGCAATTCGCTGGAGAGGAGCACCTCGCTGAAGCCGAGAATGCTGTTCATGGGGGTGCGCAGCTCATGGCTCATGGTCGCGAGGAAGTCGCTTTTGACGCGGTTGGATTCGAAGAGGGCGAGGTTGAGCTGCGCGAGTTCGTCGACCTTGCGGTCGAGGACCGCGTTCGCCTTGCGTGCCTGGTCCTGGTTCTCCTGCAAACTTCTTAACATGCGATTGAAGGCGTGCGAGAGATCCTCGAACTCGTCGCCGGTCTGGATTTCGCTGCGGAACTTCATCTCGCCCGCCGAGATGGCGTCGGCGACTTGCTTGAGATGCGTCACCGGCTTGACGATGATGTAGCGAACGACGATCCAGCTGCCGAACATGATGAGCAGCGCGGTGACCAGGGCCGTCGACATCAGCAACGCGCGGTTCCAGTGGACGCCTTCCTCGATCTCGCGTGTGGGCATGCGCACGCGGAGCATGGCCATCAGCTCATTCTCTTCGAGCGGCGGTAGGCTTTTGGCCTCGTTGAGCTGGTTGTGGCAGGCGATGCAGCCCTTGCCGGCGCGGATCGGCGCGTAGTAGAGCAGCGCTTGCTCGCTGGCGCGCAGGCGGCGATCTTCGGTCCGTTTGGGATCGCGCAGGAAGTCGTTCCAGCGGTCGCGTTCGTAGATGTCGTCGAACTTGTTGGCCTGCAAGAAGTGGTACTGATAATGCTCGACGCCGACCTTGTTCTCGAGCATCTTGGATTCGAGTTGCGACAACGACTTGTGCATGGCGTCGCCGACCTTTTTATCGCCGGGGAGTCGGGGGAGATGATAATCGCCCAGGATCGGCGTTACCAGGAGTCGACACGTGGTGACGGCCTGATCGTAGGCGAGATGCTCGGTCTGGTAGGCGTAGAGCCAAAAGCTGAGCGAGATGAGGACCATGATGCCGGCGCCGAACAGGAACCGGAACTTGCGTTCCAGGCTCGTTTCTCCCAACAGTCGTTTGAAGGCGCGGTAGGACATGATTCCTGTTTTACTCGATCGTTGGCCGCGCCGCGAGGACGCGGCGATTAAACAACGCCGTTCTTCTCGATGTGGTCCTGGGCTTCCAGGATTTTCCGCACCAGAATCTGAATGTTCTCCTCGTCGACGAACGGCGACAAGATGTACGACTTCAATGCGACGATTGGTTCGCCGTAGGTAGTGTAGCGGTAGCACTCGGTGAGCGAGATCATCACGCCCCTGCCCTGCTGCGCTTCCCGGTGAATGTAGCCGGCGATGGCGCGGTTGTAGTCGTTGTGCTTCTTCAGCAGCTCTCGGCCCGCGGGATCGTGGAACTCGCGCTGCTGGATCGTGAACGTGTCGACGCCCGGCGGATAGACGCGAAAGAGCGTGACGGGACCGAAGTTGCCGCGATTGAGCACGGTGGTCGATTCATGGCCGTCGAGATGTTCGCGCAGGCACTGGGCCATCTCGACGATGTGCCCCAGCAGCGTCTGCCAACCTTGTTTGCCGAACAGCTTGAGATTGGCCAGCGCGGAAAGGACGGCGGTGCCGCTGCGCGACGTTTCGAGCGAGAAGATGCCGGGACGGTACTCGCCGAACTGGTACAGGTACGGCATGTCTTCGGGCAAACGGGCCAGGAGTTGAAAATCGGCGCGGTCCTTGAGCACGAAGAGGCTGGCAATGTAGGGGCAAAATCCGGTTTTGTGAAAGTCGACGCCCAGCGAGTCGGCGAGATGGAGATGTCGGATCTTGCGGACCGCGCCGGCGAGGGCGCGCACCGTGCGAAGCTGAAAGCCGAGAGCGTTCTCTTCCCACGAGTAATCCTTGAAGACCGACCAGGCCCAGCCGATGACGGCGTCCGCGTGGACGTGCGGTCGGTACGGCAGCTTGAACTCTTCGACCAGCGCATCGCGCAGGCGAACGATCTCGACGAGTTCGTCGATGCCGAACGCGTCGGTCGTTCCCATGGTAGCGATGAATGCAGCGATCTTCTTACCCGACTTCAGCGCCTCCCGCGCCTTCTCGCCCAGGATCGCGAGATCGATGGCGTTGTCCTCGGTCGTCGGCACGGTGACGACTTGATTCGTTCCCAGGCCGAGCCAGCCGGCGATGTTGTACCGGCAATAATGGCTTGCATCGGACGCGAACAGCACGACGTCCTCGCGGATGCCGTGCTGCATCGCTCCGGGGACGGCCTTCTCGAGCGCGATGCGAACGCCGTAGAGGGTGGTACCGGTGCCGCCGAACGTGAAGAGCCCGCCGGCCTGTTTCGGATCGTAGCCGACGAGGTCGGCGATGATGGCGGTGATCTCGACTTCGGCCAGCGCGACGCGCCGGCTATACTCGTCCCAGCCGAGGTTGGGATTGTACAGCGAGGCGAGGAGCACGCCGATCAGGCTCGGAATCGACGGCGGCGCGACGACGTTCTGCTGCGTGCGCGGATGGCCGAAGACCGTCATGCCTTGAAGGTACTGGACCAGCGACGCGGTCACGTCTTCGACGCTGGAGGGGCCGGGAGCGAGGCGGGCTTGCTGACCTTGCTGATAATCGTTGACCGAGACGCGCCCCAGGACGGGAGTCTCGGTCTTGAGAGCGTCGACCTGATCCAGGGCGCGCATGATACAGTGGACGAAGTAGGAATCGTGCACGCGATCGGAGATCGGCTGGGGAAAGGCGAGTCGGATTTTCTGCAAGAGTTCGCGATACGGCATGGTGAAGCCCGGAGAGAATCGTTGCCGTCATGATAGCAAAGTCAGGGTCCGCCGGCGCCGGCCGCGGCGGCGACGCCGAGCCCCGCGCCGCCTCCCGCCGCGGGATCGGGGGGGAGCGGCCCTCCGAGCGATGCGCCGCCCACGGACGGTTGCCCGCCGCCCGCGGCGTTAATGAAGTTTCCCAATCCCTGGCGCAATTCCAGCGGAATGATGCCGCGCGGCGTCGCCATCACTTCGGCGTACGCCTTGCCCGCCTCGACTCCCGCCATGCCGATCGGCGGCGCGTCAATCACGCGCACCGTAAACGCCACGCTCGGGTGCGCTGCCTGCACGTACTCGACCACCGCCTTCAAATACCCCGCATTCGCGCTGGCGACGAACTCGGCAAACTGCTCGCGCGTCTTCACGTTGTAAACGATGTCGGCCTTTTGCAGGAAGAACTCGACGAAGCCATGTCCTTCATGCCGGCGTACGAGCCGCTGCGCCAGCGCCTGGCCGAGCGGATGGAGCATGAGGTGCGATTTGCCGTCGGCGCCCTGCACCTGATGGAAGTGATACTCGTAGAAGGTTTGATCGAGAATTTGCCCGTTGCGCGCCTGTTGAGCGAGCGGTTGCAGCACGGATTGGCGTGCGAGCATCTGGAAGTCGTAGTGATTCATCGCCGGGACGTGTTTGACGCAGTCCTGCGCCCAGGAGGGCGCGGCAGCGGAGAGCCAGGCGAGGGAGCAGGAGGCGAAGGTACGGCGTAACGACATATAGGAATCCTTTCGAGCGTATGATGCAAGCCCAGCGGGTGAGGTACTCCGAATCCCTGGGGATAAACGCACGCGATCGCCGTATCCCAAAGGTTCGGAGTACCTCACCCGTTGGGCTTATCAATGTCTCACATTTCAATGTGACGGCCGCTTGCAACTGCACGGTCCGCTCCCTAACGGTCGCGGCTCGGTAATTTTCACTTGAACTTCGGTACGAGCATGCTGTGCCAGGTCGCCGGGGGCGCATTCGCGCTGGGAAGTAGCCGTCGCCAGTAGTCTGGAATCGCCGCGTCGACGTTGGGCCGGGGCATGAACGTTCCGGTCGGCGGCAGCGGCGGCGCGGGCGTCGGCGCCGGGCCCTGCATCCCCGGTCCGAACGGGCCGAAAGTCGTTCCAGAAGGCGTTGGCGCCTGGCCGCCGAACGGGCCGTGCGTCGGGCCGAGGTGCGGCTCATAGAACGGCATGCCTGTCCCCGGCAGGATCGGTTCCGCGTAAGGCGTTTTCCCGCCCGGGTTCAGGTGCGGCGGGATCGGCGCCGTCTCGATCTTGCCGTGCAAGAACAGCTCGCTCTCCGTCGGATCACGCGTCTCGTGCCCCGGCAGCTTCGGCTTGCGGCAATCGCGCAGCGGCGCCACCAACTTCGGCGTGACCACGATCACCAGCTCCGTCTCACGCTGCTGATGCGAGACGCTGCGGAACGCAGCCCCGATCACCGGCATATCTCCCAGAATGGGGATCTTGCTCGTCTCGGCCTCCACCTCGTTCTGCAACAACCCGCCCAGATACAGCGTTTGCCCGCTCTCCAGTTCGACGGTGGTGTGGATGCGCTGCGTAACGAATTGCGGAACCTGGCTGCCGCCGATGTTGATGCCCGCGGCGAAGTTCACGGTGCTGACTTCGGGGAGGACGTCGAGCCGAATCTTGCCTTCGCCCATGAGTACGGGGACGAAGGTGAGCTTGGTGCCAAACGCCTTGAACTGGGTATTGGGCTGTGCGACGCCGCCGGCGAAGACGATGTTGGGAACGGGTTGTTCGCCGCCGACGAGGAAGTCGGCAGGCCGGCCGTTGGTGGTCACGAGCGTGGGATTGGCGAGAACCTTGACGATGCCGTTGCGTTTAAGGAATTCGAGAAAGCCGAACAGGGCGGAGTTCTCGTTGGTGAGGCCGAAAAAGACGGTGGAGTTCGCGGAGAGCACCTGGTTGGCGATCGTGGCACTGGGGTTGAAGACCTTGGCGCCGCCTATAGCGTCGCCACCGCGGACGTTGATGCCGGGGACGCCGATCAAGTTGCCGATCTGGGTGCCGAAGAAATTGTTCTTATCGCTGCCGAGCACATTGAGATTGAGCTTGCGGAGTTCCCTGCGGTCGACGCGGGCGATGCAGACGTCGAGCTGGATTTGCGTGACGCCGGTGACGCGGAGGTTGTTGACGATTTTATCTTTGCCGATCGACTTCTCGAGGAACTGCGCGATCTGCTCGACCTGTCCGGGAGTATCGACGGCGCCCTCGACGAAGAGAAGGCTATCGCCCCCCGCGGTGAGGGTGACGTTGGCGCCGGGAAATTGGCGTTCGAGGAAGATCTTGAGGAAGCCGACGCTGGGGAGGACGCGGACCTGGTACGTCTTGGCCGCGCCGCTGGAATCCACGAGCGTCACGCGGGCATCGCCCATGCCGACGCCTCGAACTTTGATGAACGGAGATTTCTTGTCGGTGAAATCGAACTTGAGCACTGCCTCGCGATCGATGAAGGCGTCCTTGATAGGCAGGCCCGATTCCGGGCGCATCTTGAATGCTTCGCCCAGTGGGACGGCGATATCGACCCTCTTTTGTTCCTCCCCCGGCGTCGGCGTAACGGGCAGCACGGGCACCGCGCCGGGCGGGTTGGGCATGATAGGAATCTGGGCGAGGCCCGGCGAACTCCAAAACACCCCTGTCAGCAGCAAACCGACGAGCAGCGGGCCTGGGTTCCGAGTCATGGATCGCACCTGGGAAGAATTTCCTCTACGAGTCCATCATCGGTTAGAATCTGGGCAGACTTTACCGAAAGAGCCGATTGTAGGTCCGGCGCCCCGAGCGAGCGATGCGTCGCCGAGTTCGACCGGAATTCGAGATCCTTCTCATTCGGAATGCTCACTCCCCCCCTTCTTGATAACGTTAAAGCCTGCCTTGATCTCACTGCTCCGGACGAAGCAACGGAAACAGAATCACGTCGCGGATCGTCTGCGTGTTCGTCAGCAGCATCACCAGCCGATCGATGCCGATGCCCAGGCCCCCCGCGGGCGGCATGCCGTGCTTCAACGCCTTCACGAAGTCGTCGTCCATCTTGGCCATCGAATCCTCCGCAGCCAAACCCGTCAGCTGTTTCTTGAACGTCTCCTCCTGCGTGATCGGGTCGTTCAGTTCCGTGTACGCATTGGCGAGTTCCATGCCGTGCACGTAGAGTTCAAACCGCTCGGCGATGCGCGGGTTGTCTTTATTCCGCTTCGTCAGCGGACAAAGGGCCGCGGGATAGTCGTGGACGAAGACGGGGCCGACGAGCTTGTCCTCGACGGCGTGCTCGAAGAGTTCATGCACCAGGACGTCGTGTTCCTTTTGCACGAGCGGAGAACCAGGCCCGGCCGACTCCACCGCGCGCTTGACGTGAAACTTCGCTGCCGCCGCCTGTACGCCCGCTTCGTCGAACAGATCGACGCCGACATGTTGGCGGAATAGATCCTCGTACTTCGCCCGCTGCCACGGCGGCGTGAAGTCGATCGTCTTGTCAGCCCACGGCAACACCCGGGTCGACCCCAAAATATCGACGCAGGCGACGATCAGGCCCTCCGTCAGCTCCATCATCGTCTCGTAATTGCCGTACGCCTGGTACAGTTCCATCATCGTGAACTCGGGATTGTGCCGGGGGCTGACGCCCTCGTTGCGAAACACTCGGCCAATCTCGTATACCTTTTCGATGCCGCCGACCAGAAGCCGTTTGAGATGCAGCTCCAGGGCGATGCGTAGGAACAAGTCGATATCGAGCGTGTTATGATGCGTGACGAACGGCCGCGCCGCGGCACCGCCGGCAATGGAATGCAGCGTCGGCGTCTCGACTTCGCAGTATCCCTGGCCGTCCAGGAACGAACGTATACGCCGGACAATCCTGACCCGCTTCATCGAGCGGTCGAGCATCTCGGGGTTGTAGACCAGATCAAGATAGCGGTGTCGCAGGCGAAACTCCATCTCCTGCATGCCCGCCCATTTATCAGGGTGCGGCAACACTGACTTCGTCAGAAACGTCAACTTCTCCGCGAAGATCGTCGGCTCCCCCTTTCGCGTCTTGCCGAACGTCCCCTCGACGCCCAGGAGGTCGCCCAGGTCAAGTTCATGGCTCAGCTGCCAACCGAGGTCGCCGACTTGCTTTTGGCCGATGAAAATCTGGACTCGGCTCGACCAGTCGAGAATCTCGGTTTGTTCGTGTTTACCTTCGACGTCGCTCTTGGTCAGTTTCTTGATCGGCTGGCCCGACCAGTCCCACAGGTCGAGAAAGTGAACCTTGCCTTGAATGCGTCGGCTGACGATTCGACCGGCCGCCTTGACGCGCGGTCGTTCCGCGTCGGGCAGATCGCTCGGCAATTCCAGGATTGTCTGAATGGGCTGATGGCCGTCGAAGCGTCCGCCCCAGGGGTCGATGCCGAGCGCTTCGATTTTTTTGAGCTTGTCGAGCCGGCTGGTTTCGAAGACGTTATCGGGAGCGTCGGCCACGGCAGTCTACTTTCATGTGTGAGGAGGGTGCGGAGAGGGGATTGTAGCCGCCTCGAACGGCTCGTCAATTCGCTGGATTTCATGGGGTAGCACTTGACGCTTGGCCAGTCGGCCTTAAGATACTCTTTTTCCGTACCAGGTTCAGGAACTTCGGATATTCGTATGTCAACGTTCTTTGCGAAGGCGGGTACGCCGGGAAGTCCCTCGGTCGTTCCCCAGGGATGGTGGGTGATCGACGCGACCAATCAAGTGGTCGGCAGGCTCGCGGTGCATATCGCCAACATCCTGCGTGGCAAGCATCGTCCGCAATACACGCCCCATGTCGATACCGGCGAATTCGTGATCGTCATCAACGCGGAAAAGGTTCGCTTCACGGGCAAAAAGCTCCAGCAGCAGACCTACGCGTCCTACTCCGGCTACCCGGGCGGGCTCCGCATCACGACGGCCGAGGAGCTGATGGCCAAGCATCCCGAACGCATCCTCGAGATGGCGGTGAAGCGCATGGTGCCGCGCAACAAGATGGGTCGGCAGCAGATGACCAAGCTCAAGGTCTACAAGGGATCGACGCATCCCCATCAGGCACAACAACCCAAGGAATTCAAACCCTCGTAGTTTATCGGGAGATCGACGTGGCGGAAGCTAAGACAAAGGTCGAGTATCATTGGGGCACCGGTCGCCGAAAGTCTTCGGTCGCGCGGGTTCGCATCAGCACCGGGACCGGCAAGCTGGCTATCAATGGCCGAGACCTGGAAACGTATTTCACGGAAGACAAGGATCGCAACGCGGTCATGGGACCGATGCTCCTGCTCGACATGCACAATCGCCTGGACGTGCACGTCAACACGCATGGCGGCGGCCATTCGGGCCAGGCCGGCGCGATCAGTCAGGGTCTCGCCCGCGCGCTTAAAATCATGCTCGTTCCTCCGGGCGACAAGCCGCTCGCCGAGGGCGAACCCGAAACCGAGACCAGCGCCATCAGCAAGAAAATCCGCGACTCCGGGTTTCTCACCCGCGATGGCCGTATGAAGGAACGCAAGAAGTACGGCCGCAAGGGAGCCCGCAAGAGCTTCCAGTTCTCGAAGCGTTAACCGAGCGGTTGTCGGCGGCGCGTTGCGCTTGCGTGTGAAGCACCGCCGACAACTGGGTTCGTGGTTTACCCCATGGCACGCGAAGCGATCGTCCAGGGAACTGCCGCGGATGCCGCGCCCGTCGAGGCGGCGGCGGACGACAAGCAACGCGACGCCGCACTTCGCCCTCGCCTGCTCCGCGAAGTCATCGGTCAAAAAGGCGTCGTTCGCAAACTCAGCATCGTCCTCAACGCCTGCCGAAAAACCAAAGAAGCCTTGCCCCACATCCTTTTCGACGGGCCCCCTGGCCTGGGTAAAACCACCTTCGCCACCGTTCTGCCCAACGAACTCGGCACCACCATCCAGATGACCAGCGGCCCCGCGCTCTCCAAGCCCGCGGATCTCCTGCCGTTCCTCACCAACGTCACCGAAGGCTCCATCCTCTTCATCGACGAAATCCACCGCATGCCGCGCGTCGTCGAGGAATTCATCTACCCCGCGATGGAAGACTTCCGCATCGACATCGTCCTGGGCGAAGGCATCAACGCCCGCACGGTCTCGATTCCGCTCAAACGTTTCACCCTCATCGGCGCCACCACCCGCAGCGGCATGCTCTCCAGCCCCATGCGCGATCGCTTCAAGATGCACGAACATCTCGACTTCTACTCGGTCGAAGAGTTGGCGCAAATCGTCACGATCAACGCAAAGAAATTGCAAACCAAGATCGAGCCCGATGCCGCTTTGGAGATTGCCCAGCGCAGTCGCGGCACGCCCCGGATCGCCAACTCCCGGCTCTGGTGGATTCGGCACTATTCCATCAGCGAATCGACGGGCGACATCACGTTGCCGCTGACGCAGGACGCGCTGCTCATGGCCCAGGTCGATCCGTTCGGGCTCGACAAACAGGACCGTCGATATTTGGAGACGCTGATTCAGACGTATTCGGGGGGCCCGACCGGTGTCGAATCGCTGGCCGCGTCGATGAATCTCCCCGCCGAGACGCTCAGCGAGGAAATCGAGCCGTTCCTTTTACGCGAGCAGCTGATCATTCGCTCACCCCGGGGGCGCGTGGCCACGCCGAAGGCGTATAATCATTTGGGCATTCCCATCAGCGCGGGTCAGGCGTTTCAGGGGATGTTGTTCTAGACTTGAGGCCGATTCTTAAATTTCGGGCGACGAATCTGCAATATTCGGGATTTTCTTCGTCCGAAGCGAACATTTTCCCTAAAATAACTTAGCGGCGCAACCCAGTCGCCGTGCACAAACCCAGCGGGAAGGATGGAATCTCCAGGTTTCTGTGTATCAGTTATTCTCGCCTTTTACTCTTTCATGGAGAGCGGCCCTGGATGTCACGCACGCTTATTCTTCTCTTCCGTCGCGATCCCTCCAAAGATAGACACGATGAACAAATCCAGTTCGAAGGATATGAGATCCTTTGGCCGGACGGCAAACCTGTGTCCATCGGGCTCGATGCCTTCTGCAAGCACGGCCAGCGTCTGCTCGGTTTGGGAAAGCATCTTGCCGGTTGCAACGAAAAGTCGATCAAACTCGTCAGTATGCCCTTGGAAGGCCGAAACGACGATCTCAATCGCATTCCCGGCTACCGCGTTCGCCGATTTTACATCCTGCGAACCGGGACGACGGGCCGAATGCATTTCATGGACGGCACGCCGACCACGACGGTCTTCGACCTGGAAGTGGACGACGAACGCATCCTGAACTGGACAGGTCTACCCGACTTGGCCGATGGTGAACTGAGTTGGTTCGATATCGCTGCCACCGAAGTGTCCACCGTGATCCCAACCGCGCCGGCACGCACTCGCCGCGTGGCGGTGGTAGCATAGTCGAGCATTGTTAAAACACCCAAGCCCCGCTCGGACACCAGGTGTCCGAGCGGGGTTTTGTCGTGGCTGCCAAATTACCCATCTTAATGTTCCGCGCGGAACATGCGCCCACTAGGGCTCAATCACCGTTTAAGACGAAAATTTCACCGCGGCACCCGGAGCGTCGGGCCCTGGCCGACGGACTTGGCCAACTCGGGAACCTTCGCCAGGATCTCTTCGATGACCAAATCGCAGATGCGGCTGGCGCCGAGGGCGTTGGGGTGCGTGCCATCCTTGAAACCCTCGGGATACTTGGCAAACTCGCCCGGCTCGACGTTGTTGAACAGCCGCTTCGAACGCTCCGGACCGAGTTTCACCAACAACTCGCCCGTCCTCTTCTCGAGATCCAGCAGCGGAACTTTCAACTCCTCGGCCACCTTGCGCGTCGCAACCGCGTAATCGCCGTGCGTGTCGCGCAGGGTTTTGCCGTCGACGTTGAAGACGTTCCGCACGATCGAAGTCGCGAGGATCGGCGTTGCCTGACGTTCCCGCACTTCCTTGACGAAAAGCTCGAGATTCGCTTTGAACGAACCGAACGGCTCGGTGTGTCGAGCGTCGTCGGGTTTGCTATCGTTGTGCCCAAACTGAATGATGACGACGTCGCCCGCCTTGAGCGCGACGAGGATCAGCCTCCAGCGTCCCTTGTCGCGAAAGCTCTTGGTGCTTTGCCCAGACGACGCATGATTCTCCACGCGCACGTTGGCATGAAAATAGGGCTGCAGCATCTGCCCCCACCCACGCGCCGGCGTCGCGGGAATCAACGCTTGCGTCGCCATGGTGGAATCGCCTGCCAGGAAAAGCGTGAAGGACTTTTCGGCCTTCGCAGGCTCCTGGGCTGTGACGCCCGCGACCAACGAGAATACGAACATCGTGGGGATCAATGCTCGGGCGGTCATCGTTCAACCTCTCTCAGCGGACTTCCAAAGTGAACACGGGATCGCCGCGCTTGTCGACGCTCTGCACGAGACGGAACGATTTGCCGAACACCGCAGACTTGAGCCAGCCGGCTTGCTTTCGCCCGGCGACATAACCCTTGGCGGAGCGACTGAAGATGTCGAAACTCGGCTTTTCGCCGCGGGCGTCGACGAGCCAATATTCGCGAATGCCAGCCTCAGCATACGCGGCCTTGAGCGCGACCGTGTCCTTGCGGACTGAACTATCGCTCACGATCTCTAGCACCATATCGGGCGTCCCTTCCAATTCGATCGCGCCGCCGCGGCTTCCCTCGAGCAGACGCACCTGCCCGGAATTTAACGTCTCATGAGAAAGAAAGGCTCCGTCGGGCTCCGTGGCGAAGTCGGCTTCGACGTTGCTCAGCAGCATACCGTCCGTCACGAAGCGTCCCAGCTGATCCGACTTCACCAAAAAATGCAGGACGGCGCCGAACTCGGTACGTACCTGATTGTGCGAAAAGAACTGCTCCATACTGAGATCCACCACGATTCCGCCATCAAGGTAGCCAAGACGCCCTTGCTTCGGGAAGTCGTCGGACTGGTACCATTTCCGGAAGGAGGCTAGATCGATGACCCACCCCGGAATGTGGACCGATTCGTCGTCGAGATTGATTGTCGCCGTGGCCATTTCCTATACTCCGAACGTTATCCGAGCTGTCTGCACATGGTAGCAAAACGCCGGGGCCGGAACAATCGCTCGGCCGACTGGGTGCGCCAACGAATTCCGGCGAGCCAGGTCGCGTAAGCGCCTGGAGTAGCCGAACGAACCGCTGTACTCCAGGCGCTTACGCAACCTGGCTCGCCGTGTCAGCCGGGACGTGAGCCAAAGTCGATTGGCGCGCTGGGCCGACTTACCAGTCACCGCAGCCCAGGCCGGGGCCGTCCAGGACGCTGGTATCCATGGCGCCGTCGCGGACGCGGAAGACGCCGGGGAACTTCTCCTCCCAGGCAACGTTGGCGGCGGGGCAGTATTGGCGCGAGTTGGCTTCGATGGCGGCGACGCCGGGGATGTGGGCGGCGAGGCTGGCGGAATGCAGCAGCGAGGCGCCCGGACACGTCAGATCCTGAACGCACAGGAACATGCCGAACTTCTGTGCGGCCGCGGCCAAGAGCAGCGATTGGCTCTGCCCCTTGCACGCTTTGAGAGCAGCGCCGGTGTAGCCCATCTCGCGCGCCAGCCGCAGGCTTTCCAGATCGAGCAGCGATTCGTCGATCACCACCGGGCGCACCTTGGCGGCCTCATGCATAACGTTCTCGCGCGTCGACTTAAGATCGCGCGGCGTCGGCTGTTCGATGTACTGGATGCGCTCAAAAGCGGCGGGCGACTTCGACTTTACCTGTTCCAGAAACTCCAGCAAATACGCGACGTTGGGACACTTCTCGTTGAAGTCAAGCGAATAGTACCATTCGTGTATCCCTCGCTCGCGCTGCACGGACTCGGCGACGCGGTTGACGCCGAGCACGCGCTCGGCGTCCCACTGCAGATTGTCGCCGTTGAGCTTGATCTTCATGTGCGTGAGCCCGCTATAGCGGATCCACTCGCCCAGGGTGTTGGGCAGGCCGTCGTCCAGGCGGTGGGTGACCTCGCTGTCCTCGAGCACGTCGAGGGCGCCGACGAGATGGTACAGCGGCATGCGCGCTTTCGGCTTCGAGCGAACGTACGGCGTCAGCGTCTCTCCGACGAACTCGGCGCCGAGCCAATGGCCCAGGTCGTGGTTCATGAACTCGGGGCCGACCGTCTGGAACGCGTTCAGCCCGTGCAGTTTGCCGAACGCATCGTGCAAGGCGGCGTCGAACGGGCTGGCCGTCACCATCGTGCACAGCGTTGGAATCGTCTC
>JBBQPM010000154.1:0-16453 GCA_038217425.1 Gemmatales bacterium
CCGAAGGGGTTGCATCGAGGCGGCCATACGGATGCAACCCCTTCGGGGTAATCCTGTGTGACGCCTTTGTTCCCTGGGTTGCGAGTACGCAACCCAGGGCTTTGAGATCCAACCCCTTCGGGGTAAATGTAAATGACTTCAATCATTGAGTTTGCGTTACAATATTGAGGAAAAGTGGCGCTGTCCAAGTAGGCAACCACCAGCGAATTTTGCCCCGAATGGGGCAACGGATTGTAGCCACGGGTGGAGCGCAGCGGAACCCGTGGAAGCTACAGAGCAATCCTCTGCCCCGGCGGGGCAGAGGGGAAATACGTCCTTTCAAACATTAGACGTGTGATCTGCGGTAAGTTCCTTCGCTCCTCCGGAGCGATTGAATGATTCGCATTTCCACGGGTTGCGCTGCGCTTCACCCGTGGCTACATTCCACAGCCCCATCCGGGGCTAAAGGCAAAGTGCCTCAGCGCAGCGTCATTTCAAGAGCGTTTCTTGGGCAAATTTCTCGGCGAGCGCCGTCTGCAAACGCTCCAGCAAGTCGCGTGCGAATCGGGCGCCGTCGGTTAGCGGGGAACCCAGCATCCGCGTCCGCATGCCGCTGCGGATCTCGGCCAGTTCCGGTAAACGCTTCGTCCAGCCGATCGCCTTGGCGAGGTAATCTTCCTTCGAGGACGCGATGAATTCGTGCAGGCCGAGCGGTTCGACGTAGCTGAGCGATTGCCGTGACGCGAACGTTTCGCCGGGCCAGGTGAGCACCGGTACGCCCATCCATAGCGCCTCGGCGGTCGTCATGCCGCCGGTGAAGGGGAGCGGATCGAGCGCCAGATCGAGTTGGCCGTACGATTCGACCATGCCTTTGCGATCCCATCCCGGTTGCAAGTCGATGCGCTCGGCGGCGATTCCTTGACGCACGAAGCGGGCGGCGAAGTCGCGGCGGTAGGGTTCGTCCTGGAACCAGCGATACTTGAGGATGAGCCGAGAGCCGGGCGTTTGCCGTAAGATCTCGCACCAGAGGTCGAACATCGCCGGCGCGATCTTGGCGGGATGGTTGAAACTCCCGAACGTGAAGCGACCGCTGGCGAGCGCCGGCAGCGGTCCGACCGGAGGCGCCATTTCGTCGGTCGCGTCCCACACCACATAATGGTGCGGCATGTTCAGGATCCGCTCGCGGTAGTTGTTCTCGGCGCCCGGCGGCGTTAACCGCGGATCGGCGAGGAGGTAATCCATCGCCCGCAGCCCCGTCGTGCCTTGATACCCCAGCCAGGTGATCTGCACCGGAGCTGGGCGCTCGGCGAAGACCGACAAACGCATGCCGCGCGTGTGTCCCGCCAGATCGAAGAGGACGTCAATGCGGTCCTGGCGAATCATCTCGGCGACCTGCGGACTCGACAAGGGAGCCACGTCGCGCCATTCGTGGAACGTCCGCCTGAGACGCTGCGACAGCGGATCTTGCTGGTTACGGTCGTTGTATGCGACCAGCGTGCACGGAAGTTGGGCGAGTCCCTCGAACGCCGCGACCGTGAGCCGGGCGACGGGATGTTCGCCGAGGTCTGACGTGAGCACTGCGATCTTGAGCGGTCTGGGCAGTTGCCGATCGACCAGCCAGCGCGGCGGCGCTTCTCCCGTCGGCGTGTGACGGTCGTCCCAGAGTTTATGCTCGCGCAGCAGATCGGCCGGACTCAGGCCGTCCTGGTACTGCAAACAGCATAGGTAGGCGCTGTGCGTCGTGACGTCGGCGGGATCGAGTTCGATGGCCCGACGCAGATAGCGCATGCCTTCCTCGAGTTCGCCCAGGCACTGAAACAAGATCTGCCCGAGCTTGCGTAGATTCTGGGCGTGCTCGGGATGCCGGGTCATGTAGTTGCGAAAGACGTTGGCCGAATCGGTTATTTTACCTATCCAGAGGAGGCAATCGCCGAGGTGGCGCGAGATGTCGAACTCATCGGGGAAACGGGCGAGCGCCTGGTTGCCGACGTCGATCGACTGCGGGTACATGCCGACTTCGCGAAGCAAACTGATGAGATTCCCCCAGGCGCCGACGAACTGCGGGTTGAGATTCACGGCACGGACGTTGACGTCGACGGCTTCCTGGAATTTGCTCTGATTGCGCAGGCACGTGGCGAGATTGTTGGCCGCGATGGCGAACTGCGGCGCCAGGGCGAGCGCTTGCCGGCACAGCGGCTCCGCCTCGGCGTAGCGGCCCTGGGCGATCAGCGCCACCGAGAGATTGTCGTACGTTTCCGGCGGCTGCGCCAGCTCGAGCGAACTGCGAAGCCAGGCCTCGGCCTCCCGGGGCTGATCGCGATGCAGGAGCAGGACGCCCACCAGTCGGCACCGGGCCGCTTCGTGGACCACGTCGTGCTGCGGCTGCGCGAGGAGGGCGGCGGCCTGCTCAAATTGTCGCGCCTCGATCAGTTGCTGCGCGAGCAAGTGGGGGTTTTGTTCCATGATGAGGATATAATATGAACAACGTCTCCCGCCCGAGGTTGCCTCCATGGTTCGACTCACGGATCGGCCGATCGATTATTACGCACTCACCGAGGCGGTCCGCCGCGCCGGCGCCGGTGCCGTCGTCACTTTCCTCGGCACCGTCCGCGATCTCACCGGCGAACAGACCACCGTCGCCCTGGATTACGAAGCTTACCCCGGAATGGCAGAGAAAGTCCTCGCGGAGATTGAAGCCGAAACCCGGCAGCGCTGGCCCGTGGGCGACATCGTGCTCGAGCATCGCCTGGGGCGTCTCGAGGTCGGCGAGATCAGCGTGGCGGTCGCGGTCAGTTGCCCGCATCGCGCGCAGGCATTCGAGGCGTGCCGATTCGCGATCGATCGGCTGAAAGAGTCAGCGCCGATCTGGAAGAAGGAAAACTGGGCGGATGGCCGGACCGAATGGGTCCATCCCGGAGCGTGACATGCCGTTAGTCGATCGATTCGGAAGGCTTCACAACAATCTACGCATCAGCGTCACGGATCGCTGCAACCTGCGTTGCACCTACTGCATGCCGGAAGAAGTGACGTTTCTGCCCCGCGCCGAACTTCTCACCTTCGAAGAGATCGCCCGCTTCGTGGGCCTCGCCGTGCCGCTGGGCATCGACAAACTTCGCCTCACCGGCGGCGAACCGCTCCTGCGCCGGCATCTCGAAGTCCTCGTCAAGATGCTCATTGACATCCCCGGCATCAAGGACGTGAGCCTGACGACCAACGGCATGCTGCTGGTCGAGCAGGCGCCGAAGTTACGCGACGCGGGGCTGGAGCGGATCAACATCAGCCTCGACACGCTCGACCCGCAGCGTTTTCGCGAGCTGACGCGCCGTGACGGTTTGGATGAGACGATCGCGGGCATCCTGGCGGCGAAGCGGGCGGGGTTTCGGATCAAGTTGAACGCGGTCGCCATCCGCGGCGTCACGGAGCATGAGGTTTTGCCGCTGGCTCGTTTCGCGCGTGAGCACGGCATGGAGATGCGCTTCATCGAGTACATGCCGATCGGCGCCGACGCGTGGGAGCGAAGCAAGGTTTACTTCGCGCACGAGATCATGGATCAACTCGAGGCAGGCATCGGTCCGCTGGTTCCGGTCGAGGATTACGATCCGAAGGCGCCGGCGCTGGAGTTTCGCTATCTCGACGGCGGCGGGCGCGTCGGCATTATCGCGTCGGTATCGAAGCCGTTCTGCCTCAACTGCAACCGCGTCCGTCTGACCGCCGACGGTAAGCTACGCAACTGCCTGTTCGCATTAAATGAAGTCGATCTACGGCCCTTGTTGCGCAGCGAGGGCAGCGACGCGGCGATTCAGGAAATGATCCGCAAGAACGTCGACGAGAAGTGGGAGGGCCATCAGATCAACAGCGCCCGCTTTATCAAGCCGCTGCGCACCATGCACAGCATCGGGGGATAACCGCGCGAAAGCCCAGGGATGGCTATCCCTGGGGCACCTTGCGTAACCAGCATCCCACGTCGATTCCGAAAAACCATCACGTTTCGGGCGCGTCCCCAGGGATAGCCATCCCTGGGCTTTCGCCGCCGATCACACCCCCGTGAGTACGTGATACCCATTCGTCCGCGGATGCTTCTTCTTCTCCTGCTCCTGCCAAAACTTCCGTAAGGCGATCTGTCCGCAGCGTTCCTGGAACTGGGCCGGCGTCTCCTGCAAGTCCGGATACTTCTCGATGTAGTCGAGCATCTCCTGATACTCGTGCTCGTAATTCCCCAGGATTCGCTTGGCCATCTTCTTCTTGTCCGCCGACTCCATGTACGACAGCTCGACCGCCTTGTCGACGCGTCCGGGCCGGGTCGAGATGAACTCGACGCTGCCGTCGGGCTGCTTGCGCGGCTGACCCAAGGCCGGGTCGATCTTGCCGATGTCGTTGGTCGTGATGATCGTGAAGATACCGTCGGAGCGTTCCACGCCGTCCAGGCAGTTGAGCAGACAATCGAACGTGAGCGGCGTCATCATCGACGGGCGGTTGTCGTTCTTGTCGTCCCCCTCTTTCTTCTGGGCGAACATCATCGGCATAAACCCGTTGCGACGGGCCACATTCTCCCGACCATGGAAGACGTTGTCGATGTCCTCGATCAGCGCGATGCACGGCACGTTGACCTGCATCTCGTTCCAGGCCTTGATGAGGTCGTGATTGCCCATCTCCGCGAGGTTGTAGACGTAGATCGGCATGTTCAGATCCTCGGCGAACGCCCGCGCGAGCGCCGTCTTGCCGGTGCCGGGAGGGCCGTAAAGCATCCAGCCGCGCTTCCAGGGGATGACCTTTTCGAGATACCACGGCTTGCTCTTGCGCCAAAGTTCGATCTCCTTGATGAGATCCTTGACGCGGGTCGGGAAGATGAGATTATCGAGCGCCTTGCCGGCGCCGTTGGACGCTTTGCCCAGCTGTTCGGGGGTGTGGGCGAGCAGGCGGTAATGGCCCTGCTGATACCAGGCGAGTCCGCCGCTGGAGGAATTCCAGCCGCTGGAATCTTCCTCGTTGCCGCGCTTGGGGAAGAAGTGGATGCAGAAGCGATTGCGCGTCGACTCTTCCTCCGTGGTGACGGCCCAGGAAAGATTGTTGCGTTCGGCGCACGCCGCCTTGAGCAGTTCGTCGATATTGAGCGTGCCGCGGATGAATGTGATCGTGGAGTAGATCTTGGTCGCATCGGCGTTCTGGTTCTGACCGCTCCCCGCCGACTTCTTCTCGCGCTGGTTGGAGAAAACGAAAGGCCTCCAGCCGTTCCAGAAAATGATGGCGCGGTTGCCGAACATTTCGTAGGGAATGAGGCCGTATCGGCCGTCGCGCTGATATTCGTACGCGGCGCCGTACATGCGATCGTAGAGCCGGGAACGCTTGTAGTGGGCGATGAGGTACGCGATGAGGGCTTCGTGGCCTTGCTCGCTGGGGACTTCGACTTGCTGGACGAACGTGTTGACGATCTTCCAGAGGATCTGCTTGATTTGTTCCCAGCAGCCTGCGAGGATGCCGAGGATGGCGCCGCCGGCGATGACGTTGCGAAAATCGAGATTCATGAAACCCCCTCCGTTAAGCGTGAACGAACCAGTCGGCTCGTCCAAATTTTAACGGAGGAAGTCAACGAACCCGGGGCGAAACGAGGCGCAATCCCTGCGTTTTATCGAGCGAAAAAAAAGTGGCGAGCGGAACTGGCACTTCGAAAAAAATCGAGTTCATGAACTCTAAATCAGCGTGAGTGATAAAGCAGCATCGTAGTTGGACAGCGCCACTTTTCTGGCCTTTTCAACACAACGTCACGGGCAAACACAGGTTGTCTCTACCCCGAAGGGGTTGCATCGAGGCGGCCATACGGATGCAACCCCTTTCGGGGTAATCCTGTGTGAGGCCTTTGTTCCCTGGGTTGCGAGTACGCAACCCAGGGCTTTGAGATCCAACCCCTTCGGGGTAAATGTAAATGACTTCACTCATTGAGTTTACGTTAGAAGATTGAGGAAAAGTGGCGATGTCCAAGTAGGACGGCCTTCCTAGGCCGTCCTACAGCAGAATCTCGCACGGTCATTTAGCAGAACTGAAGTCGGCAGTTCCTGTGCAGACTGTCAGCCGTACTTCGCTACGGGGGGGTGACATAGAAAATCATGCGATCTTCGATTCGCCTGGGATTGGGAAAATCTTTCAGTTCCAGTCGGCGATTGATCGGCACGTCTTCGAACCCGATGCCGCTACTGCCTGCCGGCTTTGGTTTCGCGAGGCGAGACAGGCCGCTCTCCCTGCTGATCTTGAGCTTGAGTTGGGCCAAGTCGAGCGAGCGCCGGTCAACGAAGGCCTTGGAATTCGAAATGCCCCGCAAGCTGACCTTATATTGATACTGCAGCGGAGTCGGATCCGGTTCCTTTTGGGAGACGTATACGGCCAGTTGGATCTGTCCCACAGCCGGAAACTTCGTTTGCAGGGATTCCCAGTCTTTGCCGCTCACCGTCTTGAACTCGTTCACCTTGAAATCCGGTCCCCCTTGTTCGCCGACGTGATATCCCGAAATCTGATACTGAGTTCCAGGTTTGAGAACCCACAGCCGGCAGTTGTCGATCGCCTTCTGCTCCAGATCGAGCGTGTTCAGACCGTTGACCTTTAGCACGATGGCGACCGTTTCCGTGGGATCGAGGTTCTTCACGAGAAACGTGATGCGTTCGCCTGCGACCGTAGGCTCCGGGACTTTTTCACGTGTGGAATTCTGCGGATCGGGGACGGGCCGATGTTCCTGGTTGCCGTACTTGACGATCAACTCGACCTTGCTGCCGCCAGGATTCTGCGAGGGATTGATCTCCTCCACGGCAAGTTTGATCGGCTTCTTTTTGAGTTCGACGTCGTCGAAGTCCGCTATCGCCTCGGGGCTCCGCGCACGGCGACTGACGCCCAGATCCGAAAGCACGCTCCCTTCTGTCTTGGGACTGAAGGTGAGGATCGTCGCGGTCGACCCCGGACGAAGCGCCTGCACCTTGACTTCCATGGATCGCTTGCGCGTGATCGGATCGACGGTGAGCTTTGCCAGGCCCGACAGGAAAACGTCGGGCTTGACGCGCTCGGTTCCCCACGCCACGGGATAGGTGAGCTTGAACATTTCGTTCAGGTCTTGCGGACGGAGGTAACTCCAGTGTTTCTTCTGTGCGGCGATCACGCTCCCTGCATCGTGAATCACGCGAATGCCATCGTCGGCGTCGACGCGTAGGATCAAGGCGTTCTCAAGCCGCTCGGCCAAGTTGACGTTGAGTGCGCCGGTGACCATACTCTCGGCCTGCCCCGGCAGCTGCGTGCGAAAGTTGAGCACGCCGACGTTCTTGTAGCCTTTGTTCCTGAGAAACTCCACGACTTGGGTCGCCTGAACGTAAAGCTCCCCGTCCAATGCGTCGGCGCGAACGAAAGCGGGGGAAGTCCAGGCGACACAAAGGCACGCCCACGCCAAGAACAAAGGGCGGCAGGATTCACGGGAAACGAGCATGGAAAAAGTCTCCCCAGTGCGATCTATTTGGTGCTGGAACTCGGGCTCCAATATTGGATGATGCGGTCTTCCACCTGACGGGGATTGGGAAATTCCTTCATTTCCAGCTTCTGGTTGCTCGGCGGCGTATCATCGAAGGCGATGCCCATGCTCCGCGCCTTGGCCCGCGCCTTGAGATCAACCGGCGGCTTGTTCTTGATCCCGGTCTGTTGCGCGATCTTGTCCTTGAGTTGTTCGAAAGTAAATTTGCTGCGATCGCGGAATGTCGCGGCCGAGGAAAGTCCTCGCAAACTGACCTTGAGATTCGCGGAACCGTTGTCGGGACCAGGTCCAGGTCCAGGTCCGGGACCAGGTCCGGGGCCAGTCGTTTGCTTCGATTCGAACACTGCAAGCTGAATCTGCCCGGGAGACTTGAACTTCGTGCCCATCGCTTCGAACTCTTTACCGTCGACCGTGACGAACGGCGTGAACTCGAAATCGGGCTCCCCTTGCTTGCCCACATGGAATCCCGCGATGCCGTACTGAACGTCCGGCTGCAGTACCCACATCCGACAGAGAGCGACTTCCTTCTCTTCTTTGTCGAGCGAATTCCAACCGTTCAATTTGAGCACGATGCCCAGAGGCTCCTTGGTGGTGTTGCGAACTAAAAACGTCACATTCTTCTTGGCGGCGTCGAAGCCTTCGAGCTTCTCCCGGCTCGAGTTGCTCGCGTCGGGCGTCGGTTTAAAGTCCTTGTCGCCAACGCGTACGATTAGCTCAATCCGACTATCGCCCGGCGTCTGCGATGGATTCGTGTCTTCCTGCGGCTTGTTCGGTTTGTCGGTAGCGCCGCCGTTACCGTTGGGGCCGTCATCGAAGTCGGCCAACGCGCTCCGCGCACTGCTGCGCCTGCTGACGCCCAGGTCCGAAAGGAGACTGCTGTCGATCTGCGGTTTGAAGCTGAGAATTTCGTGCGGCTTCTTGTCGCGCCCCAGCGCCAGCAGCGTGACGTCGACCGAGCGTTTGCGCGTCGACGGATGGACGTCGAGTTTCACGAACCCCGTGAGAAATACGTCCGCCTTCGCCCGTTCCGTTCCCCATGCCATCGGGTAGGTCAGCGCGAACATCTTCTTGCGATCTTCCGATCGGAGATAGTTGAGGTGCGCTCGCTCGGCGGCGATGACTTGGCCCGGGTCGTGAAGCACGCGAATCTTGTCGTCTTTGCTCACGCGCAGGATGAGTGCATTCTCAAGCCGTTCGGCCATGTTCACATTGAGCGCGCCGGTCACGAAACTTGCCGCCTGGCCGGGGAGCTGCGTGCGAAACTTGAGCACCCCGACGTCCTTGTAGCCGTTCGCCTTGAGAAATCTCACGACGTCGTCAGCCTTGGCGAGCAGCTCTTTGTCGAGCGCATCGGCGCGCAGCGTGCCGGGGAGACTCAGCGCGACAAACGCCCACAACAGCCGACCGCTGCACAATCTGGCAAAATTCCCGACCAAAACGCTCGTCATCGAAGTGCCTCCCCTAAATTCCGGCAGCGCCGAAAAGCGCCGTCTATCCAAGTAAATGAGAATCCGCGCCGCTTCGCGACAGCAATCCCGAAGATTTTCTCGTAGCGGGTCACTTCTTCTTGGACAGCAAGTTTTCCTTCTTGAGAAACGCCCGGACTTCCGTGATGTCGATCATGGTGGTGACCAAACTTTGATCGGCCTGATACCCCTGCGTGACGGCGTTCAACTCGCCCCGCGTATTCATGACCGGTCCGCCGCTATCGCCTGGATTGATCGGGATTTGCGTTTCCACGATCTTCGCGTTGACCTCGAAGGCGGAGGAAGGATCGGCGGCGCTGCCGGTCTTGAATTTTCGCAGAAATACTTGCCGAACTTCCCCCTTGCTAAACCGCCAAAGTGAGCCCGTTTTGAGGCCCGAATTGCCGATCGCGTACAACGTTTCCCCCGGACTCGGGCTGCGCTGCGCCAACGGCAACTCCACCTGCCCGGAAGGCACCCGTTCCACCTTGATCAAGGCCAGATCGCACCCTTTTGAGCGGGCGATGACTTTTCCTTTGACCCCAACGCTCTTGGCATTGTCCAGATAATACTTGAAGTCGGTGATCACGTCATTCGCCTTATACACCGGGAAGAACACGATCGGGTTATTTTCTTCGCCGACGACGTGATAGTTCGTCAGTAGGATTCGTTCGCTCTCGTTGATGAGCGTCGCCGTTCCCGTTCCCTTCGGCACCACGACCCACGCTGTCGAACGCAGACAGCGTTTGTACAGGGAGACGTTCGCGAACAAGGGCGATCCGTACAAAATGCACGCCAGGGCCAGGAGAGTGACGCAGCGTCGCAACTTCCAGATCGCTCTTTGCATCGAAGTCTCCAGGCAAGTGAGAAAAGCTCGGCGAGGCCGGAAAAGTTCCGCGACTATCGAATATATGAGGACGCGGGCCGGTTCGCGACACGCTCGGGGTCAAAATTTTAAGACCGTCAGCTCCGGAAACTTCTTTTCCAGTTTCTCAATTGCCGAGTCGCTGACGCGGGTGTTGGTAAGATTCAGTTCACGAAGTTTGTCCAGCGGGGCGAGATGTTCCATACCCACATCCGTTACCGCCGTGCCGCTCAGGTCCAGAAAGCGAAGATCTTTGAGATTCCGCAGCGAGCCCAGGCCCTCGTCGGTGACTGGCGCATCGGCCAGATTTAGCTCTTGCAAGGTCTTGAGCTGCTCGAGTTGGCGCAGCCCAGCGAGCGTCAGCGGACATTTTTGCAATTTCAACGACTGAAACTGCGTCAGATTCTCCAAATGCGCGAAGCCGACGCCGGTGACTTTCGTGCCGCCCAGATCGAGCACCTGCAGTCGCACCAATCCCTTCAGCGCTTCGAGTCCGGCGTCAGTGACGCGGGTGCCGGAAAGTCCGAGGACTTGCAGGGTCCTGAGCTTTTTCAGAGGGATGAGCCCGGCATCGCCGACAGGACATTCGCCGAGGTTCAGACGGGTGAGCGCACTCAGACCCGACAGCGACGACATCCCGGCGTCGTCCACCTTGGCGCCGATCAGATAGAGAACTTTGAGGTTCTTCAGGTCGCGCAGATGCGCCAGGGCCGAGCCGGTGATTTTCGTTTCGGCGAGATCGAGGCTTTCCAGCAGCGGATACTTTTGCAGGCAGCGCAGGCCCGCATCGGTGATCTTGGTATTGCTCAGGCCAAGGTCACGCAGGTCGGTGAGCGTCCCCAGGTGCTCCAGCCCGCCGTCGCCGATGGCGGTAGCGTACAGCCCGAGCGATTGCAACTTGGTCCAATGCTTGAGCCGAGCCAGCCCGGCGTCGGTGATTTTCGTCCCCGTCAGACTCAGCGCGCGCACCTCGGAGAATCCCTCTGCGGGAAGATTCGCATCGCCCGCTTCCGTGAGACGCAGATCGACGGCGACGATCGGCCGACCCGGCTTGGATTCGTCAAACTCGACGTCGCCGCCCAGCGCCCGAATCGCGTCGACCGCTTTCTTTTGTTCCGGAGAAAGCGGTTCGCCCGACAGGGCCGAGACGCTAAAAAGGAGCAAGGTAAGAAACCCGGCCGGTCGCACATAGAACATGGGACATCCGCGGGGAGGAATAGGGAGCGATCCTGAAACCTTCTCGAATATAACGAGGGCCGTAACGACCTGCAACGAAATTCAGGGATTTTTCTGCTTCGGGCGCGACGGAAGATGCTTATCCCGTAAACTGTCACCAGCGCCCGAAATTGTCAGCCATTCCCCGCGCGAGACTTCCTCATGAACCGAATGTGTCTTTGCTTCGTCGTTTTGTGGACGGGATTCGACTCCGCGCCGACCGCTGCTCAAGAGCAAAAGATCATTGGCACGATCGAACGGCTCGATCCCCGCTTCGATTTGCTCGTCCCCAAGGACGCTCAGCTCGAGAAAATCGCCGACGGCTTCATCTGGACCGAAGGCGCGGTCTGGTTCAAGCCGGGCAAGCGTCTGCTCTTCTCCGATATTCCCAACAACGTCGTCATCCAATGGCAAGAGGGCCAAGGGACGTCCGATTTCCTCAAACCTTCCGGCTACACCGGCGCGAAGCCGCGCGGCGGCAAGCCCGGCGACGAGCCCGGTTCGAATGGCCTCGCCGTCGATGCCCAGGGTCGGCTCCATCTGTGCGAACACGGTGACCGCCGGGTCACTCGCATCGAGAAAGACGGCAAAAAGACCGTGCTCGCCGACAACTACCAGGGCAAAAAGCTCAACAGCCCCAACGACCTCGTCCTCCATCCCAGCGGCGACGTCTATTTCACCGATCCCCCCTACGGGCTCGACAAAGGCGCCAAACGCGAACTCGATTTCACCGGCGTCTATCGCATTCGCGCCAAAGACGGCTCGCTTTCGCTCGTGGCCAATAATCTGAGCCCCAACGGCATCGCGCTGTCTCCGGATGGGAAGAAACTCTACGTGACCAATGCCGGCAAATGGATGGTGTTTCCCGTCCACGCGGACGGCACGACCGGCGCAGGCCAGGTCTTCGTCGATCCGGCGAAATGGTCGGCGCCGAAGGTCAAAGGAGGCGGCGTCGACGGTCTGAAATGCGACGCCCAGGGCAATATTTGGGCCACGGGCCCCGGCGGCGTTTGCGTGATGGCGCCCGATGGAACCTTACTCGGCCGATTTCTCACCGGCGATCGCACCGCGAACCTCTGCTTTGGCGGCGACGACGGACAAACGCTGTTCGTGTGCGTCAACCACCGCATCGGCAAGGTGCGCGTGACGACCAAGGGGATTGGATGGTAGTTATGAAGAAAACGCTCCTGCTCGTATTACTCGGGACGGCCCCCTGCTTCGCTGACGAAGGCATGTTTCTGCCGAATCAGCCGCCGCGCGAGCTGCTCCGGAAGAACTACGATTTCGAACTTACGGACGCGTTCCTCGACCGCGCCATGAAGGCGTCGATCCGTTTCAATAACGGCGGTTCCGGCGGCTTCGTGTCGCCGCGCGGGCTCGTCGTCACCAACCACCACATCGGCGCCGATACGCTGCAAAAGCTCAGCACCAAAGAGAACAACCTCCTCGCGAACGGCTTCCTCGCCAAAACCGACGCGGACGAACGCAAGTGCCCCGATCTGGAGTTGAACGTTCTGCAGGAGATCGTCGACGTGACGGCACGCGTTCAATCGGCCGTGAAAGCCGGCATGGAGCCCGCCGCTGCGCTTGCCGCGCGGAAGTCGATTATCGCAAAGATCTCGAAGGAATCGTTCGCCAAGACCGGCCTGCGCAGCGACGTCGTCACGCTCTATCAGGGCGGTCTCTACCATCTTTATCGTTACAAGAAATACACCGATGTCCGCCTCGTGATGGCGCCCGAGCACGCGATCGCGGCGTTCGGCGGCGACGTCGATAACTTTGAGTTCCCGCGTTGGAACCTCGACGTCTGCTTCTTCCGCGTCTACGAGAATGGCCAACCGGCTCACACGCCGAGCTACTTCCCCTGGAGCGCCGCGAGCCCCGGGGAGGGGGATCTCGTCTTTGTCAGCGGCCACCCGGGCACGACGAATCGGCTCGAAACTCACGCGCGGCTGCTGCACCGCCGCGATCATACATTGCCCTACACGCTGCAAATGCTCCGGCACCGCGAGGCGCTGCTCCTGCAACACGCTGCCAAGGGGCCAGAACAAAAACGGCTCGCCAGCGGCGACCTCTACTCGACCGCAAATGCCCGCAAGGCGCTCACCGGCCAATTTCAGGGCTTGCTCGATCCCACGCTGCTCGCCAAGAAAGGCGCCGCCGAAGGCGATCTCACCCTCGGCTCGCCCTGGGATAATATCCGGAAGGCCCAGCTTGCGCTGGCGCAGAAGACGCCCCAGTCTCCCCTCACGCTCGAACGCGCCTACTTCCTCCTCGAGCGCGGCGACGCCTTCGATAGCAAGCTCTTCAAGATCGCTCGGCACCTTGTCCGCCTGGCCGACGAACTCCCCAAGCCCGAGGGCGAACGTTTGCCGGAATACCGCGGCAGCGGCATCGAGTCGCTCAAGCTGCAGCTCTTCTCCCCGGCGCCGATCGACGCCGAACTGGAGCGCGTCAAGTTGACCGGTTCGCTGTCGTTTCTGAAGGAACTCGGCGGCGACATCGAAGCCTTCGCCAAGGAATCGCCCGCGCAGATCGCGGCCCGCGTCGTCCATGGCACGAAGCTCGCCGACGTCGAGGTACGCAAGCAACTCTTTGCCGCCGGCAAGCAGGGGATCGACGCCTCGCAAGATCCGATGATCCTGTTTGCGAAAGCGGTCAACCAGACGCCGCGACAGCGTTACGATGAACTCGAGGAGATTCAGCAGCAAGCCTACCAGAAGATCGCCGACGCCCGCTTCAAGACGCACGGCCAATCGATCCCCCCGGACGCCACGTTCACGCTCCGCCTGGCATTCGGCGTCGTCAAATCCTACGAGGAGGACGGCGGCAAAATCCCTTACCAGACGACGTTCGCCGGCGCCTTTGCCCGCAGCGCCGAACACAAGAATCGCGAGCCGTTCGACCTGCCGCCGCGCTGGCTTTCCTCCAGGGACAAGCTGACGCTGAGCACGCCGTTCAACTTCGTCTCGACCGCGGACACCATCGGCGGCAACTCCGGCAGCCCTGTGCTCAATCGCGCCGGCGAACTCGTCGGCATCAACTTCGACCGTAACCGACACGGCCTCGTCCGCAATTTCGTCTACACCGAAGTACAAGCACGGCACGTTTCGGTAAGCTGCGAAGCCGTCCTCCACGCTCTGCGTACCTTGTACGGAGCCGAGGCACTGGTCGGCGAGTTGATGAAACGCTGAGTCGGGGGCGACGGGACGCTAAAAGTTCTTCTGCCGCGTGGCCTTGGTGAAGGTGAAGCCGATACCGTTCGACTGCCCGAGATTCCACGCGCCGTCGGCGCCGAACTGCATGATGTCCGCGGGGGGCGTGCCGGTCTCGGCGGCGAGCGTCTTCAGCCAGGCGCCGCTGCCGGCATTCGATCCCCAGACGCGCGACGTCCAGGTGTTGGGCCCGGCATAGGTGATGACTTGCCACTGATTGCTGCTCGTCGAGCCGACGATGTCGGTCTTGCCGTCGCCGTCCACGTCGGCGGCGATCACGTTGTTCCAGTTGCTGGCGGCGCTCCAGACGCCGGCCAGGCGCGTGTCGAAGTTGAGGCCGTTCGACAATCCGAAATACCAGGCGCCGCCGAAATGCTGGGCGGCGACGTCGGCCTTGCCATCGCCGTTGAAGTCGCCCACCAGGAAGTTCTTCCAGTTGCTGTAGGGGGCCCAGCTAGCGGCGACGCGATTGGTGAACAGGAAGCCGCCGGCGGCGTTGTTCCACAAACTGAGCGTCCAGACGCCCGAAGCATTCATACTGGCCAGATCGGCCTTGCCGTCGCCGTTGAAGTCGCCCGTGAGGACGACGCTGACGCCTGCGGGGTTGGCCCAGGCATCGGCGAAGCGACTCTTGAAGCCGGTCCCGGTCGATTGGTTGACGTACCAGAGGCCGGCGGTATTGAGCCCGGCGACGTCCAATTTGCCGTCGCCGTTGAAGTCGGCGAAGACGATCTTGTGCCAGCTGGCGCTTGGCGCCCAGCTCCCCCAGGCGACGACGCTGAAATTGGATCCCGTCGAAAGTCCTACGTAAAATTGCCCAGAGTTGGCGAGCCCGATGAAGTCGGTTCGGCCGTCGCCGTTGAAGTCTCCCGCGTGAAACGTGCGCCAGGTCGTGTTGGGAAGCTGTCCCCAGCGGACCAGCGTGACGGCTCCGTTCGCGCCGAACGTGCCGACCCAGGCGGTCCCGTCGGCGGCGAGGGTGAGGATGTCGGCCTTGCCGTCGCCGTTGAAATCGCCGGTGAGCCGTTCGAGCGGCGTGCCCTCCGCGCTAACCGTGATGCGGAGAATGGCGGAGGTCGCGAGGTTGCCGTCGGAGGCGGTGACCTGAACGTCGAGGGCGCCGACGAAGTTTTGCGCGGGCGTGACGCGGAGTTGGTTGCCGACGAAGCTGACGGTCGCGGAGGCGCCGCCGACGACCGACGCGGAGTAGGTGATCGGGTCGCTCTGGGCGTCGCTGGCGGAGAGCGCGATGACGGCGGTTTCGCCGCTGAAAATGCTCACATTCGGAAAGGCGCCGAGAACGGGAGCGGTGTTGCTGTCGGGGGGCGTGGCGACGGTCAGGGTGAAGGAACGCTGCGCGACGCCGCCGCGACCGTCGCTGACGGAGGCCTGGAGTACCGCGGAGCCGACGAAGTTGGCGGCCGGGGTGACCTGCAGCTGATTGCCGACGACGGTCAGCGAGAAGGGGGCGCCGGGCGGGTTCGAGCTGAGCACCTGGGCGCTGTAGGTGAGCGGATCGCCGTTGGCGTCGGCGCCGGCGAGTGCGACCAGGACGCTGCCGCCTTGCAGGGTGGATTGATTGGCGATGACCGCGAGCGTCGGCGCCACGTTGGCCGGCGGGGTGACGGTGACGTTGAACGTGCGCTGAGCCGTGCCGCCGCGTCCGTCGCTGACCGTGACCAGGATCATGGCGGAGCCGACGAAGCCAGCCGGCGGCGTGACCCGCAGTTGGTCGCCGGTGACGTTGAAGGCGAACGAGGCGCCCGCGGGGTTGCTGCTCAGGAGTTGCCCGACGTACGTGAGCGGGTCGCCGTTGGCGTCGCTGCCGCTCAGCGTGACGATGACGTTGCCGCCTTGTACGAGAGTTTGATCCGGAATGACGGCAAGCGTCGGCGCCACGTTGGCGGGAGCGCTGACGGTGACCGTGAAACTGCGTTGCGCCGTGCCGCCCCGGCCGTCGCTGACGGTCGCCTGGATGATCGCGGAGCCGACGAAGTTTGCCGCAGGCGTGACGGTGAGTTGATTGCCCGAGACGATCACGGCGAACGAGGCGCCGGCCGGATTGCTGCTGATCACCTGGGCGCTGTAGGTGAGCGGATCGCCGTTGGCGTCGGCGCCGACGAGGCTGACGGTGGCGCTGCCGCCTTGGACGATGGACTGATTGGCGAGGGCGGCGAGCGTGGGCGGCGTGTTCGCGGGGGCGGTGACGGTG
>JBBQPM010000155.1:0-16431 GCA_038217425.1 Gemmatales bacterium
GCATCCAGCTAAAATACCGAACATCTGATTTGCAGGCTGCGTCTCCCGCCAATGAAGGAGCAACCATGACCAACTACACGCACATTCTCGATCTCGCAAAAGAAGCCGAGCCACCTTCGGACGGCATCCTGAGCAAGACCGTCTATCAGGACGACCGGAAGAAGGCCGTGATCTTCGGCTTCGGTCAACGGTGATCCCTTATGCGACAGGCCCCGCTTCTCTCGCCTGGGAATCATCGTGTGTTCCACTCTTTAGCGAGTGTCCTGTTTTCAATCCGGCCACAAACCACACCAGGGCAATGGCTCCCAGTGCGAAGATCGTGTCGCCCGGCACACGCAGCCAGCGAAGCGTCTGCATGACATCGGTGTGCATGAACTCTGGGCTGCGAGCATACCAGTAGCCTTTCTCGACCGAAGCCCAGGTCTGCATCAACCCGACCGGCAAGAGACTGAGGACGCACATGGCCATCAGGCCGAGGTTCATGGCCCAAAAAGAGAACTTGACCATCCCTTCCTTCCACACGAGGCCTGGCAAAATGGCTCTCAGGCACATCAACATCAAGCCGATGCCAAGCATCCCGTAGACGCCGAACAGGGCGGCATGGGCGTGAAGCGGGGTCGTGTTCAACCCTTGCATGTAGTAAAGGGCGATGGGCGGGTTAATCATGAAGCCGAACAAACCGGCCCCGACCATGTTCCAAAATGCCGTGGCGACGAAAAAGTAGATCGGCCATTTATACTTGCGAACCCACGGCGTCGCATTCGACATGCGCAGGTCTTCAAGGGCCGGGTATGCGACGAGAATGAGCGGCACAACTTCGAGAGCGCTGAACACGGACCCCCAGGCCAGCGCCACGGTGGGCGTTCCCGAAAAGTACAGGTGGTGGAGCGTGCCGATGATGCCTCCAGCCAGGAAAATCGTGCCTGACAACAACGACGCTTCCGCCGCCAACCGAGGCGTCACGAGATTTAGGCGATAAAAGAAGAAAGCGATGACCGTCGTCGCAAAGACCTCGAAGAATCCCTCCACCCACAAGTGAATCACCCACCATCGCCAATATTCCACGATGGTCAGATGGGTGTGCTGGCCCCAAGTCAAACCCGCACCGTAGAAGAGGCCGATGGCGGTCGAGGCCATCAAGAAAATCAGGAGCAGATGCTTCTGCTCCCCAGACTGCTTCAAGGCGGGAATAACCACTCGTGCGACCAACCCCAGCCAGAGCAGCAAACCAACGAAGAGGCCGATCTGCCAGACTCGGCCCAAGTCGATGTACTCATATCCTTGGTGGCCGAGATAGAACGAAACCGTCAGCGAGAGATGGTTGTGGATGCTCAACCACTGCCCAATCATCGACCCTACCACGACCACCAGCAAGGCGATGAAGAGAAGATTGACGCCGAGCTTTTGGCCTTTGGGTTCCGAACCGCTCACCAGCGGCCCCATGAAAAGTCCAGCGGCCAGCCACGCCGTCGCAATCCAAAGCACGCCGAGTTGCAGATGCCACGTTCGGGCCACGCTGTAGGGCAACCACTTCGAGAGAGGAATTCCGTAGAAGCCGTCGCCCTCGACTCCGTAGTGGGCGGTGACGACGCCGAGCAAGATTTGCACGAGGATCATGGCGGAAACGAGCCAAAAATACTTGACCGTCGCCTGTTGCGATGGCGTGGCCTTCCAACCGAGAATTGGGTCGGTTGCGGGGACTGGCTCATCAGGGTGTACTTTCCTTTGCGAGGCGTACCACCAGACCATCGATCCGATCCCGGCGAGCAGCATGATGACGCTCACGCCGGTCCAGACCACGGCTTCGCCGGTGGGTCGATTGCTGACCAGCGGTTCGTGAGGCCAATTGCTCGTGTAGCTTAGATCGGCTCCCGGTCGATTGGTGGACGCCGCCCACGAGGTCCAAAAGAAGAACGCCGCCAACTGGCGCAGCTTTTCGGGATCGCTCTGCGCCGCTTTGGGGATGGCGTAATTGACGTTGCCGTTACTGAACACGTCGGAGTAATGCTTAAGGTTGTCCTCGAACGCCCTTGCTCGCACCGGGTCCACGTTAATGGTTTGCGTGGCTGGATCGAACGTGTTCGTTCGCATCAGGATTTCGAGACGCTTCTGAAGTTGGGCCTGCTGTTCCGGGGCAATCTGGTCGAAGTCCTTCTGGTAGGTCGTCCCGGCCCACTCGTTGAGGATGAAGACGCATTCTCGATGGAGCCAGTCCGCCGACCAATCCGGTGCGACGTAGCTGCCGTGGCCCCAAATTGAGCCGACCTGCATCCCTCCCATCGCCTGCCAGACGTTTTGCCCTACGCCGATGTCGCCACTCGGAATGACAACCGTGCCGTCCGTGGTGACGACCTGTTCGGGAAGAGGTGGAGCCTCCTGGTAGATGCGAGTGCCGACCCATCCCAGGACCGAGAATGAAAAGACGAGAACCACTGCGAATGCCAGCCAGAGCTTATTCATGAAAGCACTTCCTTCGAGATCAGGGGAGGCCAATACTACTCGGAGTGGTGATCGCACTACGCCACGGTCGCAGGAACGGCGGCTTCTTGGTAGTGGCGGTTGATGAGGTCGTTTTGCAACCACAGCAACTTGCCGAACGCCCACAGCGTTCGGATTTCCTGTCATCGTTCCCAGCCCACGCTCAAGATCGTGTTCGTCAGGGCGTCGGCAACGAAGCCGAGCAGCGCATTCATTTGCACCAGCGGCACGATGAGTTCTTTGGCTCCCGCCTTCGATGTGTGCATCTTGCCGACCATATCGAGGTAGGCGACCATTTTCCCGTCGTAGGGCTTGCTGACGAGTGCCGTCAAGTATCGGGCCAGATGTTCCTTGCGGAAGCGAATCATCTTGTGATTCTGAGTCGCTTCTTCGAGAGTTTTCGGTACGGCCCCCTCGTAGCCCGCTTGCCGAGGGACAAAGTGCCTCCAGGTGGCGTCATAGCGGTGAAGCTGTTCGTAGACCGCATCCACCAACGTCGGCACAACCGGGGCCAAGACCGGGGCGGCGGCGTGAATTGCCGCTACATCTTCAGCACCAAATCCCATGAATTCCGACGTGTACTGGAAACGGTAGCCGAGGTCCGACTCAAGGCGTTGTTAGTTAACGTGGATCATGGGAGACTCCTCTGAGGCAGGTAAACGTGAGGGGTTCAAAAGCCAAATCGGACATAGTCATCCAGTTTCCGCTAGAATACAGCGGTATAATTGGATGTCAAGGTCCAGTTTTGTTTTCCGAGGACCGGCGTATGTTTTCGCAAACCGTCGAATATGCTTTGCGGGCGGTTGTTCATTTGGCCGATCAGTTCCCTTCGCCTCGGACCACGGACCAGATTGGGACGGCAACGCTGGTCCCCAAGGCATATTTGTCGAAGGTCTTACAGGGGTTGTGCCACGCCAATATCGTGCAGTCGAAGCGTGGTATTGGGGGTGGCATGACCCTCATAACATCACCTACTCACTTAACCCCTCTGGAAGTCATCAATGCGGTGGAGCCAATTGGCCGAATTCGAGAATGCCCGCTCGGTCTGACGGCTCACGGAATTCGCTTGTGTCCATTACATAAATGACTCGATAGTTCCTTGGCGCTGGTCGAGGACGCATTTCGGAAAACGACGCTGGCCGAGATTCTGGCCGAACCGACGAAGAGTTATCCGCTTTGCGATTTTCCGTCCGGTGACCACATCTCAATCAAGACGGAACTTCCGATGGCGTCCTTCCGTCGAACCGCCATCATAGTACACAGCCGACATTCGCCTTCAAAACCTGATTGCCAGGATCTCCCCTTATCCTACCCAACATTGAGAACTGCGAGATGGTTGGCATCATCACGCTGGGTCGAGTAAGGTTGTTCTTCCGTGAAAACGAAATTCCGCCTGACGACGCTATTACCGCACTAATCGGCGTATAAGCGATCTGTGATTCCTTCCCGATTCGTAGCCTGCTCAATTCCGGTTTCACGGTCACCGGAAATGAAAACGGCTTCATATGTTTCATCTAATGGGATGGCGAGAGCGCCGAGAGTGAGGTCAATTATTAACTTCATCTGCTCAAAAACGTGGTACGGAGCAGGAATCCGAATACGCAATTGGGTCTTGATATGCCCCTCGCAAGGATGATGGACGTCTATCCAGCCAATGTGCGTAAAGGTAAGGCGAGTGCGCGACCATCTTCCGAGATCGAAGGAGATGCTCGACTGCGACTTAAAGGCAACTCTGGCGGTCACACCGAATAGGCAGAACGCATCGTTGTCGTTTGAAAGGCGAGAAGTGTCCACGTTCTTAGTCCTGTTCTCGGATCAAGCTGAATCTTCAATCATTCACCAAGGATTAAGCCTTAGTAGTTCAAGGTGCCTTTCGCTCAGGGTTCTCTCCATGCTAGCACGTCCTGCCCGGCAAACGGCACGTCGAATGTGAGTATCTTTCCCCGTCGAACCGCCATCAAAGTACACAGCCGACATTCGCCTTCAAAACCTGACTTCCACAACCTCCCTTTATTCTACCCAATCGGGACGACTGCGGGATCGTTGGCATCATCGCAACCTGGGCGGGCAGTCTATGACAATCAGATTAGCCCTTCTGGGCCATTAGTGATGTATATGGTGAGGAAGTTGGAATGACTCGTCGCAACGTAATGGTATCGATTCGTGTACTCATAAATGCTCACAACTGCGTTCTTACCCTCAACATCCCTTCCCAGATTGATTGCCCAGTGGCTTGCCTCAATGTTGTAATCGCCAAACAGAAAGAAGGATGCAGCGTCGGGCAAGAGAAACCTCGGATATGGCTCGTTCCCTCTCAGACGATGCCAGCCCTCGCCTAACGGAGTCGATTCGTCAATTCTTTCGCCCAATGCCCATCCTTGTTCGACGGTCGGAGCGTAACTCTGGTGAAGCTCAAAAACGTCTATGACACGTCGATACTCCTGGAGCGACCAAAGCCTCGCAAGGCCGTGAAGTTCGCTGGGCGGCAAACCGTTGACAGTCAAGACGTATTCCCTAAGATCAAGCGGCATCTGTACGCCCCACTGGGCTTCAAACTCGCTCAAGATGCTTTGCGTGATTTTTTCATTTGGTTGCACTCCCTCTGAAAGCCAAAGGGTTTTCAGAGTCGCACCCAGGCTATGCCTGTCCATTCACCGTGCCTCCCGTTTTTGAGCAGACGCTTACCTCTTCACCTCCGAAAACCACGTCAAAGGGCAGAGTATACTGTGAATGTCCTTCGTGCCGACACCGCATTTGCCCCACAAGTCCGGGATATTGTCGCGGCGTCAGAAGGAGATGAATCTTGTCCTTCATCAACGCCTGGAGGTTCGGCTTGCCCTGCCAGTTGGCGACGACGGCGACTCGAAGAACGTCGGTCGGGTAGTTTTGAAAAAGCTGTCGGTAGAGGTTTGATCGCCGGTGCTGACCGAATAGTAAACCTCGCCGTTCTTGGGCAACGGGATTTCGACATGATGAAGGGTCGTGTTTCCCGGAGCCTTGACCTCCTGGCCGTAGTCCATCGTCGGCCCGAACTTCACCTTCGAGTCGCCTGGCGTCTTAGTTGTCCAGTTCACGACCAGCTTCGACGGGTCATTGGTGCGGTGCGTGAGCCAAATGCGTTCGACCTGGGGTGAGGCAGGGTAGGCCAGGATCAGAACGGCGCTGAGGGAAGAAAGGCAAAAACACGGCTTGGTCATAGATCACCATTTTCAGCAAAAAGACAACGCCATAACCGGCTCAGCCCCAAAAATTCGGTTTGCGATTGCTCTCCCGGTCAAGGCTCAACCTCGTTCGCCAATGTCTTGAACACATCTCGTGGAATACCATAGGGGCTGCCGCTGCTATTCAGCGCCGACATCGGCATTCCGTTGAGCAGGAAGCCGACGTCGAACGGCGAGATTTCGCCCCCGGCCAGGTGGTACGTGGCGTGTTTGACCAAATCGTTCGTAGACCCCGTGACGGAGCGGTTCAGGGCTTTGGCGAATCGAACCGATCCCGTGGCCGGGACGATGAATCGGTGGTAGACGAACTCCTGGCCATCGGATTCCATGAATTCCCGGATGTTGCTCAAGGCCCGCTCGATGAAGTAGCTTTCGTTCGTGATCCCCTTGCCAAACATCACGACGGAGTAAAGCGACTTCGTGTTGGCCAGGAGAATGTACTGCGCCCGATCAGCAACGAACAATTGGGCCGACCAGTCGGCATACGGATTCTCATCAAGTGGGAGCGATCTTGAAGTCCCCGCCTTGATCTTGGCGTTCAGCTTTTGAGAAAGTCGGAAGATCATGGAATCCTCGCTTATTCCGGTTGATGCCTCTGGCCGGTCAATCCCAATCCGGTTCAGGGTCACTAAAATCCCTTCTCGGTTTGGACCATCTGCCCGTCACTTCGTACCAAGCGAGGTCCGTGATTTGTTGCAACAGCTCCATCTCCACGTCCATGCGCAGGTCGTCGGGGAAGTAGCGGTCAGCCTCGCTTTCGTTGCACATCCCGATTTCCGTCTCCCGCCAGAGAGAGATGATCGTGGAGTCGTCCAACGGGCGCAGCAAGGAGCGAATCGCCTCTATGATCGGCTTCTCCAGATGCCCGTCGAAACCGTCTCGTTTTTTGATCTGCTTGAGGATCGTCGGCCACAAAAACTTCCTCGGAGCCAACCGGTGCTGAACCAGTTCCTCCCGGATTTCACCCACGGCATCGAACAGGTACACGGTCTTTGGTACGGCTTTCGGTGAATCCGCCTTTTCCTCATCACGAGGCGTTCGACGTTTGGTCTTTTTCTCAGCCATTCTACACCGTCTTGATCCAGGCCGACTCAACGAAACATGCCCCAAGCCGCCTCAATCCGCATTAGGCCGACTGCCTTTCACGTCGGGCAGGCCTGCCAGAAAGATGGCATCGAATTGATGGTGATGATACGCCTGAAAGACGAACTCGCTCCACGACTTGTCCGATCTCCGGGATTTCGCCGCCTTGCCGAACTTCATGAACTCGTGCAGGGCCTCCTTTGTGTCTGCCGACCCCATCAAGTTCTTTTTCAGGTAGGCCGTCCAGTCTGCTTTCGTGGTCCCGATCAAAATATAGGGTGTCGTGACGGCGACGTGGTAATCCACCAGATCGAGAATCGGCGGGCAAAGCCGAACGTACCAGAGTTCTCCTGGCTTTCCCTGATAGCCCGAAGAGTTATAGCATCGAAACTCTTCGTCTGTCACCAGTTCTCGCAGGCAACAGCGGCCATTTTCGACCGCAAAATGCTCGTAGATGCCCATGCGAGAATTCTGAAACTGGCGACTCGTCTCGGCCATGAAAGGGTCCATACCCAGGAGGTCGGCGACATCGAGCAGGCAAGTGCCGATGGTTTCCTGATCAGGTCCGAACCGCACGTCGAAGAAGGCCCATGTCGTGAAAAAGCTCGTGGTCAGCGGGCTAATCGGCGGTCCCCCTGGCATGTATTCTTTTTGGGCAGGACCGTAGATTTTCCAATACGAATCGAATTCCGGGAACTGAGTAACTTCTTCCATAAAGAACGACGTGAAGTTCTGCGCCGCAACGTAGGCGGCATGGAGCGGGTCTTGGACCGAACGGATCAACGCCTCCACACTCTTCACGTCCTTCGGCACTTGGTTGAAATCCATTGCCGCCTGTCGGCGCAAATCCCCGGCCTGCTTCTTGGCTCTCCGAAAGCGAGACGCCAGTTTCTTGCTTATGACGCCCATTCATCACTACTCCTTCCAGCTGCCGTCAGCCATTCCTGCTGCCGTCAGAATGTCCAGTTAACTCCTCGATGAGCCGTTTCACTTCGCCGTAAATCCCCTCCAACCGCTCCGTCAAGTTCACTTGTTGCGCTTGCTTAATTTCGGCGGTCGCATCGGCGATCAAGGAGTTGAGTCGATCCCCGACGAGTTTCCGTTTCTCGTCGTTCAGAGACGACTCCCGAAGAAGCGTCATCGTCTTCATGTGGAAACCCATGAGCGCTCCGAACAGATCGCCTTCGAGCGAAGCCAAGGTCGGGCCAGAGGGCAATTGGGGATTCTGCTTCTTCATCCTGATCTTGGCCACGAACTCCGCAAATTTCGCCCGAAATTCGGCATTCCTCTCAGCGACTTCAAGGTAGTGCATGAACTACTCGCCGACGAAGTATTTCATGGCCTCAACGGAGCCGACCTCGTCCTCGATTCCTCTTGCTGCCTCGCACTGCTCGATCCAGATTCTGACCAAGTTCATCGCCATCACTCATCCCCCAATTGCTCCTCGCAATACATCAAGATCACCTGGGCCTTTTCCTCATCGACCAGATCAAGGGCCAAGTGAGCGGCGACGTAGCAGAGTGCGAATGCCATCAGAGGGCGCTGCTCCAAGCCGTGATCCACGCCTTGAGGATCGGAATTCACGACGTAATTCGCCAAGGCCGTTTTGATGACCCGATCAGCCTCTCGCCCATTCAGCTTTTTACCCCCTAGACTTGAGGCAGACCACGGGGGCCAAATGGAACAAATTGGCAGGCGTGATCTCGGTTCCGATCATCGAGCCAAACGGTGCAGCCTCGGAGGCGTCGGCTATCGCCAGCTTGATTTCCTTGAGCCATTCCGATGGTTTCTTGGGCAGGTCTCGCTTCATCTGGGACTCCGTTTGTGGCATTTCGCCGACTCGATCTTATGCCGATAGAATACTCTACAGTTGACCGGCAGTCTGCCCAGCGAAGAAGAAGATCGAGGACTTCCGAGGCGAAGACATGGCTCGCAAGAAAATCTCCCGTAACGCTCCCTGTCCCTGCGCCAGCGGCAAAAAGTACAAGAAATGTTGCTACGGCAAAGCCCTTGACTACGAGGAAGACGACGAAGGCAATCTCTTCAAGGCCATCCCGATCTCCAAGGACATGGCAGAGGTCTTGAAGGAGCAGCATCGGAAATTCGTCGAGAAGTTCGGTCGAGAGCCGGGTCCAGACGACAAGGTTTTCTTCGACATGCCGCACCCGGAGCAAATCGAACACCAGACCGTGGAAGCCATGAAAAAGGTGGGGATCGACCCTGCCCTCATTTATGCCTACGAGAAAACGGGCAGGATCGTCACGGAGGACAACCAGCATCTTCTTTCTGAGGCCGACCTAGACGAGTGGGAAGACGCCATCGATGAATACGAGACCAAGCACTGAAAGCCGCCAGACTCGCCATTGGCACCGTGGCACCGCCGTAGATGCCGGTTCCTGGTAATGGACGCCACGAGGTTGAAGGGCTGGTCCGGGCCGTTCCACAGCGAGATCCACTCCGGAATGGACTAAAGTACGGCACCGCATTGAACCTGCGAGAGTAGCGGCGACCCGAAATGAGCGGGCCAAGAGGTGCAAACCGCCCCACAAGATTGGACGCTTCATGGGACTCAGGAACAAAAAAGGGCATGTTCAAGGCTCGCAAGTCTCTGGAGGCCATACTACTCTCATCGATGGTGCCGATACCGTCGTGAAAAAACTAGGTAACTTGGCATGGTTCGAGTCCGTCCGGCCCGGCGTAATCTCAATCGCTCGTGGCGGAAACTTGTCGGTTACCATTCGCCGCAATGCGGATGCCATTCACGTAAACACGTTGAAGGTCATATTCCGGACAAAGGGCAGCGTTCAAGACGTGTTCCTGAATGTGCGGGACTTGGAATCCAATCTGCCGGACATTGTGAGCGACATCCTCCGGGTAGTGGGAAAGGAACTTCTGGGTGCGGTCGTGTATGATCGGACGGCGGATGAGGCTCAGTGATCGCGTCGAAATTCTCGATCCTCGTTCCGTCAATGTTCCTTGAGGTAAAATGCGAAGCGGGAGACGCAAGGCCGCTGCCGTCGTGCTTCTGGGCAAGGCGAAATGTAAACCTGGGCGGAACGGTGATGATGCCGAGCGTTTTTACCCCATGAGGCGAACTGGTCTTGCGGAGTCGCGGTCTTGGCTTCTTGCAGGAGTTCGCCGACCTTTGCCGCGTCCTGCGGCTGAAGCGGTAGTGGAGTTCAAGAATTCTCCCGTTTGTCATTCTTTCGACTCCTCCTTAACCCGGGTTCGCTCGAACTGAGGTTCCCACATGGACGGCTCATCCAGGCGGACATATTTGACGGAGCCATCTTCGCCGTACGTCACGCGGATAGGTTGCCCCAGAAGTGTTCGGCGGCCGAGAATGAAAAGCTCATTCGGAACACTGATCAGTTCGCTCGTGCCGCACGTCATCGTGACTAACATGGCGTAACCGATTCCGCTACACCTGGCAGGCCATTGTTCGGCAATCTTCCGCCGAGTCCGATATTCCTCGAAAAACTCGCCGTCTTCCATGCCGGTCGCTACTGGCTTGCCCAGTTTGGCCTGAACCTCCTCCTTGCTTTTGAGGCAATACAGGTCTGTCCCGGTCCGTGCAATTATGGACGCACATCCACTCAACAGCGGGGTCGTGGCTACCAGCAAGAAACAAGCGATTCTCGCCATCAACTACCCCGTACGGTGGGAAAACTCTGCACGGAAAGCCTGGGAGAGCTAAATAGGCTGCGGTTTCTTACGGGTCAAGGCCATGTGTTGCAAGACTTTGCCGTAGAAGCGAAAAATCCTGTCTGAGCTTCCTTGCCGAGAGGAGGCGTTGCGAAAAACTACGGACACCAGAAGCTCCTACTTGGCCTTGATGAAGAATACTGGATTCGACACGTCCCAATGCCGGGCGGTGTTCAGGATGTCAGCCGAAGTTTGTCGTATTCGCGCCAGGATGAGCCAGAATCGACTTCGAGAAGATTCGATGGCCAAAGGTCGCGGTTCGTTTGGGGACTTTCCGGAACGATTTGGGACCGCAATGTTCCCTCCAATGTTCCCTTTTTGCCCGAAAATTTGCCCGAAAAAATTGCCCGAAAATAGCGATCCATAAACCCATAATCTGCAACACTTTAAACTACCCTCGGAGGGATTTGAACCCCCGACCGGCGGATTAGAAATCCGCTGCTCTATCCAGCTGAGCTACGAGGGCGCGTCACGATCCGCTGCGCGAATACTCCGGCAACCGTAAGATCTTTCGGACCAGTTTTACCAGGGTCTGCCGAAGGCGCAGCAGCCAATCGTTCTGGGCTGTAATCTCGAGAGGCATGCGATCTTCCAGGTTCGGGCGGAACAGTACCAGAAGCAGCATCGGCAGATACCACAAGACGTAAAGCCCGCCCTGTTCAGCGTACCAAAACTGCACGCCAATGAGCAGAGAGGTCGACATCGCCAACAAATGGCCCAGGTTTTTTCGCTTGGGCCAAAACATGACGAACACGAGAAAAGCCCCGTACGCCAGGAATACGGGGATTCGGTAAGCCCAGGGGATGCCGGTCCAGAAACTCTCCGTGGTGGGGACCTTCCAGGGTTGCCAAGAGGCGCTGGCGAGGGCGTGCTGGATGGTCGGCGCGAGCATGTTTTGCCAGGAGAGAATGAGCAGCGAGGTGCCCAGGGAAAGCATCACGCCGACGAGGAAAGCGACGAGAAATCGCCCCATGCCGCGTTCGCGGTAGAAGCTGAGCCAGAGGGGCAAAAGCAGGGCGGGGAAATAGAAGGCGCCGGCGGCGATTCCCAAAAGTAGCCCGGCGAGCGTGGGCTGCGTGTACCAGACGAGGGCCCAGAGGATCAGGGCAGCGGGCCAAACGTGATGGACGTGTCCGACGAAGAAGCCGGTGTAGGGCATGAGCAGGTAGCAGGCCGCCGCCGCCATGCCGGCTTCGACGTCCTTGAAATGCCGTTTGCCGAACAGGAACAAGCCGAGAACGACCGACAAGTGGCCGAGCATGGCGAAGGAGGCATAGGCGGAGTCGGGGAGTTCGAGGCTATCGCGTGCGAGCGTCAGCGAGACGCTTTCCTGGCCGACGGGGGGGCCGTTGGGACCGAGCGGTTGCTTGGCGCCGTTCTCGAGGGCCGGGGGCGCCGGCAGATGCACGGCGCTGCGCACTTGTTGGCGAAAGCCGACGGCCATGAGGCAAGCGAATAGCGTGAGCGCAAGCCAGCCGAGACCGCCGAAGTTGAGGTTGGGATTTAGGACGGGGCGCTGCACGAGCGTGAGATCCCAGACGCAACGGCACAGGAAGAATGCGGACCCGCACAGGAGCCAAAGGTAGCCGATCCACATCCAGCGCTGCGCCTTGGCGAGCGCCAGCTGATGTTCTTGAAATTGCACGACGCCGGCGACGGGCAGCGTTCCCGGCATCAATTGGCTGGCGAGACTCGCGGCTGCGATCGGCGCGTTGCCTTCCGCCATCGTTGGCGTGGGCCGCGATCCCTGTACGAGCAGGATACCGGGGGTGAGCAGGAACAGGGTGATGACGTCGAGGTTGCGGACGGAGAGGATGCGGCCGAACTTGAAAAATAGCGCGATCGCCAACAGCCAGGAGAAGTAGAACCACGTCGTGGCGTTGGGGAGCTGAAAATCGAGGAACAAATCAACCGAAGCGAACACCATGGAGGAACCGAACTGGAGTAGCCGAGAGGGCCAGGTTTTGCCAATTTCGTATTATAGTCAAACGAGTCGAGATGTTGCAAGAGTCTGGTAGGAATGCGAGGGGCCATGGGATTTTTCGCGGGACGGATCACGTGCAGTCGATTCAAAGTTTCGGGGAAGGCGCCTCGCTCCTTCGATCAAGATTACCTGCAGCAACTCCACGACGCCTCCATCGGCAAACGCCGCGTCGCTTCGGAAGACGGCAGCGACGTCGGCTGGATTGCAGGCGATCATATCCTCGACACCCGCTTCGACCTGGCCAAGAACATCGTCAACGATTCGCTGCAATTCGCCATGCGGATCGACGAACAGAAGATCCCCAGCGACCTCTTGCGGGCCTACACGCAAGTCGAGATCGAGGGCTTCATCCACGCCAATCCAAGCGGCTTCGCCAGCGCCCGGCAAAAGAAGGAAGCCCGGCAAAACGCCAAGGATCGCCTCGAAGAGGAGGCCAAGGACGGGCGCTATCTGCGCCGCAAATCGGTGCCCATCTTGTGGGACGCGCTCTCCAACGAGCTTCTGGTCGGCACGACTTCGGTCACGGCGCTGGATCGATTGATTCCGCTGTTCAAGGACACTTTCGATCGCAACCTTGAGTATCTGACGTCAGGACGGCATGCATTCTTCGCCGCCGAGGCGAGTCAGCAGACGCGCGCCCTGGACGATGCCGCCCCGAGCGTATTTGTGCCGAGCCAGAGTCATGAGGTCGCCTGGCTCCCCGACGAGGCGAATCGCGACTTTTTGGGCAACGAGTTTCTGCTGTGGATGTGGTTTTACCTGGAACAAGAGTCCGACACGCTGGCTCTTTCTGACGGTTCCGAGGCCGCCCTCATGATGTCGCGCAGCTTAACGCTTGAATGTCCGCGCGGGCAAACCGGCAAGGAGACGATCAGCAGCGACGGGCCGACGCGTTTGCCGGAAGCCAAACGGGCGATTCAGTCGGGGAAGCTGCCGCGCAAGGCGGGCCTGACGATCGTTCGGCACGAGCAGACGTACGAACTTTCGCTCCAGGCGGAGACGTTGGCATTCTCGGGCGCCAAGCTGCCGGCGCCGGAGGAGGAAGACGACCGCGCCCGGCTCGACGAGCGCGTGACGCAACTTCGGGCCATGCTGGAGACGCTGGATCTGCTCTTCGGCGTCTTCGTGGCACGACGACTTTCGAGCGAGGCGTGGACAAAGGAATTGGCCCGCATGAAGAAATGGCTCGGCGACGGGAAGGGGCACGGGTGACGCCTCCAATTGAATTTGGCACTCATGTCCGCCGCTCCCCTTGCTGCGCCAACTCGCAAAGCACCTGCACGATTCCGTCGACCGTCGCTTCCGTGGCTTCGCCCGCCACCGGGAAGCCGAGCCGTTTGATCTCCGCGCTGGTGATCGGGCTGATGCTGACCAGGCCCGGTTCGCCGCGCATCAGGCGGAGGCGGATGGCATCGTCGGCTTTCGTCAGCACCGCCTTGGCGATGTTGGAGCTGGTAAGCGTCAGGTAATCGATTTCGCCGCGACGCAGCAAATCCCACACTTCTTGGTCATCCGCGACGGCGTCCACCTGGCTGTAGACCGCGATCTGGACCACCTCGGCGTGAGCCTGCAACTTCTCGCGCAGCACATCTCGGCCACGGTCGGCACGGGCCAGGAGCACACGCTGCCCGGGCAGAATCGCCTCCTTGAGCGCCTGGGCCAAGTCTTCGGACTGGTAGCGCGTCGGCACCAATTCGGGATCGAGATGAAAGCTGCGCAAGGCATCCGCGGTCTTGGGCCCGATGGCGGCGAGGCTGACGTTGCCGAGCGCACGCAGGTCGCGGCCCAGGCTGCGCAGACGCTCGATGAACATGCGGACGCCGTTGGCGCTGGTGAAGACGAGCCAGTGAAAGTGCATCAGTTGAGCGATCGCATCGTCGACGGGGGACCAGTCAGCGGGCTCGCGGATTTCGACGGCGGGGAGTAGATACGGGACGGCGCCGAGCCCGATGAGGCGGTCGATGAAGTCGTTCGCCTGATGCCGGGGCCGGGTGACGAGGACGCGTTTGCCCAGTAGCGGAGCCCGCTCGAACCACGACAGACCGCCTCGCAGCGCGACGACGGCGCCCACCAACACGATCGCCGGCGGCACGAGACCTTCACGGCGCACGAGGTCGGTGAGTTCGCTCAGCGGCGCGGACACGGTCTGCTGTTCGCCGGTCGTCGCCCAGTGGATGACGGCTGCAGGGGTGGCGGGGTCTTTGCCGTTGGCGAGCAAGAGCGACGTGATGCGTTCGAGCCGCGACAGCCCCATGTAGATGGCCAGGGTGCCGGGGAAGCGGGCGAGGGCGTGCCAGTCGAGGGTGGCGTCGGCCTTGCTGGGATTCTCGACGCCGGTGATGAAGGCAACGGCGCTGGAATGATCGCGATGGGTGAGCGGGATGCCGGCGAACGCGGCGGCGCCGAGGGCGCAGGTGACGCCGGGGATGATCTCGAACGGGATGCCGGCTTCGTGCAGAACCTCCGCCTCTTCGCCGCCGCGGCCGAAGATAAATGGATCGCCCCCCTTGAGCCGGACGACGCGTTTGCCCGCGCGCGCCGCCTCGATCATTTTCTCATGAATCGGCTGATGGCGCTGGCGATGCGTGGGCGCCAGCTCGGTGATGCAGATCGCCTCCGCCTCGGGCCGGGCGTGACGCAGCAGCAGCTTGGGGACGAGCTTGTCGTAGAGGATGAGGTCGGCCTCGCGCAGACATTCTTGGCCGCGCAGGGTGAGCAGGCCCGGATGCCCCGGTCCTGCTCCCACCAGGGACACCAGTCCGACGCTCATGAACGGCCCGCGACGACCGGCAAGCTCCGCAGCTCGCGCGGCAAGGGAAAGTTGACATGCTCCTCGCGAATCGTTCGGCTCTCGACCTCGGCGCCGAAACGCTTCTGCAAATACGAGAGACATTCCTCGACCACGTCTTCCGGAGCGCTCGCCCCCGCCGTGATCAAAACCTGCTGCGCCTCTTCGAACCAACAGTCCTGGATCTCGCTCGCCGAATCGATCAGGTACGCTTTCTTCCCCATCGAACGCGCCAGCTCGGCGAGCCGCTGACTGTTGGAGCTGTTCTGACTGCCGAGCACGAGGACGACGTCGCAGATGGTCGCCAATTCCTTGACCGCCTCCTGGCGATTCTGCGTGGCGTAGCAAATATCGTCCTTCGAGGGACCGACGATGCCGGGAAATCGCCGCCTGAGTGCCCGGATAATCACCTCGGCGTCGTCGACGCTGAGCGTCGTCTGCGTCAGGAAGGCGACCTTGGCGTTCGCGGGGAGATCCAGCGCCTCGACCTCGGCTTCGTCCTGCACGAGAATGATATGGTGCGGCGCCTCGCCCAGGGTGCCGACGACTTCGTCGTGCCCTTCGTGCCCGATCAGTAAAATCGTGTAGCCTTCCTTGGCGAAGCGAATCGCTTCAAGGTGGACTTTGGTGACAAGCGGGCAGGTGGCGTCGATGGCGTGCAGATCGCGTTCGTCCGCGGCCTGGCGTATGGCGGGGGCGACGCCGTGCGCGCTGTACAGGACGTGGGCGCCGTTGGGGATTTCGTGCATGTGATCCACGAAGACGACGCCGCGCTTGCGGAAGCGTTCGACGACGTGGAGGTTGTGCACGATTTCGTGATAGACGTAGAGCGGTTGACCGAAGAGCTGCAGGGCTCGTTCGAGGCTATCGATGGCCATGTTGACGCCGGCACAGAACCCACGGGGGTTCGCCAAGATGATGCGCATGAAACTCCTCCTGATGGGGCTATCTTATGATGCAACCGCGAGGGTGCCAGCCGATTAACGCACAGGTACGGCCGCGCCCGCGCGTTTAGGCTGCTCGCGGGTAAAACGTGGTTCTTTCCGAGCCGGAAGCGTCAGCGTCGAAATTGGGAAAATCTTGGGATGAGCATACGGGTGCGAAAGAACCAAGTGTTACACCCCCGCAGCCGAAAAGCGCGGGCCCGCCCGTACCAGTTGGGTAATACGCTG
>JBBQPM010000156.1:0-16380 GCA_038217425.1 Gemmatales bacterium
GATTTAAAGGGGGCAGCGGCGGGCCGGGCTACTCCGCGACGTGGTATCCGACCCGTCCGGTCAACGGTTCCAGCGACGACTTCGCCCGCATTCGCCAACAACTCAACGTCGGCGCCCCCATCTGGAAGGACGGCGACGACCTCGGACTTCTCACCGCCAACGTGCGCCATTCCCTGTTCTTCACCGATTATATCTTGCCCGATTCCAATCGCCCCTTTCCCAAGGAACTCTGGAACCTCGACTTCGGCGTCCTCGGCCTGCACCGCTTCCGCAACGACTGGGTCGCCGGCCTCATGACCAGTGTTGGCTCCGCCAGCGATCAGCCCTTCCACAGCTTCGAAGAAGTCAACGTCAGCGTGCTGGGCTTCCTCCGCGTCCCCGCGCGCAACGAACGCGACGCCTGGCTTTTCGCCCTCATCTATTCGTCGGCAGGCAATCTCAACTTCCCCATCCCCGGCCTCGCTTACGTCTGGGACTATTCCGATCAACTCCACGTCACCATCGGCGTGCCCTTCTCGCTCATGTGGCGGCCGACCTGCCATTTGACTATCGACCTCTCCTACATTCCGCTCACCAACGTCAACGCCCGGGCGACGTACCGCATCGTCAAGAACTTCTACTTCTTCGCCGGCTACGAGTATCTCAGCGAATCGTACTTCCTGGCGGAGCGCGCCAGCGAACACGACCGCTTCATGGGCTTCGAGCAACGGCTCATTTCGGGCTTGCGCTGGGATCCGTTTCGCTATGTGACGTTCGAAGTCAACAGCGGCTATTCGTTCGACCGGAGTTTCGGCGAAGGCACGAACCAGTGGGGCGACCTGCACGACCGACTCGAGATCGCTGCCGGCGTGTTCCTGGGCGTGAGTCTCAAGGCGCGGTTTTAAAGATCGGCTCTACAAAACGCCAAAGCCCACGATTACTCGTGGGCTCTGGCGGCGAGTCATGGCTATTCGCCACGATTTAGAACAGTTGCGCGATCGGCGTGGCGCCGTTGTCGACGATGCGAATCGGGCGACCGTTGGGCGAGTGATTCTGCTTGGTGTAGTCGATGCCCAGGGCTCGGCACACGGTGGCCATGAAGTCGAGGGCGTTGACCGGGCGTTCGGTGACGGTGGCGGCGTTGTCGTCGGTTTTGCCGATGACCTGGCCTCCCTTGATACCGCCGCCCATGACGACTGAACTCCAGGCGCGGGGATAATGGTCGCGGCCGGGCATGGCGCCGCGTTGGTTGATGTTCGGGGTTCGGCCGAAATCGCCCATCCAGATGACGAGGGTGTCGTCCAGCATCGAACGATCCTTGAGGTCGGCGATCAGCGAGCTCATGGCCGGGTCGACCTGGCTAGAAAGCTGGCGAACGCGTTCGAAGTTGTTTTGGTGGGTGTCCCAACCGCCGAGAGTGACTTCGACGAAGTCGACGCCGGTCTCGATCAGTCGGCGAGCGAGCAAGCAGCCTTCGCCGAACCGGTTGGCACCGTAGCGGGTACGGGTGGCAGCGGATTCGCGGCTGAGGTCGAAGGCGGCGGCGCCGCGATCGCGCATCAGGGTGACGGCGCGGTCCACCGTGGTGCGGTGGGCGTTGGCCAGGACCGACTGGTGCGTGCGATTGAAACCCTGCTCGAGTTCGCTCAGGAGATCGACGCGGTTGTCGAACTGCTCGGTGGCGACGAAAGAGCGGAGGTTTTCAACGCCGCGGGTGGGATCGCCGACGACAAGCGGGGCATGGCGAGCGCCGAGGAAACCGGAGCCGTAGCTGCGGCTACCGATGGAGACGAACGAGGGGAGCGGGCTTTCCGGGTTGCCGATTTCCTTGGAGGTGATAGCGCCGATGCTGGGATAGACGACGCCGCCGGCGCCTTCGCGGTAACCGGTGTGCATGTTGTACTTGGCGCGGGCATGGGCGCCTTCCGCGGTGCTCATGGAGCGGATGATGGCGCCGTGATTCATGAGGCGGGCGAGCTGCGGGAAGTGCTCGCTGATCTGGATGCCGTTGACGTTGGTCTGAATTTGCTGGTAGGGCCCGCCTTGCGCGGTACCGGGGCGAAGATCGAAGGTGTCTTTGTGGCTGGGGCCGCCATCCATCCACAGGAGAACGCATTTTTTGGTGCGGCGGGGCGATTCCGAGGCGTGGGCGGCCAGGATCGGCATCCAGTTGGACATCGAAAAGCCCGTGACGCCGGCCAGTGACAGTTTCATCAGTTCTCGGCGAGTCGGCTGAAGGTTCATCGTGATCTCCGGGAAGGGGTGGGACTTATTTTCTGGAAGGAGGGTTTCGCGGTCATTTTGAAATTGAACGCCCGAATCGGCACAAGGTTCCGCACATTCTCAAGTTTTTCAGAAATCGTTCGGGGCGGGGGCAGCGATCTCGCCCCGAACGCTCTTGAAATCACCCAGTGGACTAATGTTCCGCGCGGAACATTAAACTGGGTAAGATAGCTCCTAATGATTCAACGCAAATTCGCTGGAGTTGATCATCACCCAGAGAATGTCGTTGTAAGCCGTGTTCCGGTCGCTGGCTTTGGTAACGTAGGCGACCATTCGGGTCGTTTCGTCGGCGGTCGGGCGACGCGAAAGGCCGGTGAGGTAAAGTTGCTCGATGGTCTTGGCCGGGTCGCCGCCGCTGAGCTTCGTGGCGCTGTTCACCGCGTCACGGGTGAGATTGGTTTGCGACGAGTTCATGATCCGCAGCGTCTGCGGAATGCCGTTCTGATATTCGAGGGGATCGAAGCCGTCCTCGATTTTGAAGAAGTTGACGAATCCATCGCGACCTGCTCCGGTATTCATCCCTTTGTTCGCAGCTTTGCGGTCGCCTTTTTCATTCGCCTTGTTCTCACGTCCCAAGACGGTGGCGAGCGAATCGTAGAGTTGCTCGGGAACCTGCACGCGGATCACGCGATGGCTGAGGTACTTCTTGTCTTCCTTGTTGTCGGCGGTCGGCCGACTGGAGCGCTGGTAAGCGTCGCTGTTGCAGATCGCCTTCAGCAGGTACTTGTTGTCGAAGCCGCTGGCCTTGAATTGCTCGGTGAGGGCGGCCAAAAGTTCCGGATGGCTGGGGTCGTTGTTCTCGTGCATGTCGTCGACGGGATTGACGATGCCGCGGCCGAACATCTGATACCACCAGCGGTTGACCATCGCCTTGGCGAAGTACGGGTTGCTCTTGGAGGTAATCCAGTCGGCGAGGATCGGGCGGTAGGGTTCGCTGTCCTTGAGGTTGACTTCCACATCGCCCAGGAACTTGGCGTTCACCTTCATGGCCGATTCAGGCAGCGGGGTCTTCTTCCCCTTGGCCGCCGCCGTCTCGGTGATGCCGGGAGATTCGCCCTTCTTGGCCGCTTGCTGCGGATTGACGGTGAGCTTGGTCTTCATGAAGAACTGGGCCATGCCCCAGTATTCCTTCTGCTTCCAGTCGGTGAAGGGATGATTGTGGCACTGGGCGCATTGAAGCTGTACGCCGAGGAAGACGCGGGTGACGTTGTCGGTCATCTTGTCGACAGTCGGGTTGCCGATGAAATAAGTGACGGCGCCGTTCTTGTCCTGCGGGCCGGTCGCGGTGAGCAATTCATGGACGGTCTTGTCGAGCGGCGTGTTTTTGTTGAGGTTGTCGGCCAGCCAGTTGAGGAAGGGCGTGTTGGTGAGCCGGCGATTGTTCGATTCGCGCGGAATCATCAAACCCGTCAGGACTTCCGCGTGGAAGTTGCCGAATCGATTGCTGGCGAGGAGTTCGTCGATGACCTTCTCGCGCTTCTTGGCATCGGTGTTATCGAGGAACGCCTTCACCTTGTCAGCCGAGGGAATCGTGCCGACGAGATCGAGATAAACGCGACGCAGGAACTCAGCGTCGTCTGCCTGGCGCGAAGGCTGATAACCTTCCTCTTTCATCTTACGATTCACTTCGGCGTCGATGATCTTGGCGAGGGCGAGAGGATCGAGCTTCTTGCCGGCGCCGGGAGTAGTGCCGACGACGGTGGTCGACTTCGGCTTGATCTTGGGCTTGATGTTCGGTGCGCCTTTGGCCTTCTTTTCGGTATTGGGCGCCTGGGCTTGAGCCTCATCCGCCAAGTCCATGAGGAAAACGGTCGCGAGGACGGCGGAGAAGCCGGCGACCACGCTCAGGTGTTTCCATTGGGTCTTCATAAACATCGACTCCAAAATACGTTGTGGAAATATGCAGCGGCGGGGTTGGGCGGGAACGAATGTCCGGTATTAACTATCTAACCCCACTCGCCGAGAAAGGTTCCGCGAATGGGTTACTTTTTCTCGGCCACGGGTTCCGCAACGTCTTCGCCTCGGCTCACCTGCGCCACGAGTTTCGCATTCCGCACCGTCGGCCAAATGTTCCCCGCAGACTTGCCTGCTTTCAGCCAGACGCCCTCCTTCACCCAGGCATCGCTGCCAACGGCGTAGCTTTGAGGCGTCAGCGCAAGCCATTGCGCCGGATCCTTTTCCCCCGCCTGGGCGACGAGGGTCAGCAGCAATCTGCCCGAGGGGACGTGCCAGACGCGCGTCAGGCCGTCGAAGCTCCCCGAGGCGGCGAACTGCTTCTTGTCGTCGAGGGCGCAGGAGTACGCGATGCTGCCGACGGCAAAAGCCTTCACGAGCACTCCGGCCGAGTCGAAAACCTTAATGGTCCGGTCGGCCCCCGCACTGACGATGCGTTCGCCGTCCCGGCTGAAGGCGACTTCATGGGTGGCGACGCTGTGTCCGGCTGACGTCTTGAGTTTCTCGCCGGTGAGCGGGTTCCACCAGTAAAGCGCCGACTCGAAACCGGAGGAGATGACGCTCTTGCCGTCCGGATGGGCGGCGACGGTCATAATGTCCTCGTTGACGCCGCTGAAGGTGAAGGCCGACTTGCCGGTGGCAATGTCGACCATCTGCACCGTTCGATCCTTGCTAGCCGAGTAGAGATGTTTCCCGGAAGGAGCGAAGGCAACGCCGTAAACGAAGTCGGAGTGATTGGAGAACGTCTTGACGAGCGTCTGCTTTTCGAGATTCCAGAGCTTCACGGTATGATCGAAACTGGCCGACGCGAGTTGATCCCCTTTGGGGCTGAATGCGACGGTCATCACAGTGTCGTCGTGCCCGCGCAGTACCGCTGAGAGTTTCCAGTCGCCGGTCGTGTAGAGCCGAAGGTCGCCCTTGGCGGAGGGTTGACCGCCGGCGACGGCGAGGATCTTACCGTCCGCGGAAAATTTAAGATCGTTGACCGCCCCGAGGACGTTCGTAAGTATCTTGACCGGTTCGACCTTGTCGAGATCCCACAGGACGACTTGACCGTAAGAACCCGCGGCCAATAATCGTTGCGTCGGACTGAAGGCGACGGCGGTTACGGGAGAAAGAGGGCCGATCTTGATGCTGAGATCGAGCTTGGCTTTGGTCGCGGTCGGCAGCACGACGTCAAGTTTCCGCGTCTTGCTCGACTTCACCGTCGGCGTATCGTCGTCGACCGCGGGGGCGATCCCCTCCTTGGCGCCCTTGGCGATCCAGGTGCGAAATACGTCGATCGTTTCCTTGGAGAGCGGCGGCGCATCGAGCGGCATCCGGCGTTTCGGATTCGTGGAGACGAGCAGCTTGGTGAGTAGGCTATCGTCCGGCATGCCGGTTCGGATTACGGGGACGCCGTCGACGCCCTTCTTGATCCCCTCGAGGGAATCCAGAGCCAGGCCGCCGGAGATGTCGGCTTCCTTGACGTTCTTCGCGGAATGGCAGACGGTGCAGTGCTTGCGCAGGAGCGGGCGGACGTCTTTCCAGTAAGTGGGGGCGTCTTGAGCCCAGCCGGCGGACGTCATCGATAAAGTGAGGAGGAGAGCGGTGCGCATGGCAAGTTCCGAGCAGGTAGGATTCGATGCGTTCATTTTATCGGTCGGGGCCGTACAAATCGACTTGTAATTCGTCCCGCGGGATGGTCGTGTCCCATTTGGCATCCCAACCCGGAAAGTGAATTTGCACCAAGTCGCCCGGCCCGAGTCGCAGCACCTCGGCTCGCCACCACCTCCCCTGCGAGTACGACAACACGGTCGAACCAATTCGTAACGGGGTATCGCTTGACACCGGAATGTCGGTTGGCTCGACGGGGTGTCCCGCTTTGGATTGCGGAAACTCGACCGTCGGCGACAAGAGCCCGAGCGGGTTCCAAGGCTGATTCGTACCTTGGGCCCCGGAAGTATTCTGCCTGTTACTCGCCAGTATCCAGGCAACAATCACTGCAGCTACCGCGAAGATGACCGCAGCAAGTACGATTGCTTCGGCCAACGAAATCGATAGTCCCATCGCGAATGCCCTCAATGCGTCTAACCAGTGATGGCCCCTTCAGACGCCGATCGCACCGTGCGAGCATACTTCGCGAGAACGCCACGCGTCGCCTTGAGGTCGGGCTGCTTCCACGCCGCCTTGCGCTTGGCCCATTCGGCTTCATCGACGGCGACGCTCAGCTCTTTCTTATCGGCGTCGATCGTCACCATGTCTCCGGTCTTGAGGAACGCGAGCGGGCCGCCGACGTGCGATTCGGGCGACACATGGCCCACGACCAAACCGCGCGAGCCGCCGGAAAATCGGCCGTCGGTGATCAGGCCGATGTGTTCGCCGAGGCCTTGACCTGAGAGTGCGGCGGTGACAGAGAGCATCTCGCGCATGCCGGGACCGCCGACGGGGCCTTCGCCGCGCAGGACGACGACGTCGCCCGGCTTGATGTCGCGCTTCTGCAGCGCCTCGAAGCAGGCTTCCTCGCCGTCAAAGACCTTCGCGGGCCCGGTGATCGAGCGTTTCTTGAGCCCCGAGACCTTCGCGACCGCCCCTTCGGGGGCGAGGTTTCCCTTAAGAATAATGATGTGCCCCTTGGCGTGCATCGGCGCGTCGATCGGCTTGATGACCTGCTGAACCTTGCCGCTGCCGTCTTTGCGGGCGTAGATGCTCGGGATGTCTTTCAGGTTTTCCGCGAGCGTCTTGCCGGTGACGGTCATGCAGTCGCCGTGCAGGAACCCGGCCTCGAGCAGCGCCTTCATGACCGCGGGCGTGCCGCCGGCCTTGTGTAAGTCGAACATGACGAATCGGCCGCTCGGCTTGAGATCGGCGAGGTCGGGGACCTTGTCGCCCAGACGGTCGAAGTCGGCGAGCGTCCACTCGACGTCGGCTTCGCGGGCGATCGCCATCAGATGCAGCACGGCATTGGTCGAACCGCCGAGGGCGAGGACGAACGTGTAGGCGTTCTCGAGCGACTTGCGGGTGATGATGTCGCGCGGCTTGATTCCCTTCTGAATGAGATCGACCAGCAGCTTGCCCGCGAGGAAGCTTTCGCGGTCCTTGGCCGCGGAGACGGCGGGGTAGGACGCGTCGTAGGGGAGCGACATGCCCATGGCTTCGATGGCGCTCGACATGGTGTTGGCGGTGTACATGCCGCCGCACGACCCGGCTCCGGGGCAGGCTTCGCATTCGACGTCGTGAACACCCTTGTCGTCGAGTTTGCCGGCCTGGAATTGGCCGACGGCTTCGAAGATGGAGACGATGTCGATGTCGTTGCCGGTTTCGCCGGTGCCAGGGAGGATCGAGCCGCCGTAAACGAAGATCGACGGCACATTGAGCCGGGCCATGGCCATGAGGCAGCCGGGCATGTTTTTGTCGCAGCCGCCGATGGCGAGGACGCCGTCGTGATTCATGCCGCCGGCGACGACTTCGATGGAGTCGGCGATGACCTCGCGGGAGACGAGGGAGTAGCGCATGCCCTGATGGCCCATCATGATGCCGTCGGAGGCGGTGGGAGCGCCGAAGGTTTGACCGACGCCGCCGCCGGCGCGGATGCCTTCGAGGGCCTTGGTCGCCAACCGGTTGAGATGGGCGTTGCAGGGGGTGATGTCGGAATGGAGATTGGCGACGCCGATCATGGGACGATCGAAGTCGTCGTCCATGAAGCCGACGGCCCTGAGCATGGCGCGGTTCGGCGCTCGGCCGACGCCCCCGGTGGTGGTGAGACTCTTACGATCCGGCATGAACTACTCCTCAATGTTAAAACCGCAATCCCAACACTCCCAACCGCTGCACCGTCTCGCGCATCAGCGCGTCCTCCTCGGCCTCGTCCTTGGCGAGATACGTCACCGAGAAGCGCAGATACGCCCCCGCGTTGTCCCACGGCACGCAGATCACCGATTGCTCGTGGATCAAAAACTGCGACGCCTCTTCGCCGTTCGCGAAGTTGCGCTCGCCGCAACCTTTGGGCGCTTTCACGTAGAGGAAATACGTACCGCCCGGCATCTTCGCCTTGAAGCCGATCTGGTTCAGGGCGTCGACGAGCTTCTTGGCCCGCCGACGATACTTCTCGCGCGTCTGATCGCCGAGTTCCGGATGGTTGAGCGCCGCGGCCGCCGCCTGTTGCACGGCCATGAACTGTCCGGAATCGCTGTTGTCCTTGACGTCGGAAAACGCCTGCACGATCTTCGCATGGCCCGCGACGAACGCCATGCGCCAGCCGATCATATTGAAGCCCTTGGACATCGAATGAATCTCGACGCCGACGTCCTTCGCCCCGTCGACCTGCAGAAAACTCAGAGCGGGCCCGTTGAACGAGAGCAGGATGTGAGCCGCATCTTGCACGACGATGATCTTGTGCTTGTGCGCGAACGCGATCACTTTCTTGTAAAAGTCGACCGTCGCAATTTGGCCCGTCGGGCTGTTCGGATAATTGATCACGAGCAGCTTGGCCCGTTGCAGGATGTTGTCGGGGATCGTATCGAGATCGGGATAGAAGTTGTGCTCTTCAAGTAATGGCAGATTGTGGACGTCGCCGCCGTAGTACTTGGTGTGGGTGCCCGCAACGGGGTAGCCGGGAACGGTCATGAGGGTGACGTCGCCGGGGTTGATGAAGCAGGCGGGGAGCATGGCCAGCGCCGGCTTGGAGCCGATGGCGTGATTGACCTCGGTGACGGGATCGAGCGTGACGCCGAAGACCTTCTTCATGAACCCCGCGGCCGCCTCCTTGAACGAGGCGATGCCGTTGTCGGCGTAGCCGCGGTTTTCGAGTTTATCGACCTCGGCCTTGAGGACGTTGCGCACGAGCGGGTCGGCCATTTCGTCGTTTTCGCCGATGCTGAAATCGAGGATGGCGCGTTCGGGATGGGCGGCGAGGACGGCGCGTTTGGCGCGTTTGATCTTCTCGAACTTGTAGATTTCGGTCCCTTTGCCGTAGTTGACGCCGCCGATGCGTTCGGCGAACTGCGTTTGGAACCAGGGATCGCTCGTACTCATCCGGAGCCTCAGGAAAAAGGGGTGCGTGCGGGAAGAGTTATCCTATGGCGAAGCCGCGGGTAGGCGAGTGTGGGATTTCTTGCAAGGGAATCGGAGAGCAGGTATGATGTGGTAAAGGAGGGTTTCGCGATGCGTCTCAAGCTGTCGGAAGATCAAGCACGGATTGTTCTCAATGCAGGCGGCCAGATTGAAGTGCTCGATGAACGGGGCCGAGTGGTCGGTCGTTTGACGCCGCTTTCTGCCGAAGATATCGAGATGATCGAGTATTGCAAACAACGGCGGGCTAATCCCGGGAAGAAAATCCCATCCGAACAAGTGACGGCCCATTTGCAACGGCTCGCGGAGATTGCGAAAACCAAAACGCTTGATGCGGAGATGGTCCGCGACCTCATCCACCGCATGCAGGCGGGAGAATCGGTATGAAACGATACCGAGTCGAATGGGATTCTTACGTAGAGGACGAGTTGGCTGAGATTTGGATCGTCGCTAGCGACCGTGATGCAGTAACCGCCGCACAGGCAGCAGGGGACAAGTTGCTTTCCAGCGATCCTTATGGCGCAGGAACCCATGTGTCGGAAGGTCTTTACCGAATAAGGATTCCGCCGCTATCGATGATCTACTCAATTCACGAGCCGCAGGGAATTGTCGATGTGGAGAGCGTTCGAGCCATCTCGCATTGAACCGCAACCTCACTGCCCCAATGCCCGGCGCACCGCCGACAGCAGTTCGGCACTTTGGAACGGCTTCTGCACGAACCCCGAGATGCCGAATCCCTTCGCCAAAAGATTCACTTCCGTGGCGCTGTAACCGCTCATGAGCACGATCGGTATGTCCGCACGCAATTTCCGCATTGCCTCCGCGACTTCCAGGCCTCCCATCTGCGGCATGGTCAGGTCGAGAACGACGGCATGGAAGTCTTGCGGACGCGCGCGGAACGCGTCGAGCCCGGCCTGACCCGTACGAGCGACGAGCACCGTGAGGCCGACCTGTTGCAGCATGAGGCTTACCAACTCGCACACCATTTTGTCGTCGTCGACCACCAGGACGGTTCCGGTCCCGACCCAGCCCGCGCTCGAAGGCGCCGCGGCGGCGTGCTTCTCGGCTTTCGTCGAAACGGGGAGCGTGATGCGAATGACGCTCCCCTTGCCCAACTCGCTCTGGACCTGAACCACGCCGTGATGCCCGCGGGCGATTCCTTGCACGACCGCGAGTCCCAGGCCACGGCCCGTAAATTTGGTCGTGAAGAACGGATCGAAGATCTTTCCCATGACGTCCGCGGACATGCCGCAGCCCGTATCCGCCACTTCCAGGAAAACCGCCGGCGGAGAATCCGTCGAAATCACCCCCGTGCGCACCGTGACAACGCCCTCCCGCTCGGCGATCGCTTCACCGGCGTTCGTCGTCAGGTTGAGGATTACTTGAGAGAGCTGAGTGGAATCGGCCTCGATGAGCGGAAGTCGCGGGCAGAGATCGAACTCGAGGCGGATGTGGCTGGCGACCGCCGATCTGAGCAAACCGTGCATCTCGCCCACGAGCTTGGACAGGTCCAACAATTGAAGGACGAACAGGCTCTTGCCCGAGTATGCCAGGATCTGCTGCACGAGGTCCGCTGCACGGCGACCGTTCTTCGAGACTTCTTCCAGAAAAACCGCGGCGGGCGAACCTACCGGCAAAACGTGGGCGGCCAGCTCCGCGAAACCCAGCACAGGCGTCAGAATGTTATTGAGGTCATGAGCGATCCCACCCGCCAAGACCCCCAGGCTTTCCAGCTTCTGAGCCTCGAACATCTTGACCTGCAACACGCGCCGTTCCTGTTCGCTACGTTCGATGGCGTCGAGCAACTCGTGCTGCCGGACGGACGAGACCATCAGTGCCTCATTCATCGCCGTCGCCTCGCGGCGGAAGAGCGATGTCTCAGTGACGTCGGCGACCTGAATCATGACTCCGATCGGATTTTCGTCCGCGCCCACGATCGCCCACATCTCGAACGACCAAAAGGCAGGGGGCGTTTGACGCTGTTCTTGCTCCGCCAGTTTCGCAGGCAGCCCCGTTTGAAGGACCCGTTCCAGGAGCGCCACGCACCCGGCGCCTTCCGGCACCACTTCATCGAACGCCCGGCCCAGCAGTTCTTCCGCCGTTTTGCCCGATAGCCGAGCGAAGGCCGAATTGAGATAGCGAATGACGTGTGCGGAACCTTCGACCGCGACCATCGGTTGGGGCGAATGCTCCGAGAAATACCGGCACAGGCGCGGCAGATCGAACCGATCGCCCGCGCCAGAGTACGATGCTTGCAGACCCATGGAAGCACTCCGCGAGGTCAGGAAGATCGGACCGGCATCTCGGCAATCATCTTGTTGAGCGTGTCCAGCTCCACGGGTTTGACCAGATGTCGATCGAACCCAGCATCTTGCGTTCGTCGGCGGTCTTCGTCCGCCCCCCACCCGGTGAGGGCGACGAGATAAGGCAGATTCCCCAGGGGTTGGGCGCGGATCTGGCGAGCCGCCTCGTACCCGGTCAGACGAGGCATGCCGAGATCCATCAGGACCAGATCCGGGCGGAAATCCGCGGTGATCGACACGGCCGCCTCGCCGTCGCTCGCCGTACGAACTTCATGTCCCATGATTTCCAGCATCATGGCCAGGGACTCCGCCGCGTCGTTGTTGTCGTCCGCAACGAGGATGCGCCGCCCCGGCCCGCGCGGCGTCTCGATTACCGCGGCCGGCAACTCGGCCTCCGCTGCCGACGCTACCGGTAGATACACGACGAACTCGCTCCCCTTGCCCAGCCCGTCGCTGTGGACTTCGACCCGGCCGCCGTGCAGTCCGACGAATTCCTTCACCAGAGACAGGCCGATGCCCAGGCCCCCCTGCGCCCGTTCCCACGACGTGTCCACTTGCACGAAAGCCTCGAAAATGTTGGGCAGGTGGGCGGCGCTGATGCCGATCCCCGTGTCGCGGATGCTCACGGCGACCATGTTTCCGTCCTGCTTCGCGGAGAGCCAAATGCTCGCGCCGGGTTCGCTGTATTTGGCGGCGTTGTTGAGCAGGTTCAAGAAGATCTGCGCCAGCCGCGTCGGATCGCCCTCCAAAAAGATCGGCTCGATCGGCAGCGTGACGGTCAGTTCGTGCGAAAGGGCGTCGATCAGCGGCTGACTTCCCTCCACCGCGTCGCGCATCAGCGCTTTGAGCGCCACCCGCTTTTTGGAGAGTTCCGGTCGGCCCGCCGTGAGTCGGCTGACGTCGAGCAGGTCGTCTACCAGGCGAACCATCCGAGTCACTTGCCGGTCCATCATAGCCCAAGATTTTTCGGTCACGACCGGATCCAGGCCGGCGAGTTTGAGCGTTTTCAGGCCCATCGCCAACGGCGCGAGGGGGTTGCGAAGTTCGTGACTGAGGACGGCGAGGAAGCGATCCCGGGTATCGACGGCCGTTTGCAAACGTTTGCTGAGCGATTCCGCCGCCGCCGCCAGTTCGTGCTGCCGCGTCGAGGAGAGCAGCAGCGCCTCGTTCATCTCCATGATCTGCCGACGGAAGACGGCGGTCTCCGTGGAATCCGTCACCTGAATCATCACCCCCGACGGACGGTGGTCGTCGCCGATGATCGCCCACACGGCATACGACCAATACACGGGAAGCAATTCGACTTGCCGGTGCTCTTGCTCGGCCAGATTCTCGTGCCGTCCGGTGCGGAAAACGCGATCCAGGAGCGCGACGCAGCCATTTGCGATTCCTTCCGGCACGGCCTCGGCGAAGGGCCGGCCCATGAGATCCTTCCGCTCCTTGCCGACCAGCCGAGCAAAGGCCGGATTCACATAAGACACGACGTGCGTCGTCCCATCGACGGCGACCATCGGCTGGGGCGAGCGTTCGGAGAGGTATTGGCAGATTTGCCCGAGTTCGGGCGCGTCGAGTTCGAGATTCGCAACCATGTGCTAGTCCTTCTGATTCGCTGCGCCGGTGCGCTCGCTAAACTGAATCGGCTCGGGAACGCCGGTGATGAGCCCGTGATAACCTTTGACCCGCTCGCCGATGCGCAATCCCTCGGCCATGATTTCGTACTCGCAAATATCCTTGCTGTGGTTGCTGCCGCGCATCTTGACGACCATGAGCACTTTGCGGAGCTGGCCGTCGATCTCCACATACCGGAGCCGAATGATGTCGTCGGAGAGGAACGAGATCGAGTAGGGGCTGAGCGCGAGTTCGGTGAACGTCTCGACGACCTCGACGGTGCTGACGATGGTGACGCCGGTGCGCGTGAGGGCGCCGATCATGCGGTAGAGCGACTCGCGGAAATCGGTGCGGAAGGCGGGCGCCAGGGCCAACTCGAACCCGGCCAGCGAATCGATCACCACCCGCTTGGCGCCGGTCCGCTCCACGGCGTCGATAACTTCGCGCATCGTCTCGTCGACCGACAAGTCCAGCGGGCGCAGGTAAATGATGTTCAGAGAGCCGTTCTGCTGCGGCGTTTCGAAATCCATGCCGAGACCGGTCGCGCGCCCCGCATATTCGTCGGGACGTTCCTCGAAGATCGCGACGATCCCCGGTTCGCCGCACAGGATACCCTCGGCGATGAACTGGGTCGCGAAGACCGACTTGCCGGTGCCCGAGGGGCCCGCCACCAGCAGGCTATCGCCTTCGGGGATACCGCCGCCCAGGAGCGCGTCCAACCCGGCGATCCCGCACGAAAGTCGGCGCCGATCTGGGGCCTTTTCGATTCGGCCCGTGAGGCCGAACGTGCGCGGGAAAGCTTGCACCCCGGCATTATTGATGCGGAACGTGTGCATGCCCGGAACCGATGCTTGGCCCCGCAGTTTCATAATCTGCAGTTTCCGCACGATCGAGTTTCGCTCGACTTGTTGATAAAGCCAGAAGAGTCCGTCGGCGACGGTAAAGACCGGGTTGTCACGCATTTCCCCCTCGGTATATTCGCCGATCAGGAAGGTGGTCGCCTGCCAACTGGTGAGATGCAGCGCGAGTCTTTGGACGAACCCCTGGAGTTCAGCCTCGCCGGTGCCCCCCGAGGCCTTGCGCACCACCGTCCGAAACGAATCGACCACGACGATGCCGGGGCTGACCGCTTCGACCTCCTTGACGATTTCCGCGAGGACGGCCTCGAGATCTTGTTCCAGCACGATCTGGCTGAGGTTGATGAACCGGACGGCGTTATTGAGCTTGCTCGAATCGAAGAAGAGGAATTGCTGCTGGTAGCGGAGCATCTTGAGGGCAGGCTCGCCCAGCACGGTGAAGTACAAGGCCGGCCGCTCCGGGACGGCATTGGCGAACATGATCTGGTGAGCGAGGGTGGTCTTGCCGCAACCGGGGGATCCCGCGAGGATGTTGAAGGAATACTCGGGGAGTCCGCCGCCCAGAATGTCGTCCAGCCCCGGCACGCCGGTTTTGAGCTTTCGGATGATGACTCGTTCTTCCGCGCTCATGGTTGTCCCTCGTCCGAAGTCGTTTTTTCTAAAGCCATTTCCGGCCAAACGTCGCGAACCAGTCGCATCGTCAATGGTTCGCCGATAAAGGTTACGAGGAGCCCGAGGAGTCTCGCCAGGATCACCGTCCCGGCCTCGCAGGGCGGTTTGTCCCCGGGAAGCCGCCGAGCCTCGGCGAATCCGTCGAGAGTCCCGTCCGCCAGCACCTGCACCGTTTGCAGCCAGGGCTCATCCGCCTTGGCAAGTGCCAGGGCCCGCGCCAGGAGCGTTCGAAATCCGGCCGCCCCCGCGAGTTTGGCGAGCGGCTTTCGCAGTTTATCGCAGGCTTGTACAGCATCGGCGCGCGGATTGTGCGCTCTCTCACAGGCGATCAGCCGCCGAGCCAAGTTCTGAATCGCTGGCGTCGCGGAGTTCATCGGACGCGTCTCGGGCCTGGTAGGAGGTTCGCACGATTCGACATTGACTCGCCAGGCGGTCGGGGACTTGGTGCATGCCGCACGCCTGTGCCGACGCTCGAAATGATGCTTTACTGTATCACAGTATCGCGAAACCGTTGGAAGAGATAGAGAGGGCGCGCCGGGCGCGCCAATCCTTTCCGGCACTCATGCGGCATTCCAGTACGCGGCCCATTGGCTGCTGTAGTTGAGACAGCAGAGTTCGCCCATTTTGTTGGCGTTCTCCACCTTCCAACGGGCGCCCGTCTGTTTCAATCGCTTGCCGATCAGGTTTTTGGCGGCTCCTTCCACCATGCCGCTGCCGATGCTTTTGCCCTGGTGAAGGCGAAGGCGGTAATTCAAGTGATCCAGATGCTTCGAAAGATAGCTCGTCAAGCCAACCACGCCTTGATGCCGTTCGGGCGTGTTGTCGGCGGCCAAGGTCGCTCCGATGTGTTGGCAGATTCCCCACCATCCGTCCGCGAGTAACGCCTGCCGTCCCTCGTCGAGCCAGGCCTTCGCTTGCGGAGTGTTTTCGCCATGCAGAGCCTTGGCGGCATCGGAAATGTATGTACTAGCGTGATAGATATCCAAAAGGCCCGAGGCGCCCGGGAATTGCACCTGGGCGTGATCCCAGATCCACTCGGCGCCGTCGCCCAGAACGCTGATCGATGCCGGACTGACGATGCCCAGGCGCCGCTTCCACTCGGCCCAGCGCGGCGCGAAGAGGTCGATCGATTCAATGCCGGCGAAGGCGATGCGCACGCTCGGCGCCGGCAGATGCCGCGTGGCCCATTCGGCAGGCGTCGCCGCCGGGCCCAGCGGCCGCTTCGCGAATATGCCGATTTTCATGTCGCGCCAGCCCGTGTCGGTGTTCACTTTCACGGCGTCGGTCTGGAATTCGACTTCCCCCTTCGCCTTGGGGAACGCCTCGAGCGCCGCCGGATTGTCCTTTTGCCACTGGGCGATACGTCGCGATTCTTCGTGGCACGCTTGGCGGAGTCGCTCGTCGCTGAGGTGCCAACCGCACAGATCGGCGAGGAGACTTTCCGATTCCGCGAACGAATGGCTCGCGCCGGCGCGGCACGCCAAACGGGTCGCCTGACGCGTGAGATAGCCCTCGATGCCGACGCGGCGATCCAGCGGATAGCCGCCCAGACTGCAACCTGCGCAGGTGAAGTAGGCGCGTTCGAGCGTGATGAGCCCGATCGCCGTTACGACCGACCGCGGCGACCGTCCTTTGTGGCGGCAGGAATGACCGCACGGGCAGGTCCGGCCCGACCC